>JBKPCO010000099.1:0-16865 GCA_046727415.1 Candidatus Methylomirabilota bacterium
GCGCTGGCCAAGGGCCGCCCGGGTTTCGCGGCGGTGGACGTCTACGAAACGGAGCCCGTCGTCGGCGGCGCGCATCCGCTGCTCACGATGAACAATGCGCTGTGTACGCCCCACCTCGGCTACGCGGAACAGAAAGGGTACGAGGGCATCTACGCCGGCGGAGTCGAGCGGCTGCTGGCGTGGGCCGCGGGCAAGCCGATCGACGTGGTGAATCCGGAAGCGCTCGAGCGGAAAAGGCGTAGCTAGGCCCGAAACAGATCCGTCTTCACCCCCGCCGCCTTGAACAGATAGTCGCGCGAGGCCTCCAGCTCCGCGCGCAGCTTGCCCAGGTCCACGTCCAGCAAGCGCCCCTGCCACTTGCGCACCTTGCCCGCGACGATCACGGTCTCGACGTTGGAACGCTCCATCAGCGTGACCACGGCGCCCGGCACGTGGTTGAGCGGGGCGACGTTGATGGCGTCCGCGGCGAGCAAGAGGATGTCGGCTTCCTTGCCGGGGGTGAGCGAGCCGACCTTGCGATCGAGCTTGAGATCCTTCGCGCCCTGCAGCGTCGCGAAGCGGATGACGTCGCGCGAGGTGAGCAACTCGGGCAGATCCTTCCTGCCTTCGATCGCCATCTGGTTTACCAAAGCGCGCTGCAGCGTCATGGCTGAGCGCATCTGGGTGAAGAAGTCCGCCGTCATGGTGCATTCGACGTCCACGCTCAGCGACGGCTCGATGCCCATCTCGAGCGTCTTCAGGATCGGCGGCATGCCGTGGCGCATGGTCATCTCGATCGGAAAGGCGATCGATACGCCGGCGCCAGCCTCCTTGACCGCCTTCCAGCCCGTCTCGGAGATGCCGGTCATGTGGATGAACAGATTGTCCGGACCGAACTGCCCCGCGGCGGCGAGCTTGTCGAACGTCTCGCTCATCCCGAGTGGGCCCACGATATGCGCCGCGATCGGCAGATTGAGTTGGCGCCCAATCTCCCACGCCTTCTCGTAGCCCGGCCGGTAGATCTCCCCACCCATCATCATGGTGACGAGCTGATCGTTGGAAGAGAAATGCTGCGTCTTGATGCGCGCCGCGTCGCCTGGATACCTGGTCTTCTCGCCCTGCCCTTCGAAGTAGCCGAAGACGGCGCGTCGCCCGGCGTCCACGAGCCCCTTGACCGCGGCGTCAGAATGCTCCGGTGAGTGATGGATCTGCGAGATGTCGTGCACAGTGGTAACACCCGCGTCGAGCTGGCTCAACGAGCCGAAGAGCTCGTTGATGTACACGTCCTGGGGCCGATACACCGGCGCGAACTTGCCCAGAACGTAATCGAAGTAGTTGATCGCGCTGCGCGGCTTACCGTCGTGGGCCAGAAGCCCGTCGGCCAGAAAGCCGCGCAGCGCCGTTTCGAACTGGTGGTGATGCGTGTCGATGAAGCCCGGCATCACGATCTTGCCGCGCGCGTCGATCACCGCGGCCCCGGGGGCGTCAAGCTTGGGGCCGACAGCGACAATCTTCTTGCCCTCGACCAGGACGGCGGCCTGCGCGAAATCGCCCACCCCGGGGTCCATCGACAAAACGGCGCCGCCGCGAATGACGTAGCGGCGGCCGGGCTTGCCGGAGCCAGAAGGCGCTGCCGTGGCCTGCGCGTCAGCAGCAGGCGATCCGAACAAACCCCATCCAGCACCGGCGATCCCGGTCGCAGCCGTGGCCTTCAGGAAAGTGCGCCGAGATGTGAGATTGGGTTGCTGGAGCCCTGCGTCGCAGTGCCTGCACATGGGTCTCGCTCCTGGGGGGTTGAGGTGACGAAATGAGCTCATCACGCCGGGGCGCAAAGGCCCAACAGGAATGGCGCGAGTTTGTGGCAAGTCTACCCGCAGAGGCGAGCTGTTCGTGCAACGTCACACTTTGGACACAGTTGTCCGACCCAGCGGTGGGTCCTGAGGACGTTGCCGCGGTTGCCGTCGCGTCGTAGTGTGCCTGGTCACCTGCTCTTGAGTCTCACGTCTTCATACGGCGCGGAGAAGATATAGCCTGCGACGAGCCCGATCCCGGACTCCTCGACCCTCGGCCCGACGCCGTTCAGCGGGACGTTCTGCCAGATCGGCGCAACCACGACCTTCTCGAAGATGAGCTGCTGGATACGGTGCAGGAGTGTCTCGCGCTTCTTGCGATCCAGCTCGGCGGCCTGCTCTCGGAAGAGTCCGTCGATGTCGGCATAGCTGCCGTAGACGTAGGTGCCGCCGCCGATCACCAGGGCTTCGATTCTGGTGGCCGCGTTCCCGAAGGAACCGTTGCCGCCCTGGATCAGACCTCGAAAAGTCTTCTCGGTCCACCCCTTCTGGAAGGCCGCTCGCTCGATGGCCCGGAGCTTCACGCGAATGCCGACGGCATTGAGGTAGTTGACGACCGGCTCTCCCATGTAGGAGAGCGCGGCATCACAGAAATAATCTCCCGCGTCGAAGCCGCTGGGATATCCCGCCTCGGCGAGAAGCTGCTTGGCCTTGACAGGATCGTACCCGTAACCCGGCGGCTGCCAGTAGAACTCGAAGCTCGGGGGCACCAGGCTCCAGGTGATCTTGGCGAAGCCGAGTCGCTCGGCCTGGTTCATCGCCTGTCGGTCGAGGGCGTAGACGGCGGCCAATCGCACGCGTCGATCGTGCCACGGAGATTTCGTGTCCCACTGATCGGTGAAGTTGACCCAATCCACGACCTGTCCAGCGACCGGCTTCAACGTCAGTCCCGGGGTTCGTCTGATCTCCTCGGCCAAAGCCCCGCTCATGCCATACGCGACATCGACTTCACCGCGCTTCAGCGCGGCCAGGCGCGTGGCTTCGTCCGGGATCGCCTTGAAAACGAGCCGCTTCACAGCCGGCGCCTTCCGCCAGTATCCGTCGAAGGCTTCCAGGACGATCTCCACACCCGGGGTGTACGAGACGAATCGATACGGGCCGGCGCCGATTGGGGCTTTCTTGAACCCGTCGTCGCCGATCCTCTGGATGTACTTCTTCGGCACGATCCAGCCCGCGCCGGTCGCGCTGGAATAGAAGGTCAGGAAGTCCGGCCACGCTTGCTTGAGCCGGAAACGGACTCGCCCGGGATCGGGAACCTCGACGCCGGCGACCCTGTCCTTGAGCATCTTGTTCGCGAGGCCCCGGTATCGCTCGAACGAGAACTTGACGTCCTCGGCGCTGACCGGGTCGCCGTTGTGAAACTTGACACCCTTGCGGAGGACGAACTCATAGACAAGCCCGTCGGCCGAGGCGCTCCACGACTCGGCCACGCCCGAGGCCATCGGCTGACCCGGGCTCGGTCTGATCATCGCGTCGTGCAGCGCGTAAAGACTGTTGTACGACGCCACCGTTGCCGACATCTCGGCCGGGTCGAACCAGGTGGGCGTCGGCGAGAAGTGGAGACCCCACGTCATCTGGCCTTCGGACGCGCCGGCGCCCGAGGCAGTTGCGAACGTCAGGGTCATCACGAGGAGCGATGCGGGAAGGCCTCGCACGTGTCTCATCGAGAAGCCATCTTTCTGCCCACCTCATGGGCGCGGAGAGTCGAGAGAGGCTTCCACTAGAACTGACGGCGCGCACATTTGAGGCCCGGCGCGCCTTCACCGACGCCAAGCAGAAGAGTACTGCCACCCGGAACCCGTGGGTGCTCCATCGGATCGAGCCGCGGCCGGCCGCTTAAGGGATTCAGGAAGGCGTGGTCCAGGCGATCATCGTCCCGGCGCCGCTCCGCCCGTACGCCTCGAGGGACACCTCGGGCGGAGAGTCATCCGCCGTCCGCCAGGCTGACGAGCCCGGCGCCTGGACGATCACTACCTTTCGGCGGAGCGGATGCCGGCGGGGCCGCCGTCGACCTTGATACTGCCGGTGACCCTGAGCTGTTTGCCGTCGAAACTCAATATATCGATGGCCTTGGTCAGCATGCCCTGCGACAGGAGCGTCTTGCCGTCTTTGCTCCATACCACGCCCTGGGTCCAACCCCCGACCTTGGCCTGCGCGGCGAGGGTGAGCTTGGTGCCGTCGACGCGGTAGACCATGAGGAGGCCGCCCTCGTTGTAGGCTTGGTGGGTCTTTGGCCGCTGCGACCCGTTCTGGATGGTGACGGCCACGTGCGAGCCGTCGGGCGAGAACACAGCGGCCTCGGGGATCTGCCCGACCGAGACGGAATCGACGATGCGCGGTGGGCTCTTCTTCAGGTCGATGACAGAGAGTATGTCGGTGTCACCCTGGCCGCCCCCCTGGTTGGTGAGCACCGCCACGTCGCCCCTGGGGCTGATGGAGATGCTGTAGGGGCGGATGCCGGCCACCATATACGCCTTGGTGTCCTCGACTTTGACACCATCGACGCTCAGCACGGAGATGCGATGATCGCCGTCGCGGGTCACCAGCGCACGCTTTCCGTCGGGGGTGAACGCCACATGGCAGGGGCCGGACTTCGCGTCGCCAAGCATGACCTTGCCGATCAAGGTGAGGGTCTTCCCTGCGACGGTCAGGACCGACACGGTGCCCTCGCCGCGATTGGCGACCAGGGCTAGCTTGCCATCCGGGCTGAACGATACCCCTGTGGGCGAAGTGCCGACTTCCAGGGTGGCGATCACGGCGGGCGGCGAGGCCTTGAGATCGATAACGGTGAGCCGGTTGTCGGAGGTGGTCTTCTTCGGATCGGTCGGATCGATCTTCGTCGACGCGGCGACCAGGGCAATGCTCTCGTCCGGTGCGATGGCGACGTTCTCGGGCGGTCCCACCACCGAGTTCGGGACATTGAGCTGCCCCAGAACCCTGGGAGGCGACACGCCGAGGTCGATGATGGTCGCCGTGTCGGGCCGCGGGTTCTCCACGATCTGGTTGGTGCCGTCGACGTTGACGATCTTGTTGTCATTGGCCGAGACGGCGATCTGCGCCCAGGCCGCGGGAACGCCGAGCGCGAAGGTCGTGAGGCCCAGGACCGCCAGGCCCAGCTGCAGGTAGGAGGTGCGTCGAGATCCAAGTGTCATGGTCGTCGCCTCCCGTGCTGGTGTCGGCTCGCGCCACGCCGATGCGCTTCACGGGCTTCGGTCACGCGGGGCGCGGCAATGCCACGCCGAAGCTCGTCGTGATGTCGCCGAGCCGCCCTCGATGGGGATGGCCTCCGGCGCTGGCGCTGCTCGGTACGATACTCGATTTCGCCCAAGTAGACTCGAATCCTGCGGATCCGGCCGGGGTAGTCCCGCTCGTCATCAGGTCCGATACGAGACAGCCGCGTCTCGCCCGCGCTCGCGGCGCTCATCGATCGGCGCAGACGCTCACTCGCCTCCGAGCGCCACGTCTTGCGAAAGCTCGCGACCTCCTGGCCGTCGCGACGAAATACGAGCAGGGCGAGGGCCTGTAGCGCAGCGGCCGTCCCGGACCTCATGTTTCACGAACCTGCGCCGAAGCGAGGTCATCAATCTCGAACGAGCAGGCATCTCCCAGGGTGCCGCTTTATGGAAGATAGGACGAAGGGTCAGTTAACGGAACGCCGTTGTCCAGCACCTCCCACACGGACGTGTGCGCATTCGCTGCTGAGAGCAGTCACCAGATGACCACCCCGCTCGTCCCACCAAAGATACCGCGCAGACACACCGTTTTCGTCACAGCACAGACGTTGGAGCTGATTTCCTCGCAGTCGATGTTGCCGCCAGTGCTTCTCGCTTCGCACTTGAGCCCGTAGAGATAATTGGGGTTGGACACGCATGCCGAACGGCCCGGACCGTGATCACGCCGCCCGTGCCGATCATGCGGGCGATCTGGTCCTGCGACGTCTGAGTGCCGGCCGCGGGCAGCGGAACAGGCCAGCCCAATCGAACGATGAACTCTTCGGCAGCCTTCTCCAACTCTTGCTTCGAGTCGACCGGGAACGTCGTCGCGCGTGCGGACTCCTTGATGCACCGCTGCGCCACCGCATCCTGTCCTTGCGGCAGCGTCGATTTCTTCACCTTCACGTCATCGAATAGCCAGTTGTCGCCCGACTTCCGATAGGTAAGGTCCAACGCGATCGCTCCAGTGGCCGAGCACCTTCGGGTGATCCTGGCAGGAAGCCAGGGAACCCAGCTTGCCAGAAGCCGCTTGACATGGACCCTCTTTAGGCAGATCGTCGCGCGCGTCCGACGAGCCGAGTGGCGGGCGACCTAGTCCAGCCTCAAGGAAGGAATAGCCGATGCGGTATGTCATCTGGATGGTCATCCTCACGGGTGTCGCCGTGCTCCTTTTCACCGCCAAACGGAACTTGCCGGAGATCCGCGACTACCGGCAATCCCGGATCCTTTATCTGGCCAGTCTCCTGAAGCCGGCAGGCTATTTGATCCTTGCGCTCATGGTCCTGAGCACCCTTTTCGCCTCCGTCCATCAAGTGCCGGCCGGCCATATCGGTGTCGTCTATGAGTTTGGGGGCATCAAAGGCCAGATCGGCGAGGGACTCCAGTTTGTGGCGCCCTGGCGCGACGTCCTCCTTGCCAACATCCAGGTGCAGCGCCGCGTGTTCGATAAGCTCAACGCCTTCAGTGAAGAAAGCCAGGATGTCTTTGTCAGAGCAAGTCTGAATGTTCGCGTTTCTCCTCAAACGATCCAACAGCTCTATCGGACCGTTGGCCCCAACTTTTTCAATGTCCTCGTTGAATCGAGGGTCATTCAGAATTTCAAAGATGAAACCGTGAAATACAAGAGCGTCGAGATTGCACCCAACCGCGAAAACATCAGAAAGGCCGTTCGGGAAAGACTGGAGAAAGAGCTTTCTCCCTTTTCGATCGAGGTGGTCGATCTGCTTCTGGACAACATCGACTTCAACCCGGAGTTCAAGAAGGCTATCGAAGATAAACAGATAGCCACGCAGCGCGCCCTGGAAGAACAACAAAAGATCGAGGGGGAAAAGCACAAAGCTCAGCAGGCCATCGAAAGGGCCAAAGGAGAAGGCAGCGCCATTTTATTCCGCGCCGAGAAGGAGGCCGAGGCGAACAGAAAGTTGGCCGCGTCTCTTACTCCGGAGTTGGTGCGCTACGCCATGGTTCAGAAGCTGAGCGACAAGATCCAGGTCATGATGCTGCCTTCAGGCCAGAACTTCATCTTAGACTCGGATATCCTACGAGGCACTCCGAGAGAAAAGAAATAGAACGAACTTCCAAGCGCAATCTTCAAGGAAGAGCGAGGTCGCCCAACTACTAGAAAGAACTGGTGGGCAGGGACGGGATTGAACCGCCGACACCAGGATTTTCAGTCCTGTGCTCTACCAACTGAGCTACCTGCCCACCAGACGCGTGAGGATAACAGACGGGCGCGGGGCGCGTCTACATCGCGGCGCGGGACGCGCGACTACTCGACGGACGAGACGACGCCGACGGCACCGGTCTTCTCGAAGAAGAGCGTGACGATGACGACCTCGCCGGCCTTCAGCTCGCGCGTCAGATCCGAGAGCGCGACGCGCTCGCCGTCGGCGCGCAAGCTCAGCGTACTGGTCGGCGGCACCGTGAGCCTCTCCACCGCGTCGCCGGTCGCGCCGAGGATCTGCGCCCGCTTGGCGACCGGCATCTCCACCCGAAGCAGGAAGTCCTCGGAGATGCCCGTGTTGGCGATGTCCACGAAGAAGAGCGCCCCGGCGCCGTTGCGGACGACGCGGCCCCGCTCGGGGGCCAGATGCGCCCCGGCGATGTCCCCGACGGTCGGATAGTAGACGCAGCCGGCGAGCAGGAGCGTCAGCGCGAACACGATCGTCCCCGGCCCGAAAGCGCGCCGGCGCGACGTCATGCGCCCTTGAACGCGCCCTCGGCGGCCATCGCCCTGAAGGCCCGCTCGTACGCCTGCACGGTGCTCTCGAGATCCGCGTCGTTGTGGACGGCCGAGATCCAGCCGTGGTTCATCGAGCAATCGACGCCGTTGTTCAGGAGCGCGCAGCGCAGGAGGTGGTAGAGGCTCGAGCGGCGCGGCCGATCCGGGCCGGCCAGGCCCGGCTTGCCCTCGAACGAGACGTGGACGATCGACGCCTCGCCGTAGCAGGTACCGGGCGCGGCGGCCCGTTTCATCGCCTCGGCGAGGCCGCGCCGCAGCTCGTCGCCCGCCTTGTTGGCGCGCACCTGCAGCGATGCATCCGAGCAGAGCTCGAGTGTCGCGATGGCCGCGGCGGCGCAGGTCGGATTCGCGTTGAACGTGCCGGCGTGCGCCACCCGCTGGTTCCGATCCCAGTCGGGATCGCCGCGGAACGCGAGCAACGACATCAGCGGACGCTTGCCGCACAGGGCCCCGCCCGGCAGGCCGCCGGCGACGATCTTGGCGAGGGTGGTGAGGTCGGGCGTTACGTCGAAGTACGCCTGGGCGCCGCCCGGAGAATACCGGAAGCCCGTGATGACCTCGTCGAAGATCAGCACGACGCCGTGGCGCGTCGTCAGTGCGCGCAATTCCTGAAGGTAGCCCGGAATCGTCGGCGTCGTCCCGGACTGGCCGCCCGCCGGCTCCAGGATGACGGCGGCGACGTCGCCGAGCTCGAGCGTGATCTGGACAGCCTTGATGTCGTTGGCCGGACAGATCACGATCTGATCGAGCGTCGCCCCGGGAACGCCCGCAGACATCGGCACCTCGTACGGCGGGTTCACGCCGGCCACCGCGCCGTCGTGCCAGCCGTGGAAGTGGCCCGCGAACTTCACGATCTTCGAGCGGCCCGTGTAGGCACGCGCCACGCGCATGGCCAGGTGCGTCGCCTCGGTGCCCGACATGGTGAACCGCACCAGCTCGGCGCACGGGACGAGCTGCGTGACCAGCTCGGCCCAGCGCACCTCCAGCTCATGACAGGCGCCCAGGTGCGTGCCGCGCGCCACCTGGTCCTGCACCGCCTTCACCACCGCGGGGTGACAGTGGCCGAGGAAGAGCGCCCCGTGCCCCATCCAGTAGTCGATGTATTCGTTGCCGTCGACGTCCCACTTGCGCGTGCCGGCGGCGCGCTCGACGTAGGTCGGAAACGGCGCGAGATGGCGGATGTCGTGGGTGATGCCGCCTGGAATCGCGCGCCGCGCCCGCTCCCAGAGGGCGGCCGACCGTGGATGCTTCGCGCGATACTCTTCGATGATCGTCATGTCGTGTTCATCCCCCGCTGCGACCGCTCCCATCATACCGGAACAAGACGTCAATGGAGGCAGATCGACGCCGCCCGCCACGAGTCAGGACGCTCTCAGCGCCTCGCTTCGTACAGCAAGCATTGGTAGGGGGCCAGGGGCTCGACGGTACCCGTGCCACCGAACTGCTCCGCGTCGCTGTCGAGCAGGACGCGCCACCCTGAGCCCTCGAGCGTCAACGCCTGGGTCTTCGGCGTGAGGTTCGCGAGCAGCCTCACCTCGTCGCCGCCCGGAACCGAGCGGATCACGGTGAGCACAGCGCCGGCCGTATCCAGCGTCGCTCGCGTCGTCTCCTTGCCCTCGGTGCCCAGTGCCGGGTGCGTCCGGCGCAGCATCAGCCAGTGCTTGTAGTACTCGCGAAGGCCGCGATGGCGCGGCGCCCCTGCCAGCGAATGATTGAGCCGTGAGCTGACGAACGTGTTCGGCGCGTTGGGATCGGAGGTCGTGCTGTTGCGCCAGGCGAACCGGGTGAGGTCCTCCGCCCGGCCGCGGTGCACGGCCTCGGCGAGATTGCGGTCGAGGAACGATGTGAAGAACTGAAAGCGCGCCGTTTCGCCGTATTCCTCGCCCATGAAGATGAGCGGTATCGCCGGAGTGACGAACAGCAGTCCGGCCGCGAGCTTGATCGCCTCGAAGGGCACGAGCACGCCCAGCCGTTCGCCCTGCGGGCGGTTGCCGACCTGGTCGTGGTTCTGCACGTAGATGACGAACCGATCGCCGGGAAGGTCGGCGCTCGGCGTCCCGCGCGGCCGGCCCCAGTACTCGGACGGCTCGCCCTGGAACGAGAACCCCTGTGCGATGGCGCGCGACAGGTGGTCGACGGCGAAGTCGCGGTAGTAGCCCGCCGTCTCGCCGGTCAGCGTCCGATGGAGCGCGTGGTGAAAGTCGTCCGACCATACGGCGTCGAGGCCGAGCCCGCCGGCGCTCGTGGGCAGGACGAGCCGCCGGTCGTTGTCGTGCGATTCGGCGACGACGTGGACGCGCCGCCCCACGCGCGCGGCCTCGCCGCGGACCGCATCTGCGAACTCGGTGAGAACATGGACCGGGCTCGTGTCATGGATCGCGTGGACCGCATCCAGGCGGAAGCCGTCGATGTGGAACTCGCTCACCCACATGCGCCCGTTGTCGGTCACGTGCCGCCGCACGCCTTCGCAGCCCGGGCCGTCGAAGTTCACCGCCTCACCCCACGGCGTCCTGTGACGATCCGTGAAGTACGGCCCGTAGTCGGCGAGATAGTTCCCCTCCGGTCCGAGGTGGTTGTACACGACGTCGAGAAACACCGAGAGGCCGCGCGCGTGGCACGCGTCGACCAGACGCCGCAGGCCGCGCGGCCCTCCGTACGTCGAGTGGGGCGCGAACAGATGGACGCCGTCGTAACCCCAGTCGCGCGACCCCGGGAACTCGGCGATCGGCATCAGCTGCAGCGCGGTGACGCCGAGGTCGGCGAGCCGCGCCAGATGGGGAATGACGGCCTCGAAGGTGCCGGCAGGCGTGAAGGCGCCGACGTGGATCTCGTAGAAGACGAGCTCGCCCGGTGCATGGCCGGCGAACTCCGCGTCGGTCCACACGAAACGGTTCGGGTCGACGACAACGGAGGGGCCGTGGATTCCCTCGGGCTGAAAGCGCGACACGGGGTCGGGCCGGTAGCGTGTGCCGTCGAGCCGGAACTTGTACCGGGCGCCCTCCGCGACCCCCTCGAGTCGCCCCTCGAACAGCCCACCATCGCGCTGCACGAGCGCCTCGACGGCGCGGCCGTCGACGATCACGTCCACCGACCGACACCGGGGCGCCCAGACCCGGAATGTGACGCCGCCCGGGAGAAAGCTTGCGCCGAGCCCGGTCATACGGTCCAATGAAAGCCCCATGGCATCACCGTTCGCCCTCGTGCTGCACACTCATCTCCCAATGGTGGTCAATCATGGCCGCTGGCCCCACGGTAGCGACTGGCTGTGCGAGGCGGCTTTCGAGTGCTATCTGCCCCTCCTGGAGACAGCCCACCGTCTGGTCGCGGATGGGATATCGCCCAAATGGACGATCAATCTCTCGCCGGTACTGACGGAGCAACTCGCCTCTCCCGAATTCCAGAAGGAGTTATCGTTTTACCATGACAACGCCCGGCGCGCGTGCGCCGAATCCCGCGTGCACTTCACGCGCGAGGGCCAGAAGGAAATCGTACGCCTGACCCACTTCTGGGAGGAATTCTTCGAGCGGATGTGGGAGATGCACCGCCGGATTGGCGGCGACATCCCGGGCACCTTCGCCGATCTCCAGCGGGGCGGCCACGTGGAGGTCATCACCTGCGCGGCGACGCACGGCTACTTGCCACTCCTGGCGCGGGACGAGTCGATCCACCTGCAGCTGCGCACCGCGGTCGAGACGCACCGCCGCCACTTCGGGCGGGCCCCGCACGGTATCTGGCTGCCGGAATGCGCCTATCGGCCGCGTTACGAATGGACGCCGCCGACCGGCCGCGACAGCGGCCGCGACCGGCGGATGCGGCCCGGGATCGAGGAGATGCTGGCGGCCCACGGCCTCGAGTATTTCATCGCTGACGCTCATCTGGTCGCCGCCGGGCAACCGATGTTCCTGTACCGCGACTACATCCCCCTGAAGGGAAGCCGGAGCGAGCCGGTGGCGGCCACGCCGTCGGCCGAGGCGCGGTCGCCCTACGCGCCCTACCGGGTTGCCTCACGGGGAGGCACCGGTCAGGCGGTGGCGTTCTTCCGCGATCCACGGACCACCGTCCAGGTGTGGAGCCGCGAGCACGGCTACCCTGGTGAGTACGCGTACCTCGAGTTCCACAAGAAGCATTTTCCGGGCGGGCTGAGATTCTGGCGGATTACCGACAACCAGGGTGACCTCGGTACCAAGGCGGTGTACGACCCCGACGTCGCGGCCCAGAAGGCCGGCCGGCAAGCGAGCCACTTCATCGAGGTGGTCGCCGACACCCTGGCCCGGGCCAAGGGCAACGGCCCTGCCCTCGTGTGCTCGCCGTACGACTCGGAGCTGTTCGGCCACTGGTGGTTCGAGGGGCCGCTCTGGCTCGAGCACGTCGCCCGCGGGATGGCGCGCGCCGGCTTGCCGTGCATGACGCTGGGCGAAGCGCTCGAGGCGGTGCCGCCGCGCTCAACGCTGGCGCTGCCGGAAGGCTCCTGGGGCGAAGGGGGCGACCACCGCGTGTGGCTCAACCGCGATACCGAGTGGACGTGGGATCGGGTCTACAGCGCCGAGGCCGAGTGGGTCGGCCACCTCGCCGGCCTCACCGACCGCAGGGAGCCCGAGCTCCGTCGCGTGCTCAAGCAGGCCACGCGCGAGCTCCTACTGCTCCAGTCGTCCGACTGGCAGTTCCTGATCACGACCGGCACCGCGTCCGACTACGCCGAGCGTCGGGTGGCCGAGCACTACGCCGAGTTCAAGCGCCTGTGCGAGATGGCCCGCGGGCTCGAGACGGGCGCCCCCCTCTCGTCCGACGCGGCGGAATCGCTCCGGCGGCTCGAGCGCGACGATTTCTGCTTCCCGGACCTCGACCCGGCCTGGGGTCTGGGCGCGCGGACGCCCCACTAGGACGATGCCGCGGCGCGCGCGCCTGCTCGCGATGATCATGGCCGGCGGCCGCGGCGAGCGCCTGCAGCCGCTCACGCGCGAACGCTCCAAGTCAGCGGTGCCCTTCGGGGGCCGCCACCGCCTGATCGACTTCGTGCTCTCGAACTTCATGAACTCGGACATGCCCTCGCTCTACGTCCTCGTCCAGTACAAGGCCCAGTCGCTCATCGAGCACCTGCGCCTGGCCTGGCGCACCAGCGGGATGCTGCCGGACTTTTTCGTGACGGTCGTCCCGCCGCAGATGCGGGTCGGCGCGGCGTGGTACCGGGGCACCGCCGACGCGGTGCTCCAGAACCTGAACCTGATCGACGACTTCAACGCCGACGTGGTCGCCGTCTTCGGCTCCGACCACGTCTACCGGATGGACGTGAACCAGATGCTCGTTTTCCACCAGGACGCGGGCGCCGACGCGACCATCGCCGCCCGGCCCGTGCCGATCGAGGACGCCACGCAGTTCGGCGTGCTCGGAGTCGATCCCGCCGGACGGGTCGTGCGCTTCGACGAGAAGCCGGCAAAGCCGACGCCGCTGCCGGGCGATCCCCGGCACGCGCTCGTCTCGATGGGCAACTACATCTTCTCGCGCCAGCCGCTGGTCGACGCCCTCGTCGCCGACGCCCGGCGTTCGACCGACCACGACTTCGGCCGCTCGATCATCCCCGAGCTGGTGCCCACCGGACGCGTCTACGCCTATGACTTCCAGAAGAACGAGGTCCCGGGCGTGAAGCCGTACGAGGAGCTCGCGTACTGGCGTGACGTCGGCACGATCGGGAGCTACTGGGAAGCGCACATGGACCTCCTGGGCGAGTCCCCGCGGTTCGACCTCGACAACCGCCTGTGGCCAATCCGCAGCTCGCTGCACGCCGGCCCGGCGGCGCGGTTCGTGGGCGGCGACGTCGACAACGCCCAGGTCGGCGAGGGCTCGCTGGTCAAGCGCGCGACGATCCGTAATTCGATTCTGGGCCGGTCGGTGTGGGTCAACGAGGGCGCGGTGATCGAGGACTCGATCGTCATGGACCACACCAGCGTCGGCAAGGGCGCGCGTCTGCGCCGCGCCATCATCGATCGGTTCAACATCATTCCGGCCGACGCGGAGATCGGGTACGACACCGCCGCCGACCGGCATCGCTATCACGTCGACGCCTCAGGGCTGGTGGTGATGCCTCGCGGCGGGCGCCGCGAGTTCCTCAGGGGCCTCGACGAGCTGTGAACCGCGCGATCGTCATCCACGGCCACTTCTATCAGCCGCCCCGCGAGAATCCCTGGCTCGAATCGGTCGAGGTGCAGGACTCGGCGGTCTCGCACCACGACTGGAACGAGCGGGTGACCGACGAGTGCTACGCGCCGAACACCGCGGCCCGGCGCGTCGACGAGGCCAACAAGGTCCTCGACATCGTCAACAACTTCGAGAAGATCTCGTTCAACGTGGGCCCGACCCTGTTCGCATGGCTGGCGCGCGAGAGGCCGGACGTGTATGGGAAAATCCTCGAGGCCGATCGGGCGAGCGTGGCAGCGCGTGACGGTCACGGCAACGCCATCGCGCAGGTCTACAACCACATGATCATGCCGCTGGCCAGCCGCCGCGATAAGGTCACCCAGGTGCGCTGGGGGCTCGACGACTTCCGCGCGCGCTTCGGTCGCGAGCCGGAAGGGCTCTGGCTGCCCGAGACGGCGGTCGACAACGAATCCCTCGAGGTGCTGGCGGAGGCCGGCGTCAGATTCACGATCCTGGCGCCGCACCAGGCCGCGCGCGTGCGGGCGCTCGGGGCCGAGGCGTGGGAAGACGTCGACGGGATCGATCCGAGCCGTGCGTATCTCTGGCGCGGCCCGCGCGGGCTATCTCTGGCGCTCTTCTTCTACGACGGCCCGATCTCGCGCGCGATCGCATTCGAGGGCCTCCTGGACCGCGCCGAGCACTTCGTCGCCTGGCTCGAGGCGGCGTTTTCAGACCAGCGCGACTGGCCCCAGATCGTGCATTGCGCCACCGACGGCGAGACCTACGGCCACCACAAGCGCTTCGGCGAGATGGCGCTCGCCGCAGCCGTCCAGCAGATCGAGGCCGGCGAGACCGCGACCCTCACCAACTATGGAGCGTTCCTCGCGGCGAATCCGCCCACCCACGAGGTCGAGATCCGCGAGCGAACATCGTGGAGCTGCGCCCACGGAGTCGAGCGCTGGCGCAGCGACTGCGGCTGCGCCGCCAGCGCCGACCGGCACCAGCGCTGGCGCGCGCCCCTGCGCGAGGCCGTCGACTGGCTTCGCGACCAGATCGACCCGTTCTTCGAGGCGCGCGCGTCCGCCTGCCTCAAGGACCCGTGGGCGGCTCGTGACGCGTACCTCCCGGTCGTACTCGATCGGAGCGAGGAACGGCTCGACGCGTTCTTCGCCGAGCACGCACGGGCGCCACTCGACGCGGCCGGGCGCGTCGAGGCCCGGCGCCTCCTCGAGCTCCAGAAGAATCGCCTACTCATGTTCACCTCGTGCGGCTGGTTCTTCGACGAGATCTCGGCGATCGAGCCCGTGCAGATCCTCCGGTACGCGGCGATGGCGCTGCAGTACCTCCACGAGCTCGGCGGCGGCCAGCTCGAGGAGGCCTTCATCGATCGGCTGGCGGCGGCGCCCAGCAACGTCGCCGCGTTTCGCGATGGCGCCGAGGTGTATCGCCGCCTGGTGCGGCCCACGATCGTCACCCCGAGCCGGGTCGTGGCGCACTACGCGATCGCCGGATTCCGCGAGCCGTCCGAGGCGGACGCGCGGGTCTACGCCTACCGCGTGAGCCGGCTCGACGAGGCGCGCGAGGCGTCGGACGGCACGTCCTTGCGCGTGGGGCGCGTTCGCGTCGGCGCCGAGGCGACCGGCGAGACGAGCGAGGCCGTGTACGCGATGGTGCACTTCGGCGGCCACGACTTCTCGTGCGGCATCGGCCCGTGGACGGACCAGACCGCGTACGACACGATGAAGGCTGATCTGCTCGAGCGGTGCGCCCGCCGGAGCGTCACCGACCTCGTCCGCGGGCTCGACGAATACTTTCCGGGCGGCCTCGCCTCCTTGAGCCACCTCTTCCTCGACGAGCGCCGTCGCGTCCTGTCCGACGTCATCCGGGCCACGCTCGAGAAGCTCGAGGCGACCTACCGGCAGATCTGGGAGGAGAGCCGCAAGCTGGTGCACGATCTGCGCGAGGTGGACGCGCCGATCCCCGAGGCGCTGGCGCTGGTCACGCGCCATGTCCTGGAGCAAGAGGTCAGGGGCGTCCTCGAGCCCTTGCCCGAGCTCGGCGCGATCCCGGACCGCGTCTTCGAGACCGCCGGCGAGGCGCGCGCGCTCGGCCTCAAGCTCGATCTCGTTTCGCTCCGACCCGTCCTGCGCCGCGCGATCGCCCGTCTGCTCGAGGCCATCGCCGAGGAGCCGTCCGTGGAGCGCGTCCAGCGGGCGACGGCGCTCATCGACGGCGCGCGGAGCCTCAACATCCCCTACGGTCACTGGGCGACACAGAATCGCTTCTTTCAGATCTGGCGCGAGCGGCCCGATGCCCACGACGGCCTGCGGCCGCTCGCCACCACGCTCGGCTTCAATCTCGGCGAGTGAGCCTGCCGTGAGCCCGCGGCCGATCGACACGCCCGCGCGCACCGTCGTCATCGAGGCCATCGCGCCCGCCGTCGATGGCGGGCGCTACCCGATCAAGCGCGAGGTCGGCGCAGAGCTCGAGGTGACCGCCGACATCTTCAAGGAAGGCCACGACGTGCTCGTCGCCTTCCTGCGATATCGGCGCGGCGACGAGCCCTGGCGCGAGAGCCCGATGCGCCACGTCGACAACGACCGCTGGGCCGGGACGTTCTCCTTGCCGGCGCCGGGCCGCTACGTCTACGCCGTCGAGGCCCTCGCCGAGCCGTACCGCACGTGGCTCGTCGACCTCCAGAAGCGCCACGCCGGAGACGAGGAACTCGCGAGCGCCCTCGGCGAGGGGCTGGCGCTCATCCGTGGCGCGGCGGCGCGCGCGACCGACTCCGCCGATCGGGGCGCGCTCGCCGTCCACGCCGACCGCCTGGCCCGCGCCGCCGGCGCGCAGGCTGTGGCGCTCGCCGGCGATGCGGAGCTGGTCGGTCTCATGGGGCGACACATCGATCGGACCGAGGCGACTTGGGGCGAGCGCGAGCTCGAGGTCATC
>JBKPCO010000100.1:0-29281 GCA_046727415.1 Candidatus Methylomirabilota bacterium
CGCGACGAAGCGGTCGGGGTGCTTGGTGACGATCGCCGCCAGGTTCTCGTTGATCGCCCGGGCCGTCTTCTTGCCGAGCTCCGGATCGAGCGCGTACATGAACTGGAACGGCGAGCACGAGATCGCCTGGACGTCGACCCCCATCTTGTCCATGTCGGCGAGCCGCTGCTCGACCGACGTGAGGCAGGCGAACACGTTCTCCATCTGCTTCTTGTTCGTCGCCCGCGACAATTCGTTGGTGAAGCGCGCCGCCGGCTCGTTCTCCGGGCGGTAGACGCCCTTCACCATTTCGTCGGCGGGCGGATAGTGAACGTGGCAATGGACGTCGACGCAGAGGTGACGGCGGCCGCTTCGGCCCTTTCCCGAGCTGCCGCCGCGCGCTGCCGGACCTGGGCACGTGAAGAGCACGAGAGTCTCCTTTATGTGAGTGAAGGCTGGGGGTCGGTCACGCCGGCCATCAGGAGGCCGAGCACCTGCTCGGTGGCGGCGGCGCGGGGCATGTCCCCGACGATGCGGCCGTCGTGCATAACGAGGATCCGGTCGGCCAGCGCCATGATCTCGTCGAGCTCGACCGAGACGACGAGCAACGCCTTGCCCGCGTCGCGCAGCGCCACCAGGCGCCGGTGGACGAACTCGATCGCGCCGATGTCGACCCCGCGGGTGGGCTGGCCGACCAGCAGCACGTCCGGATTCCGGTCGAGCTCACGGGCTAGCACGATCTTCTGCTGATTGCCGCCCGAGAACGCCGAAGTCGGCAGGCTGCCGTTCGCGGGACGGATGTCGTACTCGGTCGCCTGGCGGCGGAAGCTCGCCGCGACGGCCGCTCGCCGGAGCAGGATCATCCCGTTGTAGGCGGCCTCGTCGTGGTACCCGAGGATCGCACTCTCCTCGGCGGCGAACGCCATGATGAGCCCCATCCGCTGGCGATCCTCCGGAACGTGGGCGAGGCGGCCGCCCCGCACGCGGACCTGTCCCGATTTCGCCGGACGGATCCCTGCCAGCGCCTCGAGCAGCTCGGACTGCCCGTTGCCGGCGACGCCCGCCACCCCGACGATCTCGCCGCGACGCACCGTGAAGCTGACGCGCTTCACACGCTCGACCCCGAGCGCGTCCTCGACCACGAGGTCGGTCACCTCGAGCAGCGACTGGCCCGGTCGCGCCGGTGGCTTGTCGACTCGCAGGCTGACCGCGCGGCCCACCATCAGCTCGGCGAGCTGCTCGGCCGACGTCTCGGCGGTCGGAAGTGTCGCGACGATCCGTCCCTGCCGCATCACCGTGACGACATCCGTCACCGCACGGATCTCGCGCAGCTTGTGGGTGATGAGCACGACGGCCTTGCCCTCGTCGCGCAGCGAGCCCAAGATCCGGAAGAGGTGGTCCGCCTCCGCGGGCGTCAGTACGGCGGTCGGCTCGTCGAGGATCAGGACGTCGGCGCCGCGGTAGAGCGCCTTGAGGATCTCCACGCGCTGACGCTGGCCCACCGAGAGATCGGCCACGCGCGCGTCGGGATCGACCTCCAGGTGATAGTCGCGGCCCAGACGCTGGAGCGCGGCGCGGGCCCGCGCCAGGGCCAGCTCGAGACGAAAGCCGCCCTCGGCGCCGAGGACGACGTTCTCGACGACGGTGAAGGGCTCCACGAGCATGAAGTGCTGGTGGACCATGCCGATCCCGGCCGCGAGCGCGTCCTGGGCGCTCCGGATGGCGGTGGGCTCGCCCCGCACGAGGATCTCGCCGCGGTCGGGCTGGTAGTAGCCGTAGAGGATGCCCATCAGGGTGGACTTGCCGGCGCCGTTCTCGCCGACGATGCCGTGGATCGTGCCCGCGCGCACGGCGAGCGATACATCGCAGTTGGCGTGAACCTCGCCGAACCGCTTGTCGATCCCCCGCAGCTCGACCGCCGGCGCCGGCGGGGCCTTCACTTCTGGGCCATGTAGTCGGTGACCTTGATCTTGCCGGCCACGATGTCCGCCCGCGCCTGCTCCAGTCGCTTCTCCATCTCGGGGGTGATGAGGCTCCGGTTGTACTGATCGATCGCGTAGCCGACGCCGCCCTCGGCCACGCCGAGGGAGCGAACGCCCGGCTTCCACGTGCCGTCCTTTGCGGTCTTGAAGGTCTGGTAGATGGCCAGGTCGACGCGCTTGATCATCGACGTCAGGACGGTGCCGGGCTGGATGTGGTTCTGGTTCGAGTCGACGCCGACGGCGAGCCGGCCCCGGTCCTTCGCCGCCTGGAGCACGCCGAGCCCCGTGGCACCCGCCGCCGCGTAGACGACATCGGCCCCGCGATCAAACTGGCTCCGCGCCAGCTCACCGCCGCGCGTCGGATCGTTCCAGGCCGCCGGCGTCGTGCCCGTCATGTTCTGGTAGATCTCGATCTTCGGGTTGACGTACTTCGCGCCCTCCACGTAGCCGACGGCGAAGCGGCGGATCAGCGGGATGTCCATGCCGCCGACGAAGCCGATCTTGCCCGTCTTCGACGCCATCGCAGCGGCCATGCCCACCAGGAAGGAGCCCTCGTGCTCCTTGAAGACGATCGACTGGACGTTCGGCAAGTCGACGACCGCGTCGACGATTGCGAACTTGAGGCTCGGGAACTCGCGGGCGACTTTGTCCATCCCCGTGGCCTGGCCGAAGCCGATGCCCACGACGACGGGCGATCCGCGGCGCGCCATGGTCCTGAGCGCCTGCTCCCGCTGAGCCTCGTTCGTCACCTCGAACTCGCGATATGCGATGCCTGTTTCCTTCTTGAACCGCTCGGCGCCGGTGTAGGCGGCTTCGTTGAAGGACTTGTCGAACTTCCCGCCCATGTCGAAGACGATCGCGGGGACGAACTCCTGGGCAGGCGCGCGGTCGATCGCCAGCATCACGGTGACGGTCACGAGCGCGAGAGCGAGCGATTTCGAGACTCGCATGGCGGGATGATAGCGCATCGGCTATCCTCGGGCCTCGTGAGCCCCGCGCCGCGCGTCTACCTGGCCGGTCCGCTCGGCTTCTCGGAAGCGGGGCGCCACTTCTACCAGTCGGTGTTCATCCCGTTCGTGGCCGGCCTCGGCTACGAAGTCATCGACCCCTGGGCCCACACCGATCAGCGGAAAATCGACGCGATCGAGCGCATGCCGCCGGGAGGGGAGAGGATCGTGGCCTGGCGCGCGCTCAATCACGAGATCGGCGCGGCCAATCGGACCGCGATCGACCGGGCGCACGGCATGATCGCCATTCTCGACGGCCCCGACGTGGACAGCGGCACCGCGGCCGAGATCGGCTATGCGTTCGCGCGCGGCAAGCTGATCGTCGGCTATCGGGGCGATTTCCGGCTGAGCGCCGACAACGAGGGCTCGACGGTGAACCTGCAGGTCGAGTATTTCATCCGCGAGAGCGGCGGCATCATCGTGAGCCGCTACGAGGATCTGGGGCCGAGCCTGCGCGCGCTGCGCGCAGCCGCGCCCTGAGCAGGAGACTGAACATGCTCGCTGCGCTCTTGGCCCTGGTCGTCGCGCTGGGATGCGCCACGCCGCAGGTCGCCCGGCAGGCTCCGGATCCGCCTGCCAGCGACCTGCTCAACGCGGTGCTGTGGATGCAGCGGTCCGTCGAGTTCAAGGCCAGTGCTCTCACGGCGTTCGCACTCGCGCGTATCCGTCTCGACCAGGCACTGGCCGACCCGAGCTGGACCGGCGCTCCACGGGAGCAGACCGGGGCCTATCAGTCGCTGCCGCCCGCCGTGATCCTCGACGTCGACGAGACGATCCTGGACAACTCGGGGTACCAGGCATGGATGGCCCTCAGGGGCACGAGTTTCGATCCGAGGACCTGGAACGCGTACGTGAACACGGTGACGTCGCTCGCCATCCCCGGTGCCCTCGAGTTCGCCCGGTACGCCGACGCGAAAGGGGTGAAGGTGTTCTACGTCTCCAACCGCACGGCCGAAGAAGAACCCGCGACGCGCAATAATCTCGAGAAGCTCGGGTTTCCGATGGGCGGCGGCGTCGACACCATGCTGATGACCCGGAAGCAGCCCGACTGGGGCTCGGCCAAGGGCACGCGCCGCGCGTTCGTGGCGAAGAGCTATCGGGTCCTGCTCAACGTGGGCGACAACCTCGGCGACTTCGTCGATGACTACCGCGGCACCGAGGCGGAGCGCATGAAAGTACTGGAGCAGCACCGCGAGCGATGGGGCCGCGAGTGGATCGTGATCGCGAACCCGGCCTACGGCTCCTTCGAGTCGGCGCCCTTTGGCCACGACTTCAAGCTGTCCGACGGCGAGCGACGCCGACTGAAGCGCGCCGTGCTGGATGCCTGGCCCGGCCCCTGAGCGCCGCCGGCGATCTGCCGCTGATCGGCGTCACCATCCTGGACCTGACACGGGTCCTGGCGGGACCCTACTGCACGCGCCTCCTCTGCGACCTCGGCGCGCGCGTGATCAAGGTCGAACGGCCGGGCAGCGGCGACGAGATGCGCCACAACTACCTGCAGCTCCAGAAAGGCCGCGACGACCAGAGCACCTACTTCACGCGCGTCAACGCCGGGAAAGAGAGCATCGCCGTCGACATGTCGCGGCCCGACGGGCAGGCAGTGGTCCACGATCTCGCGAAGGTTTCCGACGTGGTCGTGGAGAACTTCTTGCCGGGCGTGATCGCGCGCCTCCGGTGCGACTACGAGACGCTTCGCGCCGTGAAGCCGGACCTCATCTACTGCTCGATCTCGGGCTTCGGCCAGACCGGCCCGTGGCGTTCGCGGCCGGCATTCGCCCACATCATCAACGCGGCGTCGGGGCTCATGCATCTCGAGCAGGGCGATGAGCCGGCGCCGCGGGTGTCGAACCTGCAGGCCGCCGACGTGCTCGCCGCCACGCACGCCGCGACGGCTATCCTGGGCGCGCTCATCCGCCGCGGGCGCACCGGCAAGGGAGCACACCTCGACGTGTCCATGCTCGAGGCGCTCATCGCCGCCGACAGCGTCACCTACGCCGCGGTGCTGAACGGCGGCGAGGAGTACGGCAACCCGCGGCCCGGCATGATCGTGGCCTCCGTCGGGGATCGCTTTCTGGCCATGCAGTTCACCGGCTCGCCCGAGCTCTGGCCGCGGCTCCTGACGCTGATCCCGGAGCTGGCGGGCGACCCGCGATTCGACACGGGCGAGAAGCGCCGCGCGAACTGGCGCGAGCTGCGTCCGATCGTCGAGTCGTGGCTGGGGCGCTTCGGGACGATCGAGGACGCGGTGAAGACGCTGTCGGAAGCACGGATTCCCTGTGCTCCGGTCTTGCGCCCCGCCGAGGTGATCGCGGAGTCACACCTGGCGGTGCGGAGGTTCTTTCCCACCGTCCCGCATCCCGCGCTCGGCGCAGTCCGGGTGACCTCCAGCCCGTATCACTGGGACGGCGAGCCCGTCGGCCCTCGAGGGCCGGCGGCCTATCGCGTCGGCGAGCACACGCGCGCCGTGCTCGGCGACCTTCTGGGCTATCCAGCGGAGCGGATCGCGGGGCTAATGCGTGCGGGCGTCATCGCGGCGCCCTAGCCTCCAGCTCAGGGCTCAGTTCGCGCGGGTGATCTGCACGTCCTTGGGCACCGAGAAGAGGGAGAGGTCGACCGGGAGATTTGTCATGTAGCGCAAGTAGCGAATCGCGTACTCGCTGCGTGCATTTCGAATGGAGACCTGTCGCGGCTGCTTCGTCCCCCTGTCGAGGAAGAGCCTGATCTCGGAATCTTCCACCTTCGCGCGCAGCACGGCGCACATCGTCGTGTCGACCGGCTCGTCGGGAAGTGGGACGGCGCCGTTGGCCTCGAAGAATGCGAGCTCCCGGCCCATCTGGAGCCCTTTGAGTTTCCCGTCTCGCTCCGAAGGAAAGACCGGAATCACCACGTTGTAGGTCGGGCCAGGGTCCACGACGTGGCGCGCGACCTTGGTGTACCGGTTGATCAAGTAGGAGTTCGGCGCGTTGGTGATGAGAAGGCCGTGGATGCCGGTCAGCGGATTCGGCGCTTCCTCGAGCCGCGCGTAGCTGTCCTTATAGCGCCAGAGCTTGCGAGCGGAGGCTTCGAAGCTGCCGGGCTTGATGTTCACCGCGATGAACCGGTACTCGATGTACACCATCGAGCGGTCCGCCGGGCGGTCCGCCGCGTTCACCGCCGGCGCCAGCAGAGCGATCAGCAGAGCGAGCCACCCCAATTTCTTCATAGATCCAACCTAGCAGGGACCGCTCCAGTCGCCGGCATCCTGGGTGGGGGGCCATCGCGCCTCGAAAGGTGTGGTAGTCTACCGCGAGGTAACTACGCATTGTCTATGGAGGAAATCGCGTAATGCGTTTCGGGCTCTTCGGGAGCGCGCAGGCCAAGCGGGGCGGGATCGACGTCGACAGCGGCGCCGGGTTCCGGGAGTTCGTCGAGAATAACGTCAAGGCCGAGGCTCTCGGCTACGAGAGCACGTTCGTCGTCGAGCACCATTTCACCGGCTTCGGTCAGATCTCGGCGACGCTGAACCTCCTGACGTGGGTCGGCGCGCGGACGAAAACTCTGAGACTCGGCACCGCGGTGATCACACTACCCTGGCACAATCCGGTGCTGCTGGCCGAGCAGGTGGCCACCCTCGATCTCCTGTCCGGCGGCCGCGTCGACTTCGGCATCGGCCAGGGCTATCGCCACAACGAGTTCGCCGGCTTCTGCATTCCCATGGAAGAGGCCGACCAGATGTTCGACGAATCCCTCGAGGTGCTCCTGAAGGCCTGGACGTCGGACCGGCCGTGGTCCCATCGCGGCAAGTACTGGCAGTACGACAACGTCGTCGTCGAGCCGCCGACGGCGCAGCGACCGCATCCGCCGCTTTGGATGGGCGCCGGGCGCCCGCAGTCGATCAAGAAGGTGGCCGATCTCGGCTACAACCTGCTGCTGGACCAGTTCGCGTCCATCGAGCAGATCGGCGAGCGGGTCGCCCTCTTCAAAGCCGAGGTAGAGGCGCGCGGTCGGCGGTTCGACCCGATGAAGGTCGCTGTCACGCGCTCGATCAACGTGGCGACGAGCGCGGCCGAGCGCCAGAAGGCTCTCGAGACCCGCATGGCCGCGCGCAAGCGCGTGCACGACTTGGCGCAGCGCCCGGACGGGAAGAACGAATCGACGATCATGACCTATGCGCAGACGATGGAGGCGGCCGAGGCCGGCGCGCTCTACGGGACGCCGGACGAGATTGCGGTGAAGCTCCAGGCACTGCGCGACGTCGGGGTCCAGTACGTGCTGCTCAACAGCACGGGCGGCATCCAGACGCTCGAGCGGTTTGCCCGGGAAATCAGGCCGGCCTTCGCCGGCGAGCCCGCGCTCCGCTAGACGGGGACGCGTCGACGTGGACGCGCGAGCCACCAACGCCTACTGGGGACGCGAAGCCCTCGATCGCACGATCCTCGACGCGCTCAGGACCGCCGGCCGCAACGTCGACGCACTGACGGTCGACCAGCTGGCGCCAGCCGATCAGTTTCACAGCGGGGGCAAGAGCGCGACGCAACGGCTGGCGCGCCTGGCCGCGCTGAGGCCGGGCCTCTCCGTCCTCGACGTCGGGGGCGGGCTCGGCGGCCCCGCCCGCATGCTCGCCGCCGAGTTCGGCTGCCGGGTCACCGTAATTGACCTGACCGAATCCTACGTGCGCGCCGGCGCCGCGCTCACCGAGCGTCTGAGCCTCGGCGGTCGCGTCTCCCACCGCGTCGGCGACGCGCTGTCGCTCGACCTAGGAGCCGAAGCGTTCGACGTGGTGTGGTCGCAGAACAGCGGGATGAACATTCCAGAGAAGGAGCGGCTCTACGCCGGCTTCGCGCGCGTCTTGCGCCCGGGTGGTCTGCTGGCGCTGCAGGAGCCCATGGCCGGTCCCGTCCAGCCCGTGGTGTTCCCGGTCATGTGGGCGCCGGACGCACGCTCGAGCTTCCTGCGCGCGCCAGCCGAGATGCGGCGGGTGATCGAGGCCGCCGGATTCAGCGTCCGCGCCTGGGACGACGTCACCGCGGAGGCGGTTGGGCCGAGCACGGGCGGCGATGGCCCGGCCTACAGCATTCAGCGCCTCGTGATGGGCGACGCCCTCGACGCGATCGTTCAGGCCGGCCGGCGCAACCGCGAGGAAGGCCGCATCGTCATGATCCAGGCGGTGCTGGAGCGGCGCTAGAGCGCTTCGGCTCGACGACCTCGAACATCAGCGTGAAATCGTCGAGCAGCTCGAACAGCTCGACGACCCTGGACGGATCGCCCTCAACGCGAACGAGGCCACGCTGTACCGCATCGGCAACCGTCAGCTCGCGCAACACGATTGAGTCGAGCACCGCCCGGTCGAGCGTCACCGTCGCGTCGGCGTCGTCGGCCTGCCGATCGGCCAGATAGGTCAGGGCGCAGTTCTCCAGATTGAGCACGTAGCGACGGCTGAGGTCCGAGAACACCCAGTTCAGGACGAGCCGGCGGCCCTCGGCCTTTTCACCGTTGAGCCGGACGCCTAGATAGTCGAAGAACAGATCGAGGCTCATCGCGCGCACGACGTCGGGGCTCACCGGCGCGCGCGCCGCGTTCGCGGGCACGCCCCGGCGCAGCTCGAGGGCGCCCAGCAGGTACGCGTTGCGCCAGGTCGACGACTCGGCGGCGTAGCCGAGCTGCTCGAGGGCGTCGGCGCCGAGGCGGCGCGCGTCGGCGTTGGTCGGGTCGGCGAAGACGACGTGGCTCATCGCCTCGGCGACGAAGCGGTACTCGCCGCGGGCAAAGTCTTCGCGGGCGCGCGCGATCACCCGGTCGGCGCCGTCCATGTACTCGACGTACTTTCGCGCGCGCTCGACTGGCGGGAGCGGATTGAGATTGGCCGGGTTCGCGTCGTACCAGCCGAGGTAGCGCTGGTACACCGACTTCGCGTTGTGGCTCAGCGTGCCGTAGTAGCCGCGCACGTGCCACGTGCCGGCGAGGCTCTTCGGCAAGGCGAGGCGCTCGGCGATCTCGGCTGGCTTGTAGCCGTGGTTCATGAGCCGCACCGTCTGGTCGTGCAGATACTTGTAGAGGTCGCGCTGCGCACCAAGAAACTCGAGCACGCGCGCTCGGCCCCACACTGGCCAGTGATGCTGGGCGAAGGCCACGTTCGCCTCCCGCCCGAAGCGGTCCAGCGCCACGTTGAGGTACTTCGCCCATGCGTTGGCGTCGCGCGCCTGCGCGCCCCGGATCGGATAGATGTTGTGCAGGTTGTGGGTGGCGTTCTCCGCCAGGTTCAGCGCCCCCAGCGCCGGGTAGAACATGTGCATCTCGGCCGGCGCCTCGGCCTCGGGCGTGAGCTGGAACACGATCTCGATCCCGTCGATCGTGTGGGTCTCGACCGGCTCCCTGACGATGCGCGTGGGCGGGATGAGCGTCACGGTGCCGCGCGAGGTGACCTTGCCGAGGCCCGCGTCAACCTGGCCGCGCGGCCCGCGGGGTAGGGTGGCGCCGAACTGGAACTGCGCCCGCCGAACCATCGCCGTGCCGGCCAGCACGGCCTCGGAGACGACCTCCTGCATGAAGCGGTCAGGCGCCCAGATCTCCACGCGACCGGCGCTCACGTCGCGCTCGTCGACGACGCCCCGCACGCCGCCGTAGTGGTCGGTGTGGCTGTGCGAGTAAATGACCGCCGTCACCGGCCGCCGTCCTCGATGCAGCACGTAGAGGTCCAGACCCGCGCGTGCGACCTCGGTCGAGATCAGGGGATCGATGACGATGAGCCCCCGGGCGCCCTCGATCAGGGTCATGTTCGAGATGTCGAAGCCGCGCACCTGATAGATGCGGTCCGTGACCTGGAACAACCCGTGGCCCAGATTGAGCCGCGCCTGACGCCAGAGGCTCGGATTGACGGTGGACGGAGCCTCCGCGTCCGCGAGGAAGGCGTAGTCGCGGAGCGTCCACACGACGCGCCCGGCGTCGTTCTTGATCTCGACCTCGGGCAGCGAGCCGACGAACCCGCGCCGGGCGTCGTCGAAATCCCGGGTGTCGGCGAACGGCAGCGCGTCGAGCACGGCGCGGTTGAGCGCGTGGGTGATCGCGGAGGCGTCTTTCGGGTTCTCGGGGGCGGCGGCCATCGCCGCGGAGATGGTACCCCGAATCTGGCACAATCCACGGGGAGGGACCGCCATGTCCGACGCCGCGACCCGGGCCACGCTCGACGTCATTCGCCGGTTCAACGAGGCGTTCAACCGCCACGACGTCGACCGTGTGATGGCACTGATGACGCCCGACTGCGTGTTCGAGAATACCCTGCCGGCGCCGGACGGCGAGCGGTTCGAGGGCGCGGGCCTGGTTGGCGCATTCTGGCGGACGTTCTTTCAGTCCACGCCCGGCGCGCGCTTCGAGACGGAGGAGGTCTTCGCCGCCGGCGACCGCGGCGTCGTGCGCTGGATTTTTCGCTGGGACGACCGCGGCGGCCACGTCCGCGGCGTCGACGTCATCCGCGTGCGCGACGGCAAGGTTGCCGAGAAGCTCGCCTACGTGAAAGGATAGGAGCGAGGAGACCATGGACTACAAGAAGCCGACCGACCAGGAAGTGAAGACGAAGCTCACGGCGGCCCAGTATGAGGTCACGCAGTGCAGCGCGACCGAGCCGCCGTTCCGGAACGAGTTCTGGAACCACCACGAGCCCGGCATCTACGTCGATGTCGTATCGGGCGAGCCGCTCTTCGCCTCGACCGACAAGTTCGACTCCGGCACGGGCTGGCCGAGCTTCGTGCGTCCGCTCGAGAAGGCCAACGTGACCGAGCACGCCGACACCTCGCACGGGATGCACCGCGTCGAGGTGCGCTCGGCGAACGCCGATTCGCACCTCGGCCACGTCTTCCCGGACGGCCCCGAGCCGACGGGGCTCCGCTACTGCATCAACTCGGCGTCGCTGCGGTTCATCCCGGCCGCGAAGCTCGAGGAAGCCGGCTACGGCCAGTACAAGGCGCTGTTCGAGAAGGCGAAGCCGGCCCGGTAACTAGCGGGGCGCGCGGCAGCGAGGCGTCAGCGGTCGGCGCCGAGCTTCGTCGCGCCGCTGTTCGTCTTGAGGTGCGTCAGGTTTCCGAGCTCCTTGAGCGCGGTCAGCATGTCGACCGGGATCACCTGGGAGCTGAGCGAGCCGTCCTCGTTGATGCGGGCGTAGACGCGGGTGGCCTTGCCCTCGCTCACCGGGGCGCCGGTGACGGCATTCTTGGCCTTGCAGTTCCAGTGCAGCGTGCGAGCGCCGACGTCAGCGAGCGTGATCGTGTTCACGATGCGGTCGCCGTAGGCGGCCGGCCCGATGAAGCGGAAGTGGATCTCGCCCATCACGAACGTCGTGCGGTCGTTCTTGATCATCTGCTCGATCGGATAGCCGATGACCCGGAACAACTCGTGCTCGGTGTCGTTGAACCAGGCGACGATGCGCGGGTAGTACACGAGCCCGAAGGGGTCCGACTCGCCCCAGTTGACCGTGATCTCCTTCCAGTACATGGCCATGACGGCAGCCCTCCTCGTCGCTCGGCTCGTCAGGCTCGTATACGGGATAGCCGTGCCGACGTCAAGTCGGCGCCGGCGCTAGGCCTGCGCCAGGAGCCAGTCGGTCAGCGCGGCGAACGAGGAGAAGCGGTGCGCGGCATCGGGGCAGCGGCCGAAACCGTAATCAGCGTGGAGAAATGGCACGCGGCACTCCTGCGCCGCCGCCTGATCGCTGGGCATGTCGCCGACGAAGACGGCGTGCCGGAGCCGGTTGCGCGCGATCAGCATCTTCAGATTGGCCGCCTTGGTGAGGCCGGTGTTGCCCCAGCACTCGAAGTCACGAAAGCACGCACGGAGTCCGGACCATCGCTGAAAGGCCTCGATGTAGCCCGCCTGGCAGTTACTCACGATGAAGAGCGGGTAGCGCGCGGCCAGCCGCGGGAGCCCTGTGTGGACGTCGGGGAAGAGGTCGCCGCCGCGCTCGCCGACGAGCCGAACGTCCTCGACCGCAGTCTCGGCCGCGAGCGCCGCTAGGTGCGCCGCGGGGAGTCCGGCGAAGACCTCGCGGATGCATTGCTCGTGCGGCGTGCCGGTGACGCGTCTGATGTCGTGCTCGGTGATGGTCCGGAACGGAATGCCGAGCCTCTCGAGCACGAGGTTCCAGCCCATCGCGCACGTGGCCGAGGTGTCCCACAGCGTCCCGTCGAGGTCGAAGACGACCGAGTCGAGCAAGAAGTGAGGACGCGCGGGGCGGCTCGGCGCATGCCGGGCCGCCCCGAATCGATGTCTAGTGCCCGCCGCCGCCCGGCCTGACCCAGCCGCCGTGGACGGGATGGTGCGAGCAGATGAACTCCAGGAACGCCGGCCGGCCCTTGGCGTTCTCGTCGAAGGCGCGCTTGAGCGCCGGGATCACCTCTGACGGCGACGTCACGTCCTCGGCGTAGAAGCCGACGGACTTCGCCATGTTGGCCATGCACGCCGAGGCGTGATCCGACACCTTCCAGGTGTACGGATCGTGGCCGCCGCCCCAGAAGCCGGGGCCGTAGCCCGAGTAGCCGCCGTTGTTGATGTGCAGCGTGGTGATACCGATCTTGTAGCGCGCCACCGCCTCGAAGTTGCCCATCATGTAGCAGACGCCCGCGTCACCGGTGACGTGGACACACTGGCGGTCGGGAAACGCGAGCTTGGCGCCGACGGCGCCGGCCAGGCTGAAGCCGAGCGTCGAGACGTTACCCCAGCCAAGATGGCCGCGCGGGATCTGCGCCTCGTAGACCGTGCTGGTCTGATCGCGCGTGTTCCCCGAGTCGGCGGTGACGAACGAGCTCTTCGGGTCGAGCACCTTCATGAGATCGCCGAGCACGCGGTACGGATTGATCGGCGTCTCGTTCGACTCCATCCACGGCCGGAACTTCGCCATGAACGCGTCCTTGCCCTTGCGGATCTCCTCGACCAGCTCCGGCCGCTTCTTCGGGCCGCGCGCCGACAGCTCGGCGATCAGCGCCTGCAGCGTCAGCTTCGCGTCGCCGACCACGGCGTGCCGCGTCTCGTAGCTCCGGTTCAGGTCCAGGACGTCGACGGTGCACTGGATGATCGTCTTCTTGTCCGGACTCGGAATCGCGTGGCTGAACCGATTCGGGAAGAGGCTCGAGCCGATCGAGAACAGGAGGTCGCACTTGGTGAGGAAGTGGTCGGCCAGCGAGCCGCGCACGCCCACCGAGAGCGGGTGATTCTCCGGAAAGGCGCCTTTCGCCTTGAGCGTCGTCAGCACCGGCACCTGCGCGAGCTCCGCGAACTTCAGGAGCTCGCTGGTGGCATCGGCGTAGTAGACGCCCTCGCCGACGTAGAGCAGCGGGTCCTTCGCCGCCAGGAGCGCCTTGACCGCCGACTTCACGTCGTCGGGATCGGGACCCGAGCGCCAGCCCTTCACCGGCGAATACGGATGCTCGTCGGTGTCGTACTCGCCGAGGTCGCGCGGAATGATGAGCAGGACCGGGCCGGGCCGACCCGACCTGAGATGGGTGAATGCCCGGCGCACGTAGTCGGGGATGAGCTCGGCCCGATCGACCTTGCCCACCCACTTGGTGACCGACTTGAGCGCCTCGGCCATGTCGAAGTGCGTATGGCGGCTGGCGCCCTGGCCCACGCCCTCGGTGATGACCAGAATCGGCGACGAGTCTTCCCACGCCTGGCCGATCGCACCGTAGGCCATCTGGATTCCGGCCGCATTGAGGTTCGCCATGATCGTGCATACGCCGATCTGCTTGCCGCAGGTGACACGCGAGAACGCGTCGGCGACGGCGACCGCAAACCGCTCCTCGCCCATCATTAAAATCGGCACGCCCTCTTCCCCGAGCGCGTTGTTGACGTGATTCGTCGGATAGCAGCTGACCCAGGGAATGCCCTCGGCTTTCAGAGCGCGCGCGAAGCCGTTGGCCGCTTTGACTTTCATGGACGGTTTCCTCCTGGCCCCCTCCTATCGCGACGAGCCGGTCCTGTCAAGAAGCACCGTGGTAAGCTTGCGCAACCCAGACGGACTTCCTTCTCAGTGCCGAGAGGAGCGAGCCCATGACCCTTCGTCGCCTCGTGCCGATGCTCGCCCTGGCCCTCGCCCTGGTCGCTGCCCAAGCGCCCACGCCGGCGGCGGCGCAGTCTCAGATGACATGGGCGCTGCATATCACGCTGTCCCCCGTATGGTTCGACCCCGCCGAGCACACCGGGATCATCACCATCATGAAGGTCCTCTACGCGGTCCACGACGCGATGGTGAAGCCGATGCCCGGTAATCCAATGGCGCCGTCGCTCGCCGAGTCCTGGACTGTATCGAAGGACGGGCTCACGTACGAGTTCGTCGTGCGCAAGGGCGTCGTCTTCCACAACGGCGATACCCTGACGGCCGAGGACGTGAAGTTCTCGTTCGATCGCTACCGCGGCTCCGCGGCCAAGCTCCTCAAGGACAAGGTCACGTCGGTGGAGGTCGTCGGCCCGTACCGGATCCGCTTCAAGCTGAAGGAGGCATGGCCGGACTTCATGACGTTCTACGCGACGCCGGCCAGCGGCGCGGCCTGGATCGTCCCGAAGAAATACGTCGAGAAGGTCGGCGACGAGGGCTTCAAGAAGGCGCCGGTCGGCGCGGGCCCCTACAAGTTCGTGTCGTTCAATCCCGGCATCGACCTGGTGCTGGAGGCGCACGAGCGCTACTGGCGCAAGTCGCCCGCCATCAAGCGCCTGGTGTGGAAGACCGTGCCCGAAGACCTCACGCGCCTGGCGATGCTCAAGCGCGGCGAGGTCGACATCGCCTACTCGCTGCGCGGCCCGCTGGGTGAGGAGGCCAGGCGCACGCCGGGTCTCAAGCTCGTCGGCCTGGTCGGGAACGCGACGCAGTGGCTCAGCTTCGGCCCGCTGATGTTCGATCCAAAATCGCCCTGGCACGATCGGCGTGTACGCCTGGCCGCGGCGCTCTCGTTCGACAAGAACGCCATCAACCAGGCCGAGACGCTGGGCTTCTCGAAGCCGACCGGCAGCATCATCCCGTCGGCCTTCGAATATGGGCTCGCCATCCCCGCGTACCCGTACGATCCATCGCGGGCGAAGAAGCTCCTCGCGGAGGCGGGATACCCGAACGGCTTCGACGCCGGCGAGTATGCGTGCGACGCGTCTTACTCGACCGTGGCCGAGGCGATCGGCAACTACCTGGGCGCAGCCGGCATCCGCACCAAGCTGCGACCGATGGAGCGCGCGGCGTTTCTCGGCGCCTGGAAGGACAAGAAGATCACTGGGCTCCTGCAGTCCGGCGCCGGCGGGCTCGGCAACGCGGCGACCCGCGTTCAGAATTACCTGGTCAAGGACGGGACCTACGCGTTCGGCGGCTATCCCGACATGGACGACCTGTTCATCCAGCAAGCGCGTGAGCTCGACCCCAAGCGCCGCGAGATGCTGTTGCACCAGATCCAGCGTCTCGCTCACGAGCGCGTCACGAGCGCGCCGCTCTGGGAGCTCGGTTTCCTGAACGCGATCGGGCCGCGCGTCGAAGAATCGGGGCTCGGCCTCATCGCGCTCCATCCGTACTCGGCGCCGTACGAGGATCTCAAGGTCAAATGACGCTCAAGACACGACCGCTCCATCCGCTATTCGGCGTCGAGGTCATCGGTGTGGACGTTCGGCGCGTTGCCGACGACGTCTTCGCCGACCTCGTCGCCGCGTTCAACGAGCATTCGGTCCTCCTCTTTCGCAACCAGCGGGTCGACGACGCCGAGCAGGTGGCCTTCAGCCGGCGCTTTGGCCCGCTCGAGGCGACGATTCGCACGGTCGTCTCGCACGAGGGCTATCTGCCGGAGATCTCGAATCTGGCCAACGTCGATGCCGACGGCCAGATGATCCCGGCGAGCGACAAGCGCGTCCGCTTCAACACCGGTAACCAGATGTGGCACACCGATAGCTCGTTCAAGCGCGTGCCGGCGCTGGCGTCGCTCCTTTCGGGCCGCGAGGTGCCGCTCGAGGGCGGCGAGACCGAGTTCGCCAGCATGCGGATCGCGTACGACCGGCTGCCCGACGCCACCCGACGGTTCCTGGAGGGGCGCGTCGCCATCCACAGCTTCGAGTACTCGCGCGGTCTGGTCGGCGAGGGGCTTCTCTCGCCCGAGCATGCCGCGCAGGTCCCGCCGGTGCCGCAGGCGCTGGTTCGCGCCAATCCGGTGAACGGCCGTAAGGCGTTCTTCGTCGCCTCGCATGCCTGCGAGATCGTTGGCATGCCGACCGATGCGGCCCGCACGCTCCTGCGCGAGCTCCTCGACGGCGCGACCACGCCGGATCTCGTCTACACGCACCGGTGGCAGCCGGGCGATATCGCGATGTGGGACAACCGCTGCGTGCTCCACCGCGGCCGCCCCTGGGACGTGAGCCGTCACCGCCGCGTGATGCACCGGACAACCGTCGCGGGCGACGGCCCGACGGCTCCTGACGTCGCGGGGATCACGGTCGCCCCGACGCGCGAGGCCGATCGCGCCTGGTGCCGCGACCAGCTCACCGCCGCCGGAGTGCCAGACATAGGATGACCGCCCGGCGGCGGCCACGGTGGTCGCGCGGCCTCGTGGCAGCCGGTAGCCTCGCACTCGCCGCGTGCGCGCCAACGCCTCCGCTCTACTCCGACGCGACCCCGCCCGCGGTCATGACGACGCCCGCGGAGGCCGGTATCGTCGATCTGCGCGGCATCTACCGCGCAGCGCTGTGTCGGCGTCTGCCCCTTGGCGGGCCCCGCTGCGACGACGTGCTCCTTCGCCTCCCGGGCGAGACCGCGCCCGCGCCCGAGGCGCGATCACCCAACACGCCCGGCCGCTATCGCGTCGCGTTCGTGCCCGGTCTCTTCTCCGAGTGTCTCCAGGCGCTGGCGCGTCCATTCGCGGACGTCATCCCCAACCTCTCGCGAGCCGGAGTCGACGCGCGGTACTTCAGCGTGGCCGGCCGCGGGAGCACCGCCACGAACTCGGAGCGGCTGGCGCGGGAGATCGCCGCGCTCCCCGACGACGGGCTCCCGCTCATCGTGTTCGCGTACTCCAAGGGTCTTCCGGATCTGCTCCAGCTGGTCGCTCATCGGACCGATTTAGCGGCGCGGATCGCCGCGATCGTCAGCCTGGCTGGCGCCGCCAACGGCAGCCTGCTGGCCGACCGTCACCTGGCCACCTATCAGCGGTGGCTGAGCGGGCTGCCGCTGGTCAGCTGCGGATCGGGCAGCGGCGACGAGATCGGCGACCTGCGGCGCGACGTCCGCCTGGAATGGTGGCGGCGGCATCGCGCCGCCATCTCGCTTCCGATCTTCCTGCTGGTGACCACTCCGCTCCGGGATCATGTCTCGCCGCCGCTATCGGTGCCCTACCGCGAGCTTGCCCGCACCGAGCCCCGCAACGATGGGATGCTCTTCTGGTACGACCAGCTCGTGTCGGGCGCGAGCCTCCTGGGCTACGTCAACGCCGATCACTGGGGGATCGCCATGCCGCTCAGCCAGGAACTCTGGGCGATGGACTTCCTGTTTTACGACGACGCGGTGCCGCGCACGCTCCTGGTGGAGGCGGCGATCGAAGTGATCGACGAAGCGTTGAGGGCCCGGCCGCGGTAGCGGCCGCCGTGGTACAGTGAGCCCTCACCAACCAATCCCACACCGAGGGAGGACACTATGAAGATCCTGGCCATCATGCTGAGCCTGTTCCTGTTGCAGGCGACGACGGCCGTCGCTCAGACGTCGACCTCGACCACGGACGCGATCAAGAACTACTCGGTGGAGAAGAAGAACGAGGCCGCGGCCCACAGCAAGAAGCTCGTCAGCGACTTCGACACCAAGATCAAGGATCTGGAGACCCAGATCTCGAAGGACACTAGCGCGGCTGGGGCGGACGCGAAGCGGCAGGGGAAAGAGCTGAAGGAGCTCACCGACCTGAAGGCGGCGCGGGCGCAGGCGGCTAAGAAGGCCGACGAGATGGGCAAGGCGTCCGCCGAATCCTGGAACGGCGCCAAGCAGGCGTTCGCCGACTCCTACAAAGATCTACAGAAGGCGTACGACGCCGCTGTCGCCAAAGTGAAAAAATAGGGGATGCCGACCACCGCGGGCCGCTGTAAGGGCTATCACGCTCCCTAGGGTTTAGGCCCGATTGCAGCCGGGGGGGCAGTGAGGCACCCTGGCTTTGGTGCCCGGCTGCCTGGCGGCTGTCCCGGCACCGGAAAGGGGGGCGGATGTCCGAGCCTCCGGAGCCTCGGTGTCTGTGCATCGTCTCCGGCGATCCCGTTCGCTCCGGCGATCTTCTGGCCGCGCTCTCCACGATGGTGGACACACACGAACGGTTCGAGATCATCGTGGATCGGCGACGGGGTGGAGTGCCGATTTCGCCGTCGGCCAATCGCCGGCGCCAGGCGTCCGTCGATGTCAGGCTGGAGATGGACGGCTTCGCCATCGTGCCGCCTCCGTCCCCGTCCCTCGCGCGCCCATCCCTCGACACGGCTGACCCAGACGAACCAGAGTTCGAACGTGTCGTCGAGTTCATGCGCCAACGCCAAGCCCACCGTCGCCGGCGGTTGGCGCTCCCGTCGCTCTTGGCAGCGACCCTGGTCCTGCTGCTTCTCACCCTGGTGGCGACGATGACGGCGTACATGAGCCAGACTCCCCCGACTGCATCACCGCCCGTAGAATCGCCTTCGCCCGTTGCGATGTCTCCGCCGATTCCTCCCATCGCCGCCTCGCCGCAGTCCGGTGAGTCGTTGCGAAGTCCAGAATCGACGCCGCCGGTCGTGAAACGGACCGGCCGACCGCGCAGTCGACTGCGCGAGCATGCGGCACCAGCCCGGGTAGCCGTGCAGAGTCCCGCGGTTGCGCCACCGCCTTCGGAAGGGGCCCGCGAGCCCAGCCCTGCGGCGCAAGCGGCAACGGCCACAGAGGTTGCGGCGCCGCGCCCGCAAACCGGCGCGCCGACACAAGCTGTCGGCTCGGTGCAGAGTCCAGAGCCGGAGCGGTCGCCCGAAGCTGTTGCCACAGGCCAAGCCCCGACCGTCACGATCCCGGATTCGTCGCCGGCGTCGTCCGGCGGCTCGCCGTCGGACCACGGCGTGGGCGGTCTCGGCGATCAGTTCAAGAATTTCGGGACGGTGATTGAGCGCGACTTGGTCGAGGCGACCGCTGATGCCAAGCGGCAGGGCGACGACTTCAAGGCTATACAAAACCGATTCCGCCGCGCCTGGGACGGCTTCAAGCAGGGTTTCGTCGGCCCGGCCGAGAAGATCCGGGAGTGAGGAGCTACGCCTTTTCGAGCGGCCGCCCGTGGCGGGCGATGAACTCGGGAAAAGCCGCCTCGGCCTTGGCGCCGCGCACCACGTTCGTCGTGTAGTCGCGCTCGTTCGCCCACTGCTCCTCGAGGTTGGCGCCGAGGTCGCGCAACAGGAGCGCCTTCACACCCATGACCGCCTCACGGCGGTTCTTCGCGATCATGGTCGCCAGCCACATGGTCTTCTCGCGTAGCTCCGCGCACGGCACACGGTGATTGAGCAGGCCGATGCGATGAGCCTCGTCTGCCTCCACGACGCGGGCCGAGAACAGGAGCTCCTTGGCCACCGGCCAGCCGACCTGGTTCGGCAGGGTCCAGGTGCTGTTGATGCGGCCGTAGGCGGCGGCCAGGAAGCGGAAGCTCGCGTGTTCGCAACCCACGCGCATGTCCAGAGACGAGGCCAGGACCGCTGCACCGCCGTACGCCAGGCCGTTGATCATGCCGATGGTCGGCTTGGGGCAGGCGCTGATCTCGTACGAGCCGCGCATCCGGATGTCGGTGCGAGCGTCGAGCTCGGCCTGGGTGTAGCGCCGGTCGTTCTCGCGCTGCTCGTGGATGTCGCCGCCGGCGGAGAAGGCGCGGTTGCCAGCGCCCGTGATGACGATGCAGCCCACCTCGTCGTCCGCGCTCATGTGCGTCACCGCGTCGTGCAGCTCCGAGTTGAGCTGCGAGTTCATCGCGTTGAGCTGCTCGGGCCGATTCAGGGTGACGATCGCGACGCCCTGGGTCTTCTCGACGAGGATGTAGTCCGCCATTACTGTCCTCCCGTGAGCGGCTGACGACGGTGCGGTGTAGCATACACCGCGGGAGGGGCCACCGTGCTGACGCGTATCGACCACGTCATGATCTGCGTGCCGGACCTGAACGAGGGCATCGCGGCCTACACGCGCATCGGCTTCAGCGTCCATCCCGGCGGATCGCACGCCGGCCGGGCCACCCACAACGCGATCGCCTTTCACGAGGACGACTACCTGGAGCTCTTGAGCCTGCGCGACGGCGAGTGCGACCACTGGGCGGCTGTGGAGCCCGGAAGCTCGGACGCCCGCCTGGCCGAATACCTCTCCCGCGGCGGCGGCTTCCGCTACGTCGCCGTGCAGAGCGACGATCTGGCTGCCGACGTGGCGGCGATGCGCCAGCGCGGTGTCGACGTCTCCGACGCCACCGAGGGCGGCCGCCGGACCCCGGCGGGGCAGGAGCTTCGCTGGAAGGCGGCGGGGCTCGGCGAGAAGAACCCGCTACCCATCTTCTTCATCCAGCACCTGACCGCGCTCGACGAGCGTCGCCGTCAGGTGGCCCGGCCGGGCGGGCATCCCAACGGCGCGCTGCGTCTCGACCGGGTCTACATCGTGGTGAACGATCTCGCGCCGGCAGTGGAGGCCTACAGCCGCGTGCTCGGCATGCCCGCGCCGAAGATTCAGCGCGGCGCGGTCATCAAGGCCGACATGGCCGTCTTCGACCTGGGCCCGACGGGGCTGACGGTGGCGCAGCCCGCCGAGCCGGGCCCCGCTGCCGAGGCGCTCGCCAGGCGCGGACCCGGCCCGTTCCAGGTCCTCTACCGTACGAGCAGCATGGATGCGGCGACGCGCTGGATGGCGAGCCACGGTGTCCCGCCGCCTGCGCGCGGCGTGCGCAACACCGGCGAGCAAGCGATCCTGGTCGGGCCCGCTCAAGCCTGCGGCGCGTACATCGGTCTCGTCGGTCCGGCGTGAGCGCACGCGGGCCAGGGCAGTGCGCGCCGCAGGCCGTCGCGGGGCTGGGGCCCCGCCGGCCGAGGCGCGCCTATAGACGGAGGTAGCCATGGACTACGGATTGTTCACGATGCCGTCGCACCCGCCGGAGCGCAGCCTCTTCGACGGTCATCAGTGGGATCTGCAGCAGCTCCGCTGGGCGGACGAGCTCGGCTTCAGCGAGGCGTGGATCGGCGAGCATCACACCGCGCCGTGGGAGCCCCATCCGTCTCCTGACCTCCTGGTGGCGCAGGCGCTGATGCAGACGAGCCGCATGCGCATCGGCCCCGGCGGGTTCCTCATGCCGTACCACCACCCGGCGGAGCTCGCGAACCGCGTCGCGATGCTCGATCACATGGCGCAGGGGCGGCTCAACTTCGGCGTGGCGGCGAGCGGGCTGCCAAGCGACTGGGCCATGTTCAACGTCGACGGGGTGTCCGGCCAGCACCGGGAGATGACCCGCGAGTCGCTCGACATCATCCTGCGCCTGTGGAGCGACGAACCGGAATTCGATCACAAGGGCAAGTACTGGCACGTCACCAAGACCGGAACGCTGCTCGACACGCTTCGGCCGCACATCAAGCCGCTGCAGCGGCCGCATCCGCCGATCGGCGTGGCCGGCGTGAGCAAGGGCTCCGATACGCTGAAGCTGGCCGGCGAGCGCGGCTTCTGGCCGATGAGCCTGAACCTGAGCCCCGCCTACGTCGCCAGCCACTGGGAAGCGGTGGAGCAGGGCGCGGCGCGGAGCGGTCGCACGCCGAAGCGCGCGGAGTGGCGACTGGTGCGAGAGATATTCATCGCCGACACCGATGCCGAGGCCATGCGCCTGTCGGCGGGCGGCATGATGGGCCGGATGATGCGGGAATACTTCCTCCCGCTCCTGGCGTCGTTCCAGTTCACCGAGTACCTGAAGCACCAGCCGGACGTGCCCGACTCCGACGTGACGCCCGAGTACTGCGCGCGGCACAACTGGCTGGTCGGCTCGCCGGCCACGGTGGCCGAGAGGCTTCACGCCATCTACGAGGAGGTCGGCGGCTTCGGGACGCTGCTGCTCTTCTGCTTCGACTATTCGGAGAATCCGAAGGCGTGGCGCCACTCGATCGAGCTTCTGGCAAAGGAAGTCATGCCGCGGTTCAAGGGGCTGGTCCCGAAGTAACCCGGCGGACCTGCTCGGGCGTGTAGCCCAGGAGCTCGCCGAGCACGGCGTCGTTGTCCGAGCCCGGTCGCCCCGGCCAACCCCGGAGCCGACCCGGCGTGCGCGAAAACACGGGAACGATCCCCTGCGTCACGATCTCGCCCCGATCCGGATCAGCGCACCGGACGAGGTCGCCACGGCTCCAGAGGTGAGGCTCGCGGACCAGGTCGGCGACCGAGTTGACGACGCTCGCGGCAAGGCCGGCGCCGCGCAGCATCCTCACCGCTTCGGCGGCGGCGCGCGCGCCCACGAGATTCGCGATCTCCGCCCTCACGCGCGCGGGCTCCGCGCCGCGCGGGCGTCCCATCCGTTCGAGCGCGTTGGCGAAATCATCCCAGCAGTCGCTCGAGACGGCGACCGAGCGGCCGTCGGCGGCCTCGACGGTGAGGCTGCTCGGATAGACCGGCCAGGCGCCGCCGGCGCGCTCGCGACGGATCCCCAGGGCACTCCGCACGGCGAGCGTGTCGCCGGTGAGGCGCAGCGCGCACTCGTACATGGCCGTATCGACGACCTGTCCCTCGCCGTCGAGATCGCGGCGCAGCAGCGCGGCGACGATGCCGAGCACGTTGAAGAGCGCTGTCGAGTAGTCGCCGGCGGTCACGCCGTCGCGCACGGGCGGTCGATCGGGCCAGCCGTTCAAGTACGTCATGCCGCCGAAAGCGAGCCCCACCGGATTGAACGCCGCGCGCGTGGTGAACGGCCCGCTCTGTCCGAAGCCCGACGAGCGCAGGAGCACGAGCCGCGGATTGACCCGACGCAGCGCCTCGGGGCCGAGGTTCCAGCGCTCGAGCGTCCCCGGCCGGAAGTTCTCCACGATCACGTCGCTCGACCGCGCCAGCGCCAGGAAGACCTCGCGGCCGTGCGGCGAGCGCACGTCGAGCGTGACGCTCTTCTTGTTCCGATTGGTCACCGGAAATCCGGGACCTCGACTGCCGGGCCCGTCCGATGCTGCGGGGCCGCTGGCGGGCAGCTCGATCATGATCACCTCGGCGCCGAAGTCGCCGAGCAGCGCGGTGGCCGCTGGGCCGGCGAGCCACTGCGACAGGTCCAGGACGCGGACGCTGGCGAGCGGCCCCGCGCCGACCTCGTCATTGCCCAGCACGATGGGGCGGCGACGGCTCGCGATCCGCTCGATGTCGGCGCGCACGATCTGCGTGTGCTCGCCGAGACGCGGAGCGCCTGCCGGGGCTTCTGCCGGAGTGCGGGCCATCTTCGGCACCGCCGCGGGGGCGAGGAAGTCATGCCCGGACGTCGACTTGAGGTTCACGATCGCGCCTCTCGCAGCGATGTGAGCGTTGCCAATGATCTCGTCCACCGAGCGCACGGCGGTGCCGGCCACGCCGGCGGCGGTGAAACGCGCCTCGATGTCGGCGAGATCGTGCCGCGCGATCCAGGCCGCCACGAGCTGGTCGGCTGCGGCGCGGTTCTGCAGGCGCGCGGCGCCGGTAGCGAACCGCGGGTCCTTCGGCGCGTCGAAGGCCTCGATCGCCTCGCAGAGACGCGCAAACGGCTGATCGCCCGCGCCCGAGAGCGCAATGAACCCTCGGTCGCGTGTCGGGTAGACGTTCGCCGGCACCACGGTGGGCGACTCGGTGCCCATGCGGGTCGCCACGGCTCCGGTCGTCGCGTGACGGATGACGACCTCTTCCTGCATGCGTAACCCGGTCTGGTAGAGGCCGATGTCGACGACCTGGCCGTGGCCGCTTCGCCGCGCGTGAAAGATCGCCATCTGGAGCGCGCCGGCGCCGAGAAGAGCCGTCCAGGCGTCGGCGAGCGGCACCGTCACCGGAATCGGCGCGCGATCGGGGAATCCCGTCGCGAACTGCATGCCGCAGAACGCCTGGGCGATGCGGTCGTCGCCTCGCTCGCTCGCCAGGGGCCCGGTCTGGCCGAACGGCGAGATGCGCAGGACGGCCAGGCGCTGATTCGTCCGGCGCATCGAGTCGGGCGACAGGCCTGCCGCCTCGAGCCAGCCGGGCCCGTGGTCTTCCACGACGGCGTCGGCGGTGGCGATCAGCTTCGCGAGCCAGGGCTCGCGGGTGAGGTCGGAAGGCTCGGCGACGACCGAGAGCTTGCCCCGATTCTCGGTCTGGAAGTAGAGCGAGTCCTCATCGGCAATTGCGGGCCCGCGCGCGCGCAGCGGCGACCCGCCAAGGGGCTCTACCTTGATGACGGTCGCGCCGAGATCGGCGAGCAGGCCCCCGGCCAGCTCGCCGGCGAGCGTCCGCGCAAGCTCGACGACGACGATCCCTTCGAGCGCGCCGCCGCGATCCGTCAATCGAGCCCGAACACCCGCGCCGCGTTCTTATAGAGCCACTTCTCCTTGACGGTGTCCTTGAGCGGCAGGTTCATGTATTCCTCGATGAGCGTCTCGTGCGGCTGGCCGACGAGTCCCGCCGACAGGCCGACCAGCACCTTGTCCTGGATGAGGGTGTTGCCGAACTGGATGAGCATCTCCCAACCGGAGCCGGCCTGCCCGAGATACTTCGCGCGGTGCGCCGAGGTGTCGATGTGGAGGTTCGGGTGACGCCGCACCAGCGCGACCATCTCGTTGACCCAGGGCCAGCCGCCGAGGCCGCCGATGATGCGGAGCTCGGGGAAGTCCATGGCCACCTGGTCCAGGTGGCGCGGATGGCCGAGGTCGTACGGCCGGTCGTTCGCGTAGTTCATCGACGAGTAGATGCGCACCGGGATGCCGAGCTCCGCTGCCTTGGTGTAGAGCGGGTAGTAGCGTCGATCGCTCGCCGCGATGCAGTCGACCAGCGCCGAGACGCCGAGGGCCACGAAGCCCTCCTCGCGGACGAGCCGCTCCAGCTCGCGCACACCGGTCATGCCCTTGAACGCGTTGATGCTGATGCGCGCCAGCCCGAGAAACCGGTCGGGGTAGCGGCGAAGCAGCGCGGCCTCCTCGTCGTTCGTGATCCCGAACGGTACCGAGCGCACGATGCCGAGCTTGCCGAGCTTTTCCACGTAGGCGTCGAGGTCCATGTCCGGACGGTGGTCGGAGCCTTCCTGCCGGGAGCGAAAGATGCGGCTGTAGTTGGCCATGCCGTAGCCCGCCGGCTGCTTGGCGCTCCCCGTCTCGCTGTGGCCGGGCTCGGGCTCACTCGCCTCCGTGCGCGGGATGCTGCACTCCATGTCGATGATCCGTACCATCTCGGTCTCCTCTCCGCGGCGCCCGCCACGTGATGGGCTCGTCGAGCCCCGCCAGCGTACCCCGAGATCGGGCCCAGGGGAAATGGGCGCGTCTTGACTCAAGACCGGGGACCGGCGCAGCATCGCGGGACGGAGGAGGGGAGGCGAGGGCGATGAGTGACTTCGACGAGGCGCTGCGCGGCTTTGCTGCGCTCGACGAACAGGCGCTGGCGCGGCCGTGGTCGTGGCGCGACAAGGCGATGGACGTACGCTTCGCGCTCTATCGAACGCTGGAGGACGCGCAGGAAGTCCACGTCCGCCTGTCGGCGGCCCGCATTCCGGAATCGCGCCGCATCATGGCGCTGGCCCAGCGAGCCTTCGGCGATCTGCGCGGCTTGCTGGCGGGGCTGCCCGCCGATGTGCTCGATCGGGCGCCGAGCGCGGGCGAGTGGCCACTGCGGGAGACGCTCCGGCACATGCTCCTCGTCGAGCGCCGCTACGCCGTCCAGACGCGCTATGCGGTCGACCGGAAGGATTCGGAGCCGGTGCGAATTCCCGAAGACCGCCAGCCGACGGTGACAGCGAAGGACGGCGAGGGCGACGTCGGGACGATCGTCGCCCGGATCGGCGCGGCGCGAGCGGACACCAACCAGTGGCTCGGGGACGTCGGCGACCCGGCGATGACTCGGCCGACCATCTGGGGGGGCTACGACGTCGACGTACGCTTTCGCCTGCATCGCTTCGCCGCCCACCTCGTGGAGCACACGATCCAGATCGAGAAGAGCCTGGGAGCGCTGGGATGGCGCGCGACAGAGGGACGGCGTATCGCGCGGCACGTCGCCGCGGCGATCGCCGAGATCGAGGGCCTCGGCGCGATCGCCGACGCACGCGGGCTCGAGGCGCTCCTGACCGAGCGCTACGCATCGGTTGGCGTATGAGCGACGGGCGCCGGGGCATGGTGCCCCAGGACCTCACGCGCATCGCGTTCGTGACCGACGCGCAGATCTCGCCCGACGGCCGAAGGATTGCGTTCGTCATCGCGTCGCTCTCCGAGGAGCGGGACGAGTATCTGTCGAACATCTGGATCATCGACGCGGCCGGCGGCGAGCCCCGTCGTTTCACCGCCGGGCCGCGGCGTGACGTCGAGCCGCGGTGGTCCCCCGACGGCAGGCGGCTCGCATTCCTGTCCGAGCGGAGCCCGAAGGAAAAGCTCCAGCTTTACGTGATGCCCGCCGACGGCGGCGAGCCCACGAGGCTGACGTCGCTCGAGAACGGCGCGAAGAGCGTAGCGTGGTCGCCCGACGGCGAGCGGCTGGCCTTCGTGTCGCCGGTCGGCGGCCAGCGCGAGCCCGAGAGCGACGAGGAGCGGCGGAAGTCGCGTCCGGCCCGGGTCATCACGTCCCTCAAGTACCGCTTCAACGGCGAGGGATTTGTCTACGACCGGCGGCCCCACGTGTTCGTGGTCGCGCTCGACGGTGCGGCCCCCCGGCAGGTGACCGACGGCGACTTCATCGACGCCGACCCGGCGTGGGCGCCGGATGGACAGTCGATCGTCTTCGTCTCGGCTCGGCATGCCGAGCGCGACGACGACGATGCGAGCGACCTCTGGCGGGTTCCCGCTGGGGGCGGGACGCCCGAGAAGCTCACGGCGACGCCCGGGCCCATCCTATTGCCCGCATTCTCGCCAGACGGTGGCGCCATTGCCTTCTTCGCGCGACCCGGCCGCAACGCCTTCGGTCGCAACATCCGAGCGTTCGCGATCCCGGCGAGCGGAGGTGACGCCGTCTGCCTCACGTCGGCGCTCGATCGCTCCTGCGGCGCGCTTCACGTGCCCCCGGTCTGGGCGCCCGACGGCCGCTCGGTGATCGTGGCGGCAGAGGACCGCGGCGACGTCGGGCTCTGGCAGGTTGCCGCGCGGAGCGGCGAGGCGCCGAGACGAATCGTCGGTGGCGAGCGCGTGCTCAATAGCTACTCCGTCTCCGCCGACGGACGGCAGCTGACCTTCGCGGCGAGCTCGGTGACGGCGCCCGCCGAGGTTTTCGTCTGCGGCGCCGACGGAAGCGGGGAGCGGCAGCTCACGGGGCTGAACCGCGCGTGGAAGGAAACGACGGCGCTCGCGTCGCCGGAGCGGTTCCAGCTCACCCGTGCGGGCCTCGAGATCGACGGCTGGGTCATGCGGCCGGCCGACTTCGTTCCGGGCCGGCGCTATCCCGCGCTTCTCTCGATCCACGGCGGACCGCACGCCCAGTACGGCAACGGGTTCTTCGACGAGTTCCAGGTGTACGCGGGCGCGGGCTACGCCGTGATCTACGCTAATCCAAGAGGTAGCCAGGGGTACGGTGAGGCGTTCGCTCAGGCCGTCGTCGGCGACTGGGGCGGCGGCGACTACGCTGACGTCATGGCTGTGCTCGACGAAGCGTTGAAGCGCTATCCGTTCATCGACCCCGATCGGTTGGGCGTCCTCGGCGGGAGCTACGGTGGATTCCTGACGAGCTGGACCGTGGGCCACACCGACCGCTTCAAGGCGGCCTGCTCGGAGCGCGCGGTGAACTGCCAGTACACGATGTTCGGCACGAGCGACATCGGCTCGACCTTCAACGTGGTCGAGCTCGGCGGGGCGATGCCATGGGAAGACATGGCGCGCTACATCGAGCGCTCGCCCCTCACGTACGCCAAGAACATCGTGACGCCGCTTTTGATCCTGCACTCCGAGGAGGATCTGCGCTGCCCGATCGAACAGGCCGAGCAGCTCTTCGTCGCCCTCAAGAAGCTCCGGCGTGAGGTGCGCTTCGTGCGGTTTCCCGGCGAGAATCACGAGATGTCGCGTTCGGGCCGACCGCGCCATCGCCTCGAGCGCTTCCGTCACATCCTCGAGTGGTTCGCGCCCTACCTCGGTGGGGCCTCCGGGTAAAAGTTCGCGCCCACCGATCTTCCGCGCGTGCTAAACATTACGGACAGCCAGGGGGTGCTCACATGGGCAAGCTCGATGGGAAGGTGGCGCTGGTGACCGGCTCGGGCCGGAACATCGGCCGGATGACGGTCCTGAAGCTGGCGGCGGAGGGCGCTCACGTCGTGGTGAATTCGCGGACGAACCAGGGCGAGGCCGACGCGGTGGCGCGCGAGGCCCAGGCCCGAGGTGTCAAGGCGATCTCGATCGTGGCCGACGTCGGCAAGAAGGACCAGGTCGAGGCCATGGCGGCGAAAGCCCTGTCCGAGTTCGGCCGGGTCGACATTCTCATCAACAACGCGGCGGTCCGGCCGCACAAGCCGTTCACCGAGCTGACCCCTCAGGACTGGGAGACGGTGCGAGGCGTGGTCCTCGACGGCGCGCTCTACCTAACACGGGCCCTCATCGAGCCGATGGTGAAGAATAAGTACGGCCGGATCGTGTTCTTCACGGGCGAAGGCGCCTTCATGGGCGGCTCGGGGCGTGCGCACGTCTCGGCGGCCAAGATGGGCCTGGTGGGCCTGGCCCGCGGCCTCGCCTCCGAGTTCGCCTCTCAGAATATCCGGGTCAACGTGGTCTGCCCCGGGAGCATCGACACGTCGCGCGCGAACCCCGAGTGGTACCAGGGGCGCACGCCGAGCGCCTCCGGCATTCCGCTGGGACGGCAGGGCACGGTCGACGAGATCGCCGCCACCGCGCTGTTCCTGGTGACCGACGACAGCGGGTTCATCACCGGCCAGACCATTCACGCCAGCGGCGGCGTGGCGTACTACTGAGCCGCGATCAAGAGACAGGGAGGTACGGATCGATGATCCAGGTTCGACGTCTCGGCAAGCAGATCGGCGCGGAGATTCTCGGAGTCGACGTCAAGAAGCTCGACGACGCGGGCTTCGCCGAGATCTACCGGGCGTGGCTCGACGCCAACGTGGTCGTGGTGCCCGGCCAGGAGCTCGAGATCCCGGACTTCCTGCGCTACAGCCGCCGCTTCGGCGTCGTCGTGCCGCATCCGTCGAAGTCGACGCGGCACCCGGACTATCCGGAAATCACGCAGCTCGGCGT
>JBKPCO010000101.1:0-46822 GCA_046727415.1 Candidatus Methylomirabilota bacterium
GGTGACCTCACCTCCCGCGTCCATCGTGACAGTGGACCGCGTGACCAAGCGCTATCGCGGACGCCTGGCGGTGCACGAGGTCTCGCTGACGGTCCCCCGGGGCGAGGTCCTCGGTCTGCTCGGCCCCAATGGCTCCGGGAAGACGACGCTTCTGCGAATCCTGGCTGGCTATTTGTCGCCCACCAGTGGGCGGGCGACCGTCGCCGGCTACGATACCGTGGACGAGCCGCTGCAGGCGCGGCGGTGCATCGGCTACGTGCCCGAGAACGCGCCCCTCTACTCGCACATGCGCGTGGACGAGTTTCTGCGCCTCATGGGGCGGCTGCGCGGCGTGCCACCGCGCGGGGTGGAGGCGCGCGTGGCGGCGGTCGCCGCGCGACTACGCGTCGACAACGTGCTTCGCGCGCCGATCCGCACCCTCTCCCGTGGCTACCGGCAGCGGGTCGCCATCGCCCAGGCCCTGCTCCATGACCCGGCGGTACTGCTGCTCGACGAGCCCACCAACGGGCTCGATCCGCGCCAGATCATCGACACGCGGTCGCTCATCGCCGAGTTGGCGGGAGAGCGCACGGTCATCATGAGCTCGCACACCCTGGGCGAAGTGGAGAAGACGGCTCACCGGGTCGCCATCCTCCTCGAGGGGCATCTCCTAGCCGTGCGCGGGATGGCGGAGACGCCGGATCTCGAGGCGCTGTTCCTGTCTCTAACGTGAGAGCGCTCGGGGTCCTGTTCGGCAAGGAACTGGGAGCGACCTTCACGTCGCCCATCGCCTACGCAGTGGCCACCGTGTTCCTGGTGGTCCTCGGCTACACGTTCAGCCTCACGCTGTTCTTCACCAAGGTGGCGAACCTCACCTACATCTTCCACCAAATGTACGTACTGTTGATTCTCCTCGTCCCGCTGCTGACCATGCGCGCCTTCGCCGACGAGCGTCGCACCGGAACGGCGGAACTGCTCCTCACGGCTCCCGTGGCCGACGTCTCAATCGTGCTCGCGAAGTTCCTCGCCTCGTTCGCTCTGCTGCTCGCTCTCCTCGGCGCCTCGCTCACGTACGCCCTCGTGTTGGGGCGATACGGTGATCCCGACTGGGGTCCGATCTACGGCGGCTACCTGGCCCTCGTTCTGCTCGGGGTCCTGCTGGTAGCGGTGGGGACACTGACCTCGAGCTTGACGGAGAATCAGGTCGTGGCCGCTGCCGCCTCTCTCGGTGTCTTCTTGATGCTGTGGTTCGCCGATTCGATCTCGTATCTGCTACCAGCTCCGCTCGACCTGGTCGCCATCAACGTCTCCCTCATCGGCCACTTCACCCCGTTCGTCAGCGGCTCGATGTTCCTCTCTGACGTGGGCTACTATGTGTCGCTGGCCCTCCTCGCGCTCTTTCTCACTACCCGTCGCCTCGCCGATCGATGAACGGCGTCATCTTCGTGGGCGTGCTGGTGGCCCTGGTCCTGCTCTTCGCCGCTGGATTGCGGATCCCGCCCGGGCGCGGGGCCGGCCGCCGTTGGCTGAGCCGGGTCGCGGTTGTGGGCGGCGCGCTGGGCGCCACCGCGCTGGCCGGCGTCGCGCTGTTCCGACATGACCTGCACTTCGACGTGACGGCCGCGAAGGCATTCACGCCCTCCGACGACGCCGAGCGTGTGGCGCAAAGCCTTGTCACGGACGTCGAGGTGACGTACTTCTACCAGAACCAGGATCCAGCCGGGCGCGCGGCCCGGACGACCCTCGAGATCCTCGGTCGCGTGAATCCGCGACTCCGCGTGCGCGCCATCGATCCCGACCGTCATCCCGGAGTGGCCAGCCGCTACGGTGTGCGCAGCTACAATGTCGCTGTCCTGGAAAGCGGCGGCCGCCGCGTGCAGGTGGTCACCACCGACGATCGTGACATCGCGCTCGGCCTTCTGCGCGTTACGCGAGCCTCGGTGAAGACGGTCTGCTTCGCCGTCGGCCACGCCGAGTACGACATCGAGAACCTCGAGTACCACACGCACTTCGAGGGTCGGCAAGCTCACAGCCACCACGGGCACGGGCCCGGTGTCGTCGTTACCGAGGAGCACGGCCTCGGCCGACTTCGGCGCGCACTCGATTCGCTCGGACTCGCCGCTCGCAAGGTCGCCCTGGCCACGGCGGGCGGCGTCCCCTCGGACTGCGCGGCGCTCGTCGAGGCCGGCCCGAGAACACGCCACGCTCCGCAAGAGATCGAAGCGCTGGCTGCCTATCTGCACGCGGGCGGCGCAGCCTTGCTGCTGCTCGATATCGACTCTCCGCTCGACCCGTCCCTCGTCTCACTGCTCGCCCGCGCCGGAGTCCGCGCCGGGGAGGGGGTCGTTGTGGATCCGCTCGATCATTATTTCACCGATGAAGAGCTGGTGGCAGTTTCGCGCTACGCACCGCATCCGATCACGCGGGGGCTTGCCCTGTCCTTCTATCCCGGCGTTCGGCCGATCGAGCCAATCGCGTTGAGCGCGGTGCGCGCCGTGCCCCTCTTCGCGAGCAGCGGGCAGAGTTACACTCGTCCGCTCGGGCCACGCCCGGGACGGTCGACGGCCGGCCCGCGCTCGCTGGCCGTCGCGGCCGACGGAACCCTGGATGGCGGCACGCACCCGTTTCGCCTTGTCGTCGTCGGCGACGTCGACTTCGCGAGCAATTCCTTCTTTCCCTACATGTCCAACAGCGAGCTCACGCTGGCCATCCTGGCGTGGCTGCTCAGAGAGGAGCGCACGCCGACGGTGCGCCCGCCCGTCGAGGTGCTGCCCCGCGTCACTCTCACTGATGCCCAGGTGCGCTGGATCTTCCTGACCACAGCCGTCGCCCAGCCGGGCGGCGTCGCGGTCGTCGGGCTCATCGTCTGGTGGCGACGTCGGCGCTAACGTCTCGGCTCTGGATGGGTGGCGCGGCCCTGGCGGTGGCGGCCCTCATCGCGCTCGCCCTCACCGGCCGGAGACCCGAGCCCGGTCTGGCCCCGTTCGAAGCCGCCGGGGTGATGGCCGCCATCCCGGTGGAGACCATCCGCGCCGTCGACGTGCGAGACCACGACCGACATTGGCGCTTCCAGCGCATCGGGGAGGGCTGGCGGCACGCCGGATCCGCCGCGGCCCCCGGCGCCGACGCCACGACACTTGTCACGGCAGCCCTGCGCTTCCTTCATGCGAGCGCGCCACAGCGGCGGCTGCCCGGAATCGAGATCGCGTCGCCGCAGCGCGCAGAGTTCGGTCTCGATCCTCCGCGTTACGTCGTTTCCGTGCAGGCTGAGGGACAGCGCCCCTTCGAGGTGGCCTTCGGCGCGATCAATCCGCAAGGTCTCGCTCAATACGTCCAGGTGGCCACAGATCCCGACGTCCTCTTGCTCCAACGCTACGTCGGCGAAGCGTGGGAGGCGGCGATGCGCCTGCCATGAGATCTCACGCGCCGGCGGGTTGTCCCGACGGGCTTCCGGCGCTTCGGTCCCGCCCCACGACGCTGACGCCGTGCTCAGTGAAGCTGATCGAGACTTTCGCGCCGACGGCGAGAGGTCTCGCCACACCGCTCTCGACGGCGAACAGCTCGCCGATGACCGAGCCCACCGTGTACTCCACGTGGCTCCCGAGGTAAGCGGCCTTCAGGATGGTGCCCGCGAGAGGGACGGCGGAACCGTCGGATGGCGTGAGCCGCACCGACTCGGGCCGGATGGCGACGTCGACCACGCCGTTGGCAAGGCCACGGTGCGGGAGCGCGAGCGCGAGGCCTCCGAGCCGAAGATCGGCCAGGCGGTCGTCGGTCCGCGTCAACATGCCCTTGACCAGGTTGGCGTCGCCGATGAAGTCGGCGACGAAGCGGCTGGCGGGCTCCCGATAGAGCTCGGTCGGCGTGCCCTGCTGCGCGATCGCCGCGTTGTCCATGACGATGATCTGATCGGACACCGCCAGGGCTTCCTCCTGGTCGTGGGTGACGTACACGACACTCAGCCCGAGCTTCTGCTGGAGCTCGCGGATCTCGCCGCGCACGCGCCGGCGGAGCTTGGCGTCGAGATTCGAGAGCGGCTCGTCGAACAGCAGGACCCTCGGCTCGAGTACCAGGGCGCGCGCCACCGCGACGCGCTGCTGCTGACCGCCCGAGAGCTCGCTCGGCAAGCGGTCGTCGAACCCGGTGAGGCCAAGCAGGGCCAGCCCCTCCCTCGCCGCGGCGACAGCCCGCTCGCGGGGCTCGCCGCCGGCGCGCAGCCCGTAACAGACGTTCTCGAGCACGGTCATGTGAGGGAAGAGCGCGTACGACTGGAACACCATGCTTACGTCGCGGTCGGTGGCGGGGACCCGCGTGACGTCGTCGTCCCCGATGAGGATGCTCCCGCTCGTCGCCATCTCGAGGCCAGCGATCAGCCGGAGCGTCGTCGTCTTTCCGCAGCCGGATGGTCCGAGGAGGGTCACCAGGGTTCCGGCGGCGACGGTGAAGGACACATTGCGAACGGCCACCACCGTGCCGTATGCCTTGGTGACGCCTCGGAACTCGACCGACGCCGAGCGATCCGCGGGGCTCACGCCGGGATTCGCTCCAGGCCCACGGTGGTCGGGGCCCTTCGGCCGAGGCGCCGCCGACCGACGACGAGCTGGATCAGGAGGACCACCACGACCATGAACGCGATCAGGACCGAGCAATACGCGATGGCCAGGCCGTAGTCTCCGTTCTCGACCCGGCCCACGATGTACGACGTCGCCATGTCGTAGTTGGCGCTCACCAGGAAGATGACCGCACTGATCGCGGTCATCGCGCGCACGAAGCTGAAGACGAGGGCCGCCACGATGGCCGGACGCAGCAGCGGCAGGATCACGCGACGAATGGTGGTCAGGCTCCGCGCGCCGAGGGTCAGCGAGGCCTCGTCCAGGCTCCGGTCGATCTGGCTCATGGCCGCGATGCCGGCGCGGACGCCCACGGGCATGTTGCGAAAGACGAAGCAGATGACCAGGATGATCCCGGTGCCGGTCAGCTCGATCGGCGGCGTGTTGAAGGCCAGGATGTAGCTGATCCCGATCACGGTGCCCGGGATCGCGAAGCTCAGCATGGTCCCGAACTCGAACGCCTCCTTGCCTCGAAAGCGCTGGCGCACGAGCAGGTAGGCGGTGAGGAGCCCGATCGCCGCGGTCAGTGGTGCTGCGATCGCCGAGATCTCGAGGGTCGTCCAGAACGAGTTCCAGGCCGCCCCCTTCCAGTTCAGGCCGAATTCGGTCACGTCGACCGCGAAGGCGGCCGTGTAGTGACGGAGCGAGAAGCGATGGTCACGCCCCCAGGTCTCCACGAACCCACCGAACAGGATCATCGTGTAGATCACCGCGGTGAACACGGCCCAGGGCAACGCCGTCGCGTAGACGAGCCGGCGGACCGCCGCCGGTAGCGGCGGGTGAAGGCCCGAGTCTCCCTTCCCGGTGACCGTGGCGTACGAGCGCCGACCGAGCCAGCGCCGCTGGGCGTAGAAGGCGCCGAGCGTGAACGTGAGCAGCACGACCGAGAGCACCGCGGCGCGGCTGCGGTCGTGCTGGGCCCCGACCACCGCAAAGAAGACGGAGATCGACAGCACGGGGAAGTTGCCGCCGAGGACGAGCGGATTGCCAAAGTCGGCGAGGCTCTCGATGAAGCCGAGCAGGAATGCGTTGGCGAGGCCGGGCCGCATAAGCGCGAGCGAGATCGTGGTAAAGGTACGCCAGCGATCGGCCCGCAACGTCTGGGCGGCCTCCTCCATCGACGGGCTGACGCCTTCCACGACCCCGATGAGGACGAGGAAGGCGATGGGGGTGAAGGCGAGCACCTGCGCGAGCCAGACGCCTGGCAGCCCGTAGATCCAGCGCGACGGCACCACACCGAAGGCCCATTCCATGAACGTGGTGACCGCGCCGGCGCGGCCGAAGAGGAGGATCACGGCGAGGCCGATCACGAACGGTGGCGTGATGATGGGCAGCACGGTCAGAAGGCGGAGCGCCCGCTTGGCACGGAACTCTGTGCGAGTCACGATCAGTGCGAACGCCAGACCGAGGGCCGTCGTGCTCGCACCCACGAGTACGCCGAGGAGTACCGTGTTCCACGCGACCCCACACGAGGCCGCCGAGCCCAGGCAGTCGAGCCCCCACACCTCCCGGGCGAAAAGCTTGGCCCAGAACTCTCCTGGCGCGAAGGAGCCGGTGTCGTCCTGGATGGCGCCGACGAGAACGCGCGCGACCGGATAGAAGACGAAGACGACGATGAGGGCGATAACGGCGCCGATCCCCCCGCTGACGAAGCGGTCGCCGTTGAAGGTACCCTTCGCGGCCAGGCCCACACAGAAGATCATGAGCAGCGCGGCCGCGACGATGAGACCGCCGATACCGATGCCGGGCTGGTCGCCGACCGCGAAGCCCTGAAGCGCGATCCACGCCATGCCGCTGGCGCCGGCGGCGACAAGCACGCTCGAACGGGCGCCGGTGCCGCGGGGGCTCCGGATGGCCAGCGGGACCAGCAGACAAACGAGGAGGGGAAGGAGCGAGAGGCGACCGTACACGAGAGCCTGGACGAGCGCGGGGCCGACGGCGCGATCGATGGGATACTTGCTCAGCCAGCTCAGGCCGAAGGTGCCGTCCTCGATCCCGTACCACGGCAAGATCGCATAGGCGATCCCGCCGGCGGCGGCCCATCCGCGCGCGGCCCGATTCATGGCTCAGCTCCGCCGCGTTCGAGCTACTGGGGGAGCGCCTTGACCTCCCTGCCCCATTTCTCCAGCAGACGCTTCCGTTCGGCGGAGGAGCCGTACTTGGCGAAGTCGTAGTCGATGAGCTTGATCTCCCCGAGCCTGGGGGCCTGCGGCGGCGTCGCGGCGCTCTTGTTGGACGGCACTTGGTAGGCCTCGGCCCTGACGCTCAGGCCCTGCGCCGACGCCGTCAGCGCCCAGTCGTAGAATTTTTTCGCGGACTCGAGGTTCCTGGCGCCTTTGATGATGCTCATCGAGCCGACCTCGTACCCGGTGCCCTCGCAGGGCGCGACGGTCTTGATGGGCGCGCCGCGTACGGCCATCGTCACCGCGTCGTGCATGAAGACGATGCCGATGGTTGTCTCGCCCTGCGCGGCCGCCTTGATCGGCGACGAGCCAGACTTGGTGTACTGGTTCACGTTCCGGTGCAGCTTCTTCAGGTACTCGAAGGCCTCTGCTTCGCCGAGGAGCTGGACCATCGTGGCGAGCATCGTGTACGAGGTGCCCGACGAGTTGGGATCGGCGACCTGGACTTCGCCCTTGAACTCGGGACGGATCAGATCCCTCCAGCATTTTGGCTCGGGCAGCTTCTTCTTCGCGACGAGCTCGGTGTTGTAACCGAAGCCGAGTGCGCCGGCGTAGATCCCGACGGTCCGATATTTCGACGCCCTGGCCTGGCTGGTCGCCCACTCCTGGAGCTCGCCCAGGCGCGGCGACCGGTACTCGAGGGTGAGGCCTTCCTCCGCCGCCTGCAGGTGCGGGTCGCCGGTGCCGCCCCACCACACGTCCCCTTTCGGGTTGCTCGCCTCGGCCTTGACCTGGGCGAACGTCTCACCCGAGCTCTTGCGGGTCATCGCGACCTTGATTCCCGTGGCCTTGGTGAACTCGGCGATCAAGAGCTGGCACCACTCGATCTGTGGGCTGCAGTAGAGGGTGAGATTGCCCTCACCGCGCGCCGCCGCCGGCAGCAGGACAATGATCGTGATGGCGCACGTGGCGAGGAGCACGGCATTCCGGAGACGAGATGTCTGACTCATGAGCTCCTCCGTCAGGGCAAGATCGGGCCCGACGCGGCAGCGATGATAACTCAGCCGTGGGCGCGCCCGAGAACGAAGCGTTCGAGCACCTCCCGAAAGCCGTCCTCGTCGGCCGTCCCGCAGACGTGGTCGGCTCGCGCACGGACTCCTTCCGGCGCATCGCCCATCGCGATCCCGAGCCCCGCCGCCTCGATCATCTCGAGATCATTCCAGCCGTCACCGATGGCGATCACCGCGTGGGCCTCGACTCCGAGCGCCTCGAGCATCACGTGGAGCGCGGAGCGCTTGGAAACGCCGGGGGGAAGGAATTCGAGCTTCGTATCCTCTGAGCGCACGACCTGCGCGGAAAGTCCGGCCCGGTGCGCTGCACCGCTGAGCGCTTCCAACCTTTCAGGGTCGCCGGCGACGAGGATCTTGTGCGCATCGTCGGTGAGCAGTGGCTCGAAGGCGCTCACGACGTCGTACTCGAGCCCGTCCTCCTCCGTGTAGGCCTCTGTCAACGGGTGGCGGCGCTCCACGTAGACGTGATCGTTCAGAAAGAGGTGGGGCTGGACGGCGGGGTCCCGGCGGATCACAGTGAGCGCCTGACGCGTGGACTCGCCGGGCAGCCGTCGGTCAAAGAGGATACGATCGCCGTCGAAGTCGAAAAGCCGACCCCCGTTGTAGAGGATCACGGGCGCGTCGGCGCCGAGGCCCTGGACCCAGGGGGCCGCCGATCGCCACATGCGGCCGGTGGCGATGCACACGCGAACGCCGCGGGCGCGGGAGTCGGCGATTGCCCGGCGGACCCCTGGCGTGATACCGAAGCGACGGGACCGTACGGTCCCGTCGAGGTCGGCCACGACCAGCTGATAGGCCATGACGTCCCATCATGGCACGGGCCGCGTGACTGATCGCGTGGCGGCGACGGAGGGCTCAGCCCCGGTAGTTCGCCGAGGGCCGCTTCATCTCGAAGATCTGGTGGATGTGGCTGTAGAGATTGCCGGTGAGGCGACCGACCGGGCGCAGGCGGTGCATGTCGAGACGGCCGGTGGCCGCGTCGTAGATGTCGTCGCGCACGTGCCATTGCACGATCTCGCCGAGCACGAGATGGGCCTTGCCGACGGGTAGAATCCGGGCGACGGTGCACTCCATGCTGATCGGCGCCTCGGCCACACGCGGCGCCTTGACCTTCACGCCGGGCGCCGCGGTCAGCCCCGTCAGCACGAACTCGTCGACCTCGGGCGCATAGTCGCCGGAGGTCATGTTCATCTGCTCGGCGCGGTCGTCGTCCACGACGTTGACGACGAACTCCCCGCTCGATTCGACGTTGCGTAGCGTGTCCTTCTTGCCGCCCTCGCGCGGCGAGCAGGAGAACGCGATGGTAGGCGGTTCGGCGGTGATCGCCATGAAGTAGCTGAAGGGGGCCAGATTGGCCACACCGGCGCCGTCGAGGCTCGATACCCAGGCGATCGGACGCGGCACGACCGAGCTGATCAGGAGCTTGTATACCGCGGTCGGGTCGATGGTCTGCGGATCGATGTGCACGGAGTCCTCCGTCGCCCCTCAGGGCGCCGTCGGAGTATACCGAACGTCGCCGTCGACCGGCTTGATTCCCCGCGCCAGCAGCAGGTCGCGGAGATCGATGGTGACCGGGAAGATCTCCTGGTTCCAGTCGGCGCCCTGCGTCTCGTACGCGCGCTGCTCGGCCTCCACGGCCATCCGGTCCTCGGCGAACACCGACTCCGTGAAGTGGCGCAGGACGGGCCAGATCAGGGTGAGCAGGAAGGCCATCCGCGGCTTCTTCACCAGCAGGATGCCGAAGCTCCGGCTGCGGCGCTCGTGGCGATCGGCGGGCACGTAGGCGGCCCAGAGAGCGAGGCTCGGCGCCGAGCCCGTCTTGATCCCGGCGATCGTCAGCGTCTGGTACGGGTACTCCGTGCGGATGGTCATGATCTCGTAATTGGTCTCGTCGCCGCTCCCACCGATCGTGAGCCAGCTGGCGCCGCGATGCTTCTTGCCGCCCCCATCGCCGAAGCGATACTGGGCTTCGACCCAGCCGTCGCCCTTTGTGTGGCTCAGCAAGCGGGGCTTGACCCGGCCCATCAGCCGCCGATGCAGGAACTGATGGTTCATGTCCATCAGGTTCTCGTGCATGAACGTGTAGTGGCAGGCGATGTCCCGCTCGAAGGCCATGACCTTGTAGTCCGCCGAGCCGAACCACGGCAGCTCGGGAAAGGCCGTCTGCTCAGCCAGCGCGGAGTCGCCGGGGAACACGAAGACCAGGCCGAACGCCTCGCGGCACGGGTAAGCGCGGACGCGGCGAAGAGCACTCGCGCCCGTCGCCTGATAGGGGATGCTCTTGATCGCGCCGGTCGCGTCGTATCGCCAGGCGTGATAGCCGCACTGGATCTGCTCGCCGCAGACGACCCCCTTGCTCAAGGGGAATTGTCGGTGCGCGCAGCGGTCCTCGAGCGCGAAGACCTTGCCCGAGTCGGTCCGAACGAGCACGATCGGCTCGCCGGCAAACGACACCTCGAGCGTCTTGTTGCGCTCTAGCCTTCGAGATTGAGCGACGGGATACCAGTAGTCGGGATTGCACGCGACGCAGCGCAGGTCCGGCCTGCTGCTCCCGTTGTTCGCGGGGCTCTCCGCCAACATCCCGGGCTATTGTCACACGGGGGTGAAGACTATTGCCTCCGGGAGAAACTTGAAGATGAGAACCGTGCGGCTCACGAGGGCGGGAGAAATCGTGAGCCGCACGGCATTCGCCCCGGCGCTGCTCGGGGCATATCGGTCGGCGTCTACAGCTCCGGGCTCGAGAGCTCGTCCGCAGCGTGACGCAGTACGATGATCCGCGACGGCTGTCCGTCTCTCCGCTCGACCTTGACGATGTCGCCGGCGCCGACGACCTTCAAGTCGGCCGCGGACACGGCCGTCCACTTGCGATGCTCCGCGCACAGGAACTTTCCGGCGCTCTTGTCGACCTGGACGACCGTCATCCGGGTCGACTGCATCTGATCGGTCAGGCTCGCTGCGACCGCGGCCGACACCGCCAGCGAAACCACAGCTGTCGTGATCGATAGCACCCGCGTCACCATCGCCGTTCTCCTCACGCTTTGCGCTGTCTGTGTCCGTGTCGAACGCGCCATCGGTTCCCGGGACAGAGCAAGCGCGATGCCGAGCTGAAAATCGCGAAAATACGCGGTCGCCGGCGAGCTGAGCTCGGGCGGCATGCCCGCGCTCAGGCGCAGAGACGGCGTTGTGCCCGATTCTCGAAGGAGACCTGCTGATCAGAGGACGACGAGGGCGAAGGTGTCGAGCGCCGGGCGGCACGCGGACGCGCCGCCCGGCCCGGACGGTCTCAGGTCAGCGCTTCGTCGCGAGACCCTTCCGCTTCACGTAGCTCCAGAGCTTCTTGGTCATCTCGGCTGGACCGATCGGCTCGGCGCCGAACAGCGATTCCAGGCTGTCCGTGCGGCCCTGAAAGCTGATCGCGTACCCTCCGAACGCTTGCTTCTTGCTCCCGGTGCGTTTCTGCATGGTGTCCCCCCTTTCTTCGTGCGAAGTTCGGGCACAGTCAAGCAATGACTACCATGCAGGACGGCCACGACAAAGAAAAAGCGCGATATCTGGGGGTCGTGAACGCTTGGAGCGCCTCGGGGCTGTCGAGAAGAGAGTTTCTTATGTGCCCGGCTGCGCCGGGACACCCGCCGCCTGGCTCAACCGATCGCAGAGCCAGTGAGCCGCCATCGCCCCGGCGAACGCGGTCGCGAGGGTCAGGACCAGCGCCGCGGCCGTCGGCCACAGCCCGGGCACCATCGGCTCGAACGCGGGCGTGCGTCCGATCACGAGGCCCATGAAACCGAGCAGACCGAGCCCGTACGCGAGGGTCGCCGGGATCAGCCGGCGCTGCGGATCGATCGCGATCAGGATGAGCACGGGCACGAACGCCAGGATGCGGGTGAGAGTCCCGCCGACCGGGGCGCCCGGTGCCGTCCCGTTCTTCCGCGCGATCTCGAAGCCCACCGCGACTGGCGAGGTCGGGTCCTTGGCGATCTCCTCCTCGATAACGGAGACGGGCTGTATGATCTCGAAGCCCACGCGCGCGATCGTCGCGCCGATCAAGCCGAGCACGATCACGATGGCCAGCACTGCGATGGGCGCCCACCGCCGGCCGGTGAGGCGCGCGGCCGTGACGAGGGCCAAGGGTAGAAGAAGGGCGCCGAGGATCGAGAACGTATAGAAGAGGACGCCGCCGTGGACGTACGCGATGCGGCCCGATTCGCGTAGCCCTATCCCAAGCGTGCCGTAAAACGTCGCGAGCGCGAAGATGACAGTGCCGAGCTGCACTCGGCCGGCCGGGTACGCCTCGCGCGCGATGACAGCGCACGCCATCGTGTTGATCGCGACGCCCAGAAGCCCGAGGAGATGAGGCGGGCTCCACAGCGTGACGTCGAGCCCAAACAGGCGGTGCCAGAGGTCGTCGATCGGCGCCGCCAGGACCGCCAGGGCGATCCCCCACGCCGCCAGGTGAAATCCGGGCGTGCTGGTGATGCCGAAGATGCGGTCGGCACCGGCGGGCTCGCGTCCGGAGACGAGGCGCCGGAGCGTGTCGATCGCCAGGACGCCGAAGGCGCCCAGGACGATGAGCGTCACGCCGGCGTACGTCATCACGTGCGGGGGAATCCAGAACGAGTCGCGGCCGATCTGCACGTGCCACTGGATGTCCCACTGCACGCCCCACGCCGCCAGCACGTTGGCAGCCAGCATGACCCAGAGCCCGGCGCGGTGCAGAACGCGGGAATCGGCGCGGGCGGTGTCGGCCGGAGCGGAATCACCCAGCAGCGCGGTCGGCGCGGTGCTCATCGGTGCTTCTCCTTTGCGGCGGTGGGAGCGGGCCGCGGAGCCACGGTCGGGGGCCGCAGAAAGGCGTCCAGGCGGCGAAGGAATCGCGTCTGACGCTGCTGGAATTCTGGGTCGGACACCCGCAGGCCGGTGACCATGCGGGCGAGCTGCGGAAAGGCCAGCGGGAACATCGTGAGCGCCATCAGCGCGAGCACGAGGCACTCGGCGTCGAGATCCCCGTGGACCTGCCCAGCGCGCTGCGCGTCGCGAATGCGCTCGCTGCCCTCTAGCCACGCCTTGCGCCGCTCTTCCTCGGCGACGGGCTTCTTGTCGCCGGTGCCGAGCGCCTCCCACTGGAGCAGGCGAATCCCGTCGGCCCGCTGCAGCTCGCGCGCGAAGATAAAGGGCAGGAGCTCCGCGGTGTCAGACGGCGCGGCGGCGACGAGGTCGAGATTGGCGGCGATGCCCTCGCGGAGCACGGCGCGGTAGAGAGCGTCCTTGTCGCCGAAGTAGTGGTAGAGCATCCGTTTGTTGACCGTGGCCGCCCGGGCGATCGCGTCTACCCGGGCGCCGGCGAAGCCCTTGGCCACGAACTCGCGCCGGGCGGCGCGGAGGATGCGCTCGCGGGTTCGGACGGGGTCCCGGCGCGAAGTAACCATTTGGATACCCGGCTGGCGTGAATAGTATCTAGACGGTTACTTGTCTGTCAAGCCTTCCGCCCGCCGGGCGCTGGACGCGGACGGCCGACCTCGCGTATGGTTCGAGCACCATGAAGTTCGGCTGGATGACCCTGTCCATGTCGCCGTCGTCCGGCGACGACCTCGCCTGCGTCCACCAGCAGCTCGAGCAAGGCGTGCTGGCCGAGGCGATGGGCTTCGACTACCTCTGGCTCACCGAGCACAACTTCACCGGCGAGTGCGCCTACGCCGATCCGATCCCGTTCGCCGGCGCCCTGGCCGCGCGCACCTCCCGCGTGCGCATCGGGTTCGCCGTCATCCAGATGGCGCTTCATCATCCCGTGCGTCTGGCCATCCAGCTCGCCGTGCTCGACAACCTGAGCCGCGGTCGGCTCGAGGTCGGCATTGGCCGCGGCTCGGCCTACAACGAGTACGAGTACGTCGGCTTCGGGCTCCGGAGCGACGACAGCCGCGACCGCATGGAAGAGGCGATCGAGGTGCTGACCCGCGCCTGGACCGAGGAGCCGTTCGTGCACGACAGGAAATTCTTCTCGGTGCGGCTGCCGTCGGTGCGGCCGCGGCCTGTCCAGCGGCCGCACCCGCCGATCTGGCGCAGCGTCATCTCCGTCGACTCGCTGGTCGAGTGCGGCCGCGCGGGCGTTCCTGTGATGATGTCGCGCGTGCCGAACGCGCGGATCGCCGAGCGGCTGTCGCGCTACCGCGAGGGGCTCGAGGCCGGCGGTCACGATGCCGCCACGCAGCGGCGCCGGCTCGCCGAAGCGTCGGTGTGGCGCTTCCTCTACGTCGCCGACAGCGAGGCGCAGGCCGAGGACGACGTGCAGGCGGCGACCCTGCACTATCGCCAGCACATGCATCACGTGCGCGAGGCGTACAACCCCGCCGACTTCCGGGTGAACGCGGCCGCGATGAACCCGTGGATGGATCCGACCGTCTCCCATCCGGACGGCGTGCGCTTCGTGCTCGAGACCGGCGCGCTCTACGGAACGCCGAAGCGCGTGGCCGAGCAGATCGCGGCGCTGCGCGACGTCGGCCTCGGCCACGTCATGTGCCAGGCGAGCTGGGGCGGGCTCGCCCACGACAAGGTCGTCGCATCGCTCAAGCGCTTCGGCGAGCACGTCGCGCCGTCGTTTCGCAACGCCTAGCCGATCAGGAGGGCCACCATGCCACGCATGACGGGCAACCGGTACTTCGCCGAGGCGGTGCACGCCGCCGGCATCACCCACGTCTTCTTCGTCCCGACCATCATGCTGCCGGCCATGGCCGATATGGAGGACATGGGCATTCGCCGCGTGGTCACCCACGGCGAGAAGGCGGCGGCCTACATGGCCGACGGCTATGCGCGGGCGTCGCGCCGACCCGGGCTCTGCCTGTCCCAGACGATCGGCTCGGCCAACCTGGCCGCCGGCCTCAGGGACGCTTTCATGGCGTGCTCGCCGGTCATCGCGCTGACGGGCGGCAACGACGCCGCGTCCCGCTACAAGCACGTCTACCAGGAAATCGAAGACTTCCCGATGTGGGAGCAGGTGACCAAGGCAAACTTCCAGGTGGACGCGCTCGAGCGCTTCCCGGATCTGCTGCAGCAGGCGTTCCGCGTCGCGACCAGCGGGGCGCCGGGCCCGGTGCATCTCGAGCTGGCGGGCACCCACGCGCAGGTTCTCGAGCGCGAGGCGGAGCTGACGCCGCTCTGGGAAGAGCGCTTCATGAAGGTCCCGGCGTTCCGTCCCGAGCCCGAGCCCGACGCGGTGCGAGCGGCCGTGCAGGTGCTGGCGCACGCCGAACGGCCCGTCATCCTCGCTGGCGGCGGAGTGATCTGGTCGGGTGCCGAGGCCGAGCTGGCGAAGCTCGCCGAGCGGCTCCAGGTTCCCGTCGCCACGTCGCTGAATGCCAAGGCTGTCCTGTCCGACGATCACCCGCTGAACGTGGGCGTGCCCGGAACGTACTCGCGCTGGTGCGCGAATCGCGTCCTCGCCGAGGCCGACCTGGTGTTCTTCATCGGCAGCCACGCCGGGGGCCAGGTGACGACGAACTGGCAGATGCCGAAGCCGGGCGTCGCCGCGATCCAGCTGGACATCGATCCGGAGGAGCTCGGACGCAACTATCCCCTGAAGGCGGCGCTGCTCGGCGACGCGAAGGTGGCGCTGCAGAAGCTCATCGCCGCAGCCGGGTCGGCCGGATCGCGGCGGGAGTGGCTCGGCCGCGTTCAGAGCCTGGTGCGCGAGTACCGCGAGGAATCGGACCAGATGCGGAATTCGAGCGTGGTGCCTATCCGACCGGAGCGCATCTGCAAGGAGATCTCGGACTGGCTGCCCGAAGGCGGCGTCGTGCTGTCGGACACCGGTCATTCCGGCATGTGGACCGGCCAGATGATCCGGCTCACCCGGCCGGGACAGCGCTTCATCCGCTGCGCCGGCTCGCTCGGCTGGGGCTTCCCGGCGACGCTCGGCGCCAAGTGCGCGCTGCCGGATCGGCCGGTGATCGGCTTCTGCGGCGACGGCGGCTTCTACTATCACCTGGCCGAGCTCGAGACCGCGGCGCGCTTCGGGATCGACGCGATCATGCTGGTCAACAACAACTATGCCCTGAATCAGGAGAAGCACCTCTTCGACTCCGCCTACGGCGGTCAGCAGCGCGGCCGGGCGAAGGAGATGTGGCACTTCAGCCACGCCGTTAGCTTCGCCCGGGTGGCCGAGGCGATGGGCTGCGTCGGCATCCGGGTGGAGCGTCCCGACGACATCCGGCCCGCTCTCGAGAAAGCCCTGGGCGCGAACGCGCCGGTGGTCGTGGAGGTCATCAGCGACGTCGACGCCATGTCCAAACGGGCATGGCGGCCGACCGCGTGAGGGGGAGAAGTTCCGTGACTGAATTCGACGGAAAGGTCGTGCTGATCACCGGATGCGGCCGCGTGCGGGGGATGGGCCGCGCCATGTCGCTCGCCTTCGCCCGCGCCGGCGCCGACATCGTCGCCACCGACATCGCGACGAGCGGCACGCGCAACGAGAACGAGGAAGGCCTGGAGGAAATCCGCGTCGGATGGAAAGGCCTCGAGAGCCTGGCCGGCGAGATCCAGGCGCTCGGCCGCCGCGTGTACACGACGGTCGGCGACGTGAGCCGCGCCTCCGACGCCGAGCGCTTCGTTGCCGAGGCGCTCGGACGCTTCGGCCGCGTCGACGTGCTCGTCAACAACGCCGCGGCGCCGCACGGCGCCGATCGCCGCCTGGTCTGGGAGACGCCGGAAGAAGCGTGGGACCTCGTGCTCGACGTCAATCTGAAAGGCGCGTTCCTGATGAGCCGCGCCGTGATCCCGCACATGCTCGCGCGGCGCAGCGGGCGAATCATCAACCTGGCGTCGGTCGCCGGCAAACGCGGCACCGCGCGCCGCGGCGCTTACACCGCGTCGAAGTTCGCGATCATCGGGCTCACGCAGGTGCTGGCCCAGGAGCTGGCGGCCCATGGCATCACGGTGAACGCGATCTGTCCCGGAAGCGTCGACACCAGCCGCCGCGAATCGACCTCACGCCGCGAGAAGGCACTCGCCGAGCACGATCCGTCCGCGCCGGTGATGGGCATGCCGCCCACCGGACGCGTCGCGCGCCCGGACGACATTGCCCGCCTGGCGCTGTTCTTCGCCTCCGCCGAGAGCGATCACATCACCGGCCAGGCGTGGAACGTCGACGGCGGGTCCGTGATGCATTGACGCCGTTCCGCTTCGGCGTCAATGTCCGCGATGCCCCATCGCGGGCCGCGTGGCAGGACAAAGCGCGCCGGGCCGAAGATCTTGGTTACTCCACGCTCCTGGTGCCCGATCACATGGCCGCCATGCTGGCCACCATCCCCGCCGTGATGAGCGCCGCGGCCGCGACGAAGCAGCTCCGGGTCGGCACCAACGTGCTCAACAACGATCTCCGCCACCCCGTCCTCCTCGCGCGGGAGGCGGCGACGATGGACCTCTTGACGGATGGCCGGCTCGACCTGGGGCTGGGCGCGGGCTACATGCGGATCGAATACGACCAGGCCGGACTCCGCTTCGACCGGGGAGGCGTCAGGGTCGAGCGGCTCGCCGAGGCGATTGCCATCATCAAGGGCTTGCTCGGCGGGTCCGAAGTCAATTTCACCGGACAGTACTATCGCGTCACGGGCCATCGGATCCACCCGCAGCCCGTCCAGCGGCCTCACCCGCCCATCGTCGTCGGCGGCAACGGTCCGCGCCTGCTTACGCTGGCCGCGAAAGAGGCCGACATCGTGAACTTCACGGGCATCACCTTCACCCGCGGCGGCACGGTTCCGGACATGTCCGGCTGGCGGGCCGCCGGCATCGACGAGCGCATGCGGGTCGTGCGGGAAGCAGCCGGCGAGCGATTCGACCGCCTCCTGCTCAGCGCGCAGGTGCAGCGGGTGATCGTGACCGATCGCTGTCGCGCGGCGGCGGAGGAGCTGCAAAAGAGCTGGAAGCAGCTCAGCATCGACGAGATCCTCGAGGCTCCCTACGCGTTGATCGGCACCGTGGACGAGATGGTGGAATCGCTACACGCGCGCCGCGAGCGCTGGGGTCTCACCTATTTCGTCACGTTCGAGCCCTATCTGGAGACCTTGGCTCCCGTCGTCGCGAAGCTCACGGGCAAATAAGAGTCGGCATTCTCCGCGCGCCGTCAGGACCCGGTCGGTGCCGGCACCCCCGCAGCCGGCATCGGTGTCTGACCCGTCGGCTCCTCCCGGATCGCCAGCGTGAGCCCGACGGCGACGAAGGCGAGAAGCGCTCCCGAGATGAAAGCCCAGGAGTAGCTTCCGGTCGCGTCGTGGATCCAGCCGCCGACGCTCGCGGCCAGCGCGGCTCCTGCCTGGTGCGAGAGGAAGATCCAGCCCGAGAGCTCGCCCACCGAGCCGCGGCCGAAGATGTTGGCGGTGAGGGTGGTCGTCGGCGGGACCGTGGAGAACCAGTTGAGGCCGAGGATGAACGCGAAGAGGTCGAGCGAGGCCACGTCCGAGACGCCGAGCAGAAACAGCAGCGACAGTCCGCGAAGCATGTAGTACCAGGCGAGCGGACCCTTCCGGCCAAAGCGGTCGCAGATCCATCCCGACGCGATCGAGCCGAAGATGCTTGTCGCCCCCATGACGCCGAGAGCCTGAGCCGCGACCATCTCGGTGAATCCGTGCTCGACCGCGTGCGGGATCAAGTGCGTTCCGACCAGGCCGCCCGTCGTGTAGCCGCAGATGAAGTAGCTCGACACCAAGAGCCAGAATGCGGGCACCTGCATCGCGTCGGAGAGTGAGACGCGCGCGGTTGCGGAAGCCGGCCCGGCGCCGGACGCGCGAACGGCCGGAGTCGCCCCGTAGGGCTCGAGGCCGTGATCGCGAGGGTCGTTCCTCAGCAGGGCGGCACCGAGGGGAAGGATTAGCACAGCCAGCCCGAGGCCGAGCCAGATGTAGCTTTGGCGCCAGCCGATGGTCAGGGTAAGCCACGTGGCCAGCGGAATCACCACGAGCTGGCCCGCCGACATGGCGGCGCCTGCGACGCCCATGACGAGTCCGCGGCGCTTGTCGAACCAGCGCGTGAGCAAGGGGACGGCCGACGTCAGCGTGGCTCCGCCGGCGCCCACGGCCATCAGAATTCCCGACGCGAGATAGAGATGCCAGAGGCGCGTCATGTAGGCCGATGCGAGAGCGCCGACGGCCATGAGCGCGAGCGCCGCCGTGAAGATCGTTCGCGCTCCCCAGAGGTCGGCCGCCCGTCCGGCGAATGGCGCGAGGGCGCCATAGAGCAGGAGGGAGACGGCGGCGGCGATGGACAGCGAGGTTCGGCTCCAGCCGAGCTCGGCTTCGATGGGCTTGATGAACACGCCGAAGGCCGAGCGCAGCCCGCCGGCCGCGATCATGATCACGATCAGGACGCCCAGTACGACCCACGCGTAGTGAACCCGACGCGGCATGCTGGCCAGGCGGACGCTTACTTCGCTGGTGGGCGCCAGCCGATGCGTTCGCCGTCGGCGGTGATGCCGATGAAGACGATCGCCATCTCGTCAGTGGTTCCCTCGCCCCAGTACACCTCGCGCGGAGGCTTGCTCGGCTGACGCAGGTTCTCGGCGGAGTTGTCGAACACCGCCACCATGTCGATGCGCGTGCCGGCCGGGAGCGGGACGGGCTGCGCGAACGTGTAGTTGCCCTGCCAGTTGAAGTCCCAGTCGTCGATGTAGATGAGCGGGCGGACGGTCCCGTCGGGGTACGTCGCGGTCACCTTCATCTCCCGTCCCAGCAAGTGCATGTGCGGCGCGATCGAGTTGGCGTGGAGATCGCGGCCGGGCGGCACCGTGAACGATGCGCGCACCTCGTGGCGCTTGGCCCCCGGCGGAATCGTGAAGGCGCGATCCAGGATCGCGATGCTGCGCTGCCGCTTCTCGATCGGGCCCTTCGCGAAGTGGAGCCCGAGGCGCGTGCGATCGGTGCGGCGCTCGGGGGACTCGTTGTTGTAGTGCATCTGCACCACCACCTTGGCCCCCTTCGGCAGCAGCATGCCGACTCCGTCCGCCATGACCCGCGGCTGGATGCCAGGCGCCCAGCCGGAGAGGCCGCCGGCCGGCGTGAAGCCGGGACCGCCGAAGCAGGAATAGCCGGGACCGGGATCGGCGCGATCGAGCGCCTCCGCCGCGGTGCCGGTGTCGATGTAGGACAGGATGTGGTGGACGATCTTTCGATCCCCCGGCGCCCACTCGGCCTTGGTGACCCAGCGATCCTCCGGAAACGACGTCGGGATCACGAAGCAGCGGTAGACGTCGCTCGCGCGCGCGGCCACCGTGTAGGGCTCAGGCATTTCGAGCACATGGTCGGGCTGTCCCAGACGCCATCCCGTCGGGAAGACCAGGGGAGGCGGGAGCTTGCCGGGGTCTCCCTCGGGCGCGCCCGCGTCGATCCAGGCCACCAGCGTCTCCCGCTCGGCGTCCGGCAGGCGGCGCGGCTCGAGGAACTCGCCGAACCCGGGGGCGGGTTTCCACGGCGGCATCACGCGGCCCTTGACCGCGTCGCGAATGTCGTCCCGCTTGTCGTACGCATCACGATAAGTGATCAGCGAGAACGGCGCGTGCTCCCCGGCGCGGTGACAGGTCTGGCAGCGCGATTGGAGGATGCGCACGACCTCGTTGTTGAACGTCGGGGGCGACTCCTGCGCCGGCGCCGACGCCGAGAGCAGGAACACTACGGGCAGAGCCACGAGAAGAAGTCGCTTCCACATCGAAAGACCTCCGCGACCGTTCGGATGCCCTGAAACACTAGCACGCCGTTGACTCCGCCACGAATCTCTTCCACCATCCGCGGGAAGAGCGTGACCATCGTGGATTCCGCCGAAGCCCGTCGCCGGCTGGACGCATCGTGGCGGCAGATCATCGCTGCGATGCACGCGTCCGGCCGTCAGGCAGTGCTCGCCATCACGGGCGGCGGCAGCGGAGCGATCGCCGAGCTGCTCCGGGTGCCCGGCGGCTCTCGCCTCCTGCTCGAAGCGGTCGTGCCCTACGATTCGCGCGCGTTGACCGAGTTCGTGGGGTTCGAGCCGGAGCAGGCCTCTAGCGTCGAGACGGCGTTGGCCATGTCGCGGCGAGCGCGCGATCGGGCCGCGAAGCTGGCTCCGGCCGGCGCCAAGCTGATCGGTCTCGGCGCCACGGCGGGCCTCGTCACCGATCGGCCGCGGCAGGGCGAGCACCGCTGCCACGTCGCCGTGGCGACGGCCGCGTCCAGCGAGACGTGTTCGATCGTGCTCGCGAAGGGGCGGCGCGACCGGCCGGGCGAAGAAGATCTGGTCGCGCGCGCGGTCGTGCTGTGGCTCGCTCGCGGCTGCGGAGTCGAGGCCCCCTCGCCGCGAGTCCTGCTGGACGCCGACGAGCGGTACACGGAATCGTGAGCGACCTGATCGATCAGCTTGTCGCCGGCGCCCTCGAGCGGGTGACGGCGTGGCCCGACGGAACGCTGGCCCGATCGGCTCCACCGCCTCGAGGCGTGCTTCCCGGCTCGTTCAATCCCCTCCACGAGGGACACCTGCTCCTGGCGCGCGTCGCGGAGGAGATGACCGGGACGCCGGTCGCCTTCGAGATCTCGGTAACCAACGTCGACAAGCCGCCGCTCGCCGCCGCCGACGTGCGGACACGGCTCACGCAGTTCACCGGACGAGCGCGCGTCGAGCTGACTCGGGCGCCGACGTTCGTCGAGAAGTCGCGGCTGCTTCCCGCCGTCACCTTCGTCGTGGGCGCCGACACCGCCGAGCGGCTGGTAGCGACACGCTACTACGGCGACGAGGCGCGCATGATCGCCGCGCTCAAGGAAATGGCGGACCGGGGCTGCCGGTTTCTCGTCGCGGTCCGCCTCGACGGCGCCGGTCGCGTGCACTCGCTGAGGGACGCGGCCATCCCCCAGGAATTCGCCCAGCTCTTCGCGGCGATCCCGGAGAGCCGCTTCCGCATCGACGCGTCGTCGTCCGACATCCGCGCGCGCCGGCGCGCGGCGCCCTGAGGCTCAATCCCGCCAGTGCTCCGGAAGGATGCTCTGCACGTCCGCGATACCACACCGCTCGGCCATCCAGCGCTCGCTGTAGAGACCATCCTTGTAGAGCGATTGCTGGGATTCGTACACGGTGACCGGGCCCTTCAGCGCCGCCGTGAGAGGCCGAAGAGCCGCCGCGTCGAGCAGTGAGCCCGGAGCGCCGGCCATGACGAGGGTCGCGGCGCTGACCCGCGGCGCCAAGCCTGCGAGGTCGAAGTGGGCGAGCGTGCGGCGCATCGCCTCGGCGCGCGCCGGGTGCAGCCGCAGGTAGTCGTTGATCTCCTCGAGGGGATACGCCTGGGTCTTCGGGGCCAGATCGGCTGTTCGATAGAAGAGAGCGGGCGCAGTGACCACGTGGGTCGCCCCCTTCGCGAGGGCCGCGGTGATGAGCGCGATGTCGTTGCCGGCCACGACCACGCGCGCGTGGTCGACCTCGCGCCGGGTGAGCAGGAATTCCAGCCCCCGGATGCTGTCGGCTACGATGCCGCGGAACGGGTATGACGCGGCGTTGTCGATGCCGTCGGTGAGCAGGCCGGGAAACATCGCGGCGTAGGGCGAATCGGCGTTGCGCTGGCCCCGGCCGGCGAGCGAGAACGTGACGTAGCGGCTGCGCTGTAGGTTTGCCGTGCCCTGAGGAATGATCTCGAGCACGCTCTGATACTTCGGCGTGTAGTAGATCGCCGGAAATGGGCCGGCGCCCTTCGGGATGCTCAGATAGCCGAAGAGGCGGTAGGGACCGAAACTCGAGAGCCGCACGCCGTAGAGCGTCGCGAAGTCCGTGCTCCTGAGCGGGAGCGGCTCGATCTCGGGACGGGCGGGACAGCGCGAGAGATCATTGAGAGCATGCTGCCAGTAGTCGTGCATGGCCGCGTCGGTCATCGCCTCACCTCGCGTCCTGAAGATGACGCGCAAAGAAGGCGTCGACGACGGCGGTGTGTCGTGCGCGTCCGGCGTCGTGCCCGTGTCCGTCGTAGGGGTAGAGACGCTTGTCCTTCGAGCCGATGCGTTCGAACAGCGCGTACCCCGTCTCCGGCGGACACACGTTGTCTTGCAGGCCGACGTTCACGATGATCGCGCACTTGATGCTGTCCGCGAAGCTGATCCCGTCGAAGTAGGCGAGCGTCTCCTCCCCGTCGGCGCGGCGCTCGGGGTAGAGGCGCAGATAGTCGTTGATCTCCTCGTAGGGGTAGGTATGCGTGAGCTCGATGGCGTCGACGAAGCCGCAGAGGTACGGCGCCCCGGCTGACGCCGCGCGCACCTCGGGACGCATCGCGGCGGTGGTGATCGTCAGGCCGCCGCCCTGACTGCTGCCCGTCACCCCGACGCGCGCCGGGTCGACCTCGGGGCGCGAGAGCAGGAAATCGATGCCGCGCCAGGTATCGACGTAGAACCCGCGATAGGCGTAGGTGTGCCGGTCCACCATGTTGTGCGTCAGGAGATTCGGATAGCCCGGATTGAACTGCCGATTGCTGCGAAGCTTGCCGCGCGGCGCGACCGACAAGGCCGCGTAGCCCTTCCGCGCCCACTCCTTGGGAATCGGTGGATCCATCTGATAGCCCGGCAGGAGCATGATCGCCGGCGCGCGCTCGTCCCGGCGCGCCGGGCGGCAGTACCAGGCGGCGATGCGCACGTGGTCGATGCTCGTGTAGAAGACCTGGAAGGTCTCGATGTCGCCCGACGTCCGCAAGGGATCGGGGACGACCTCGGGCTCGAGCGGAATGCTGGACGCCTGGCGCAGCACGTCGCCCCAGAAGACGTCGAAGTCGGCGGGCTTCTCGACCTTGGACCGGTAATCCGCGGGTAGCGCTCTCGGCACGATCTCTCCTCTTGTGGGCCTCGATGTGCTCGATGTGATTGTGGGCCTCTATGTGAGCGGCGGGCGGCCGAGCACGAGGTCGGCCGTTTTCTCCGCGATCATCAGGACGCAGGCGTTGATGTTGCCGGAGACCAGATCGGGCATCGCCGAGGCGTCCACGACGCGGAGCCTGTCGACGCCGCGCACGCGGAGGGCCGGATCGAGCACCGCGTCCTCGCCCGAGCCCATCGCGCACGTCGCGCAGGGGTGATGGGCGGTGATCGCGGTGCGGCGCACGAACGCGTCGATCTCGGCGTCGCTGCGGCACCCGGGCCCGGGCGCCGTCTCGCGACTGCGGAACGGCTCGAGCCCCTTGCGGCTCGCGACGTCTCGGCCGAGCTTCACGCCCTCACGGATCGTGCGAACGTCCCGCTCGGAGGCCAGGAAATTCTGCTTGATTCGGACGGGCGCGGTCGGATCCGCCGAGCTGAGACGCAGCGAGCCGCGGCTCTCGGGATGCAGCATGACCGGCCGCAGCCCGAAGCTGTCCTCGTAGGGCGACGTGAGGCCCGGGAACCACCAATGCGCATTCGCGGGCGCGCCGCGAAACAGGAACTGGATGTCCGGCACCGGTAGCTCTCGGCGCGTCTTGAGAAATGCGTGCAGACGGCTGGGCAGCACGGTGCCCGGCCCCGTGCCGAACAGATAGGCGCGCGCCATGTTGACTGCCGTGCGATCCATCCGCATCTCAGCGTGGAACGGGCCCCGGCCGCGGCGGGCGTGGTGCACGTCGACCGAGAGATGATCCTGGAGGTTCTCGCCCACGCCGCGCAGGTTCACGCGCGGCGTGATGCCCATCTCGCGGAGATGATCGGCCGGACCGATCCCCGAGAGCATCAGGAGCTGGGGCGTGTTGAACACCCCGCCGGCCAGCAACACCTCGCGAGCCGCGCGCGCCTGCTGGAGCCGGCCACCGCGCGCGTACTCGACGCCGATCGCGCGCGATCCATCGAGCAGGACGCGTGTCGCGAGCGCGCTCGTCTCGACCGTGAGATTGGGCCGCCGCATCGCCGGCCGCAGGAACGCGGCGGACGCGCTGCAGCGCCGGCCGTTCTTGATGGTCCACTGGGCGAGACCGAAGCCCTCCTGCTCCTTACCGTTGTAGTCCTCGGTGAATGGCCAGTCCGCCTCGCGCGCGGCATCGAGCCAGCCGTCGAACAGCGGATCGCGGTTGCGGGTACCGATGACGGAGAGCGGGCCGTCAGCGCCGCGCCAGGCGTTCTCGCCTTTCTCCCAGCTCTCGCAGCGCTTGAAGTAGGGGAGCACCTCGGCGTACGACCAGCCGCGGCAGCCGTTCTGCGCCCACCGATCGTAATCGCCTCGGTGACCGCGCACGTAGGCCATGACGTTGATCGACGAGCTGCCGCCGAGCACCTTGCCGCGCATGGCCTCGATCCGGCGGTTGTCGAGCCGGGGCTCGGGCTCCGTGTCGTAGCCCCAGTCGAACATCCGGTGCTCCCAGATCTTGCCGAGCCCGATCGGGACGTGAATCAGGGGATGCGTGTCGCGCCCGCCGGCTTCCAGCACCAGCACGCGAATCGAAGGATCGGCGGTGAGCCGGTATGCGAGCACGCAGCCCGCCGAGCCGGCGCCGACGATGATGTAGTCGTATTCGCGGCGCTCGGCCATCCCTATCTCATCGCGTGAGACGCGCGCCGAAGCGCGCTCCCCGCAGCCTGGGCTCGAGCACGTCGCGCAGCGCGTCGCCCAGCAGATTGAATCCCAGCACGACGATGAAGATGGCGAGGCCCGGGAAGATCCCCGCCCACGGCGCCTTCGTGATGTGTCCCTGCGCGGCGGCGGTGAGCATTCCGCCCCAGCTCGGGACGTCCGGCGGGACGCCGACACCGAGGAAGCTCAGCGACGCCTCGAGGATGATGGCGAAGCCGAGATAGTAGGTGGCCAGGATCAGGTAGATGGCCAGGCAGTTGGGCATAATGTGGCGCACGACGATGCGGGCCGAGCGCGCGCCGATGGCCCGGGCGGCGACGACGTACTCCATCTCCTTGACCGACAGCACCTGAGAGCGAACGGTGCGGACGACCGGCGCCAGCATGCCGATGACGATCGCGATGATCACGTTGTTCAGGGACGAGCCCAGGACCGCCATGATGGCCAGGACGATGATCAGGCCCGGAACGGCCATCATTGCGTCCACCACGCGCTGCATGACGAGGTCGACCCGCGGCCCGGCGTAGGCCGAGACCATGCCGACGAGGAACCATCCGGTCACCCCGATCAAGACCGAGCCGAGGCCGACGTACAGTGAGATTCGGGCTCCGTAGATGATCCGGCTCACGATGTCTCGTCCCACGTGGTCCGTTCCCATGAGATAGGCGGCGCTCGGCGCCACGTAGACCGGCACGCGATTGTCCGCCTCTCTGATGATCTGTCGCGGATCGTGCGGGGAGATCAGCGGCGCGAGAAGCGCCGTCATGACGAGCGCCAGAACGATGAGACCTCCCACGGCTCCCAGCGGCTTGCGTCTCGCAAACTTGATGACGGCAGTCCAGTGGGCGTGCGCCCCCGGCGCGTCGGCGTGCGTGTCGGCGACCGTCCTCGCGACTACCGCCTCCGGGCCCGCCAGCATCCCGTCCTCGCGCGCCATCGCGTTACTGGTATCGGACCCGGGGATCGAGCACGCCGTACGAGAGGTCGATCAGCAAGTTCAGGCTGAGCACGACCGCGGCGATGAGGACCACGATCGCCTGGAGCACGATGAAATCCCGGTGGATGATGCTGTCGATCAACAATGTTCCCATGCCCGGCACGGCGAAGATGGATTCGACGATGATCACGCCGCCGAGAAGCCGCGCGAACTGATAACCCGAGACGGTCAAGACGGGCAGGAGCGCGTTCTTCAGCGCGTGCCGCCCGATGACGGCCATCTCGACGAGACCTTTGGCGCGCGCGGTCCTCAGATAGTCCTCCCGCATCACCTCGAGGATCGAGGAGCGCGTCACCCGCGCCGTGAAGGCGAGATCATTGAACGCGAGTGTCAGGGCCGGGAGGAAGAGCTGCTGGAGATTGAGCAGGGGATCGTCCCACAGGGTCGCGTAGCCCAGGGGCGGGAGCCACTCGAAGAAGGTGGCGAGGGCGTACACGATGAGGATCCCGAACCAGAATGTCGGGAGCGCGATGCCGACGCTGGAGAAGATCCGGCTGAGATAGTCGAGCCCCGTGTCCTGCTTCACCGCCGAGACGATGCCCAGCGGGACGGCCGCGCAGACGGCCAGCAAAATCGCCATGACCGCCAGCTCCATGGTGACGAGAAACCGATCTCTCAGGTGGCTCCAGACCGGCGTCTTGTACCAGAGCGACGTGCCCAGGTCGCCGCGCAGCACGTTCCCGAGCCAGCTCGCGTACTGGACGTAGAGCGGTCGGTCGAGGCCGAGCTTCTGCCTGAGCTGCTGGAGCTGCTCCGACGAGACGGCGCCGCTGTCGCCCTCGCCGCCGCCCAGGATCGTGAGGGCGGGGTCACCGGGGACGATCCAGAAAAGCGCGAACACCAGGATCGTCGCCACCAGCAGGGTGGGAACGAAGAGCACCATCCGGCGCAGCGCGTACTTGCCCATGGGTCCTTAATCGGCGCGCCTCGGCCGGCGGGGCCCCAGCCCCGCGACGGCCTGCAGCGCGCACATCCGCGCGATCAGTCCTTCGGCATCGGCGCCTCGGGGTCCCACCAGATGTGCTCGAAGTGCTTCACGATTTGCTCGGACCCCGGGACGTGGAAGTTCTGGAGCCGGTAGTCCATCATGCCGCCCGACGACCCCCAGCTCAGGGGCACCACGTGGCTCTCTCCTCCGCGCAGGATCTCCACCGCCTCCTTGAACAGGCGCAGCCGCTTGCCCGGATCGAGCTCCCTGGCCTGAACCTGGATGATCTCGCTCAACCGCGGATTCTTCCAGCTGTCGGGATTCTTCTGGCCGCCGATGACCAGGAAGTGCTGGTTCAGGTAGTCGGCCGGGTCGAGAATGATGACACCAGACGAGTCGAACGAGGCATGGTGCGTCCCGCGAATGATGCGATCGACCTGCGTGGCGCGGTCGACCGGCTCGACCGTGAAGTCGACACCGAGATTCCGGCGCAGCTGTTCGGCCACAACCTCGCCTTGCTTGATCTGGTTGGGCGGGTTGCCGATGTTCAGCGTGGCCTTGAAACCGTTGGGATAGCCGGCCGCCGCCAGGAGCGACTTGGCCTCGGCGAGATCCTGAGTCTTCGGTTGCCGCCATCCCTTGGCCTTCGCGAGATCCTCCGGGGACTCGACGATCTTGCCGCCCTTGTTCGGCAAGAACGTTCCGGGCGAGCCGAAGCACCCGAAGGGCTCCGCGCACCGCGCGATCTTCGTCAGCTCCTGCCGATCGATGGCCAGAAAGATCGCCCGCCGGACGCGCGCGTCCTGGAAAGGCGGCTTGTTCATGTGCAAGACCAGATAGGTCTGGACGGCCTCGGGAATGTAGACAGCCCTCACGCGGCCCTTGGTCTCCCGCTGCATCCGCATGGGATCCTCGGTGCCGTACGATCCGATGGTCGGCCCCTCGGTGGTGTGGGCCTGGCCCACCTGCATCGCCGCCAGGCGGCGGTTGTAGTCGCGGACGATCGTGAAGATCATGCCGTCGAAGTATGGCAGGCCCTTCTTGAAGTAGCTGGTGTTGCGCACGTACTCGATCGAGATGTTCGGCTTGAACTCCTTGAGCTTCCACGGGCCGGAGCCGATCAGCTTGCCGGGCTTCTGCGCGTCGTCGGCCGACAGGCCCTGGGCGACGTGCTTGGGGTACATCTTCATGTACTCCGAGGCGAGATTCACGAGGAACAGGGGGCTCGCGAAGTTGATCGGCACCCGCACGGTCCGGGGGTCGATTACCTGGGCGCTCCCGTGCTCGTAGAACGTCCGCAGCACGCCGGTCCGCACTCGGATTGCGCCGGGCTCGACGATCCGGTCCAGGGAGAACTTGATGTCCTCCGCGGTGACGGGCTGCCCGTCGTGCCACTGCGCCTGGCGCAGACGGAAGGTGTAGGTCTTCCCGTCCCGGCTCACCGTCCAGCTCTCGCACAGGTCGCAGACGATCTCGTCGGGGTTGACCGGATTGTGGTAAACGAGACCGTTGAACTGCGGTCCGGATGGCATCAGGCAATCCGGGAGCGTGCCGCAGGCGTGGAGGTCCCACTGACCGGGGTTGAAGCCGGTGACGCCTCGAAGGATCATCTTCTGGTACTTTCCCCGAGCGACCCAGTCGGGCGGCCAGGGGAACGCGAATGTTTGCCCCTCCGCCGAGGTCGTCTGCGCGGCCGACGGCGCGGCGGTCAGCGCGGCGAGCGCGAGGAGCAGCGACGACAGGAGAGCCGAGCCACGGGACCGACCCGATGCGAAGCACCGCATGATTGCGCCTCCCTGGCCGTTGGAGGAAGCCGATGCCGACATTCGCCGCTTCAGCCGATCTACAAATGCACTATCTCGTCGACGACTTCTCCGACCCGTGGACGCAGCCGGACACGCTCCTGCTGCTGCACGGCAACGCCGAGAGCAGCCGGGCCTGGTACGCGTGGATGCCGATCCTGGCGCGGCGGTTCCGGGTGGTGCGGCCGGACATGCGGGGCTACGGCGCCTCGACGCCGATGCCGCGCGACTTCAAATGGACGCTCGACGTCATCATCGACGACTACTGCCGCCTGATGGACTCGCTCGGCGCTCACCGCTTCCACCTGGTGAGCGCGAAGATCGGCGGCGTCATTGCGCGCGTTCTCGCGGCGCGTCGTCCCGAACGGGTCAAGACGCTCACGGTGATCGGCTCGCCGCCGCCTCTGCGCAAGGGCGCCGAACGGATTCCCGAGCTCACGCGCGAGTTCGAGACACAAGGGGTCGAGCACTGGGCGCGGCGCACGATGGCCGGCCGGCTCGGCGACCGGTTTCCCGCGGAAGGGGTCGAATGGTGGATCAAGTTCATGGGGCGCACATCCCTCTCGACCCTCGTCGGCTTCAACGCCTCGATTAACTACTCGGACATCCGGGCCGACGTGCCGAAGATCGCCTGTCCGACGCTCGTCATCACCACCGACGAGAGCGGCCTCGCCTCGGTGGAGGAGACGCGCGCGTGGCAGCAGCAGATCCCGAATTCCGAGCTACTGGTGATTCCGGGCAACTCCTACCACGTCGCGGCGAGCGACGCCGAGCGCTGCGCGCAGGCCACGCTCGACTTCATCGCCCGGCGCGGCCCGCGGTGAATCACGAGCTACCTGACCTCGACCAGCTCCAGCGCCTCGCGGCTCGGGCCCTCGATCATCACCGCGCGCGACGCGCCGAGCTTGTACGGCTCCTCGAGGAACCGCACGCCCTCGCCGCGTAGCTTGGCGACCCAGGCGTCGAGATCGGCGACGCTGAGCGCGATGTGGTCGTACAGATGGCCGCGCGGGCTGACGAGGGGCTGCTCCCCCTGCCGCATGTACCAGAGGAACGCCACGTCGCCGAACACCACCGCGGCCGACGGCGACCGGAACATCCCGTCGGGCTCGAGCGCCGGAAACGTGCGATCGGCGCCGCGCGCCACCTTGCAGCTGGCCTGCGTCATCTGGGCCGGCGCGGTGCGCCCGGCGTACACCGGCGCGTTGAGGTGCTCCTGATACCAGAGCTGGGCGCAGTACGGGTCTTCCTGGAAGAAGTGGACGTGGTTGAAGCGCTCGGCCGGATGGTTGCCCGCGTATTCGACCAGCGCGTTGTCGGGGCCCTTCATGTACGCGAAGCCCCCGACGCGGGTCGGCTGCACTGCGCGCGCCTTGGCGTCGGCGATCTGCGGCTTCGTCAGTCCGAGGACGCCGCCGGTGCCGGGCCAGGTATCGCTGCTGATGAAGACCGCGCCGCCGTCGTCGCCGGTGTAGAGCGGCAGCAGCGTGACGTCCGGCCGGCTCCGGTAGGTCTCGAGGCTCTTGCGCGAGTCGGTGACATGCCAGCCGAAGTGCCAGATCGCGGTCTGCGGCGACGTGGGCGGCGGCGCGGCCACCTTCGTGAACAGGACCAGCACGTTGTTCGGCGACGCGAGGGCGGGCAGCCCGGCCCAGCTTGTCTTCGCCGTGGAAGGGAAGTGCCGGGTGTAGAAGTTGATCGCTGCGTCGGGATCGACAGAGTTCAGATGGAGATGATGGAACCCCGGAGCCGGCAGCATGTCATTTCTCCTCGGCGGCGGCCTTCTCGACGAGCCGTTCGAGCGTCTCGTAAGGCTGGGCGCCGACGACACCGTAGCGGCCGGCGACGAACGTGGGGACGCCCGTCACGCCGAGCTGCCGCGAGAGGGCCCAGTCCTCGTCGACGGCGTCCTTGAAGGTCCGCTTCTCGATCACCTCGCGCGCGTCGTCGACCGACAGGGCGGCCTGCTTCACGATCTCTAGGATCACGACGGGATCGCCGATGTTCCGCGCCTCCACGAAGTAGGCCCGAAACATCGCGTCGTGAATGGCCTCGCCGCCAGGCTGCGTGTCGGCCCACTTGCCGACTTCTTGGGCGAGGCGGCTGTTGTAGGTCATGGTGCGCTCGCCGTACGGCAGGCCCTCGGCATCCATGCGCGCCTTCATCTGCGCGTGCATGGCCTTGCGATCCACGCCGCGCCCAGAGAACAGGTCGGCCAGCGAGCGGCCCTCCACCGGGGTTTCCGGGTGAAGCGGGAAGTGCACCCACTCGATCTTCACGTGATGCTCGGTCCGGAGCTTCTCAATACGCACGGTACTGAGGTAGCACCAGGGTCAGACGTAGTCGGAAAAGATCTTGAGCGTCAGTGGCTCGCTCATGCGACCTCCTTCATCGCGTCCTTGAAGCGACGCAACACGTCGAGATGCCCGTCGGGAAACTCGAGGCGGGCGCCGCGTGGCTCGGCGATGACCGACGTGGCGCCGAGCGCCTTCCACGCGTTCACCTGCTTCACCCAGCCGCTCGCGTCCTGACCGGCCAGGCGAATCCGTCCCTCCATCGGGAGCCTCGCGGGGTCGCGGCCGGCCTCGCGTGCGTACCGATGCACGCGGGCGACGATCGCGCCGCCGGTCGCATCTGGCGTCAGGTTGGGGCTCCAGCCGTCGGCGAGGCGCCCGATGCGCCGCAGCGCCGGCTCGGGCGGCACCGCGTGGTCGCGGCTGCCGACCCCGAACCAGACGGGAATCGGCCGCTGGATCGGCATGGGGTTGAGCCCGGCGTGGCTGATGCGGTGGAACTCGCCGCGGAACTCGACGACCGGCTGAGTCCACAGGGCGCGCAGCACCGCGACCTGCTCGGCCGCGCGGCGGCCGCGGTTGTCGAAGGTCTCGTTGAGCGCCTCGTACTCGACCGCGTTCCAGCCCACGCCGATCCCGAGGCGCAGGCGCCCGCCGCTCAGCACGTCGATCTGCGCCGCCTGCTTGGCCACCAGCGCCGTCTGCCGCTGCGGCAGGATCAGGATGCCGGTCGCCAGCGTGATGCGGCTGGTGATGGCCGCGAGGTACGCCATGAGCGTCAGCGCTTCGTGCACCACCGCTTCGTGCGAGTAGTTGGCCAGGGACGGATGGGAATGGAACTTCGGGTCGGCGCCCAGGACGTGGTCGGCCACGAACAGATGGTCGTAGCCCATCGCCTCCACCACGCGAACGAACTCGCCGATGGCGGCGACGTCGATTCCGCACTCCGTTTGCGGAAAGATCGCGCCGACCTGCATGCCGCTCAGCGTACCTTGAGGAGCTTCTGCAGGCTACGCAGCCCGGTCGGGGCCGCCTGGTCCTTGTAGCGGTTGCGCCAGTTGGTGAAGGAGACCTCGCCCACGTAGATGTCGCCGCGCGAGTCGACCGCCAGGCCGTGCGGCGACATGAACTGGCCCGGCTCGAGGCCGGCCGGGCGCGTGCCCAGTCGCGCCAGCATCTCGCCCTTGTGGCTGTAGATGCTGACCCGCGGTCCGATGTTCGGCATGTCGTAGTTGACGCCCATACCGCCGCCGATCTCGCCGACGTAGAAGCGCCCCTGCGCGCCGCCTTCCATGAAGAGCCCCGAAGGCCGGTGCATGTTGTTCCACTGCGTCTCGAACCGGCCGTTGCCGTCGAAGACCTGGACGCGATGGTTCTCGCGGTCGGCCACGTACACCCAGCCGTCGGCATCGCAGCAGATGTTGTGCGGAATGTTGAACTGGCCGGGATCGGTGCCGGGCTCGCCCCACGAGAGGAGCAGCGTCCCGTTCGGCGCGTACTTGTGCACGCGCGAGTTACCGTAGCCGTCCGACACATAGAGATCGCCCTGCGGCGACAGCGCGGTGTGCGTGCAGCGATGGAAGGGCTCGCCGCTCATATAAGGCTTCGGCTTGCCGGGGATGCCCAGGGTCAGCAGCACCTTGCCGTCGAGCGTGCAGTGCCGGACGGTATGGTCGCCGTCATCGGTCAGCCACAAGGTCTCGTCAGGCGCCATGTGGACGCCGTGGGCGCGATGGAACACTCCCTCACCCCAGGAGCGAAGGAAATTGCCGTCGCGATCCAGCACGACCATCGGGTGCTTGCCCCGATTGAACGCATAGACGCGATCCTGCTTGTCGACGCCCACCGCGGCGACGTCGGCGTTGAATTCCTGTCCCGGCGGCAGCTTCGCCCAGCTGTCGACGACCTCGTATCGATAGGCGCCCGTGCCCAGGATGACCGGCATGTCGTGTTCCTCCTCGACGCTCCCCGCGACGTCGCCAGATGATGTCACATCGGAGTATCATCGCGCCAGACGCTTGACCCGGAGGGCACGATGCCGACGAGCACGCAAACCGAGGCGCGCAGAATCCACGATCGCCTGAAGCACCCCGTCATCGACGCGGACGGACACTGGGCGGAATTCGCGCCGCACATGCGCGAGGAGTTCCGGAAGATCGGCGGCGACACCGCGGTCGAGGCGCTGGCCCTGGCGAGCGCGCGCATCCCGAACTCGCTCAACATGTCGGTGTCCGAGCGCCGCCGGCGCCGCATCGGCCAGGAGGCGTTCTGGTTCCTGCCGACCAAGAACACGCTCGACCGGGCGACCGCCATGATGCCGCGCCTCCTCTACGAGCGTCTCGACGACCTCGGCCTCGATTTCTGCGTGGTGTACCCGACCGCGGGGCTCGGCTACTACCGGCTGCCGCCGGACAAGCTACGCCGCGCCCTCTGCCGCGCCTACAACGTGTTCACGGCGGACCAGTTCCGGCCGTACAACGACCGGATCATTCCGGCCGCGATCATCCCGATGTACACGCCCGAGGAGGCGATCGAGGAGCTGGAGTTCGTCTCCAAGCAGCTCGGCATCAAGGTGGTCATGCTGGGAAGCCTCATCCGCCGGCCGATCCCCGCGCTGGTCGAGGAACATCCCGAGTCGGCGAGGTTCGTCGAGTGGTACGACCCGATCGCCATCGACAGCGAGCACGACTACGACCCGGTGTGGGCGAAGCTCCGCGAGCTGCGCATCGCGCCGAGCTTCCACAACGGTGCGCGCTCGATCCTGCTCCGGAATTCGCCGTCGAACTTCTGCTACAACCACATCGGCCACTTCGCGTCGGCCAGCGAGGCGATGGCGAAGGCCATCTTCTTCGGCGGGGTCACACGCCGCTTCCCCGAGCTGAACTTCGCCTTCCTGGAAGGCGGCGTCGGCTGGGCGTGCTCCCTCTTCGCAGACCTCATCGGCCACTGGGAGAAGCGCAAGCTGGACGCCCTCGAGAACACCAACCCGGCGAGCCTCGACCGGGCGGGACTCCTGGCGCTGGTCGAGAAGTACGGAAAGCCCACGGTGGTAGAAGCGGTGCGTCGCGGCGAGGGCCTCGACGACAACGGCGACGGCACCGGCGGCGTGGCTGACCTCGACGACTACTCCCGCTGCCAGATCGCCAGCAAGCAAGATTTCCACGATCTCTACGTCAAACGCTTCTACTTCGGCTGCGAGGCCGACGATCCGATCAACGCCTGGGCCTTCAATCGCAAGGCGAACCCGATGCGCGCGCGGCTCAACGCGTTCTTCAGCTCGGACATCGGCCACTTCGACGTGCCCGACATGACCGAAGTCGTGCCCGAGGCGTACGAGCTGGTCGAGCACGGGCTCCTCGACGACGACGATTTCCGCGATTTCATGTTCACCAACGCGGTCCGCTTCTGGGGCGAGGTGAACCCGGACTTCTTCAAGGGCACCGTGGTCGAGAAGCAGGCGGCGGAGGTGCTCACCCGGAAGACATGACGGCGGCCGGGCAGGCTTTCACGGACGAGGTGGTGAGGGCCGCAGGCGGCGGCGTAGAGCTGCGACGCGGCGGCCGGGGCGCGCCGCTCTTGATCCTGCATGGCGAGCTCGGCGTTCCCGGCTGGCTCCAGGCATATGCGCGGCTGGCGGAGCACTTCACGGTTCACGTGCCGTCGCTGCCGGGTTTCGGCCGCTCGGCGCGACCGGAGTGGATCGCCGGCGTGCGCGACGTGGCGGCGTGGACGACCTGGCTGGTCCGCGATCTGAATCTCCCCCAGCCGTTGCCCGTCATCGGCTTCTCTCTCGGCGGTTGGATCGCCGCCGAGATCGCCACCGTGAACGCCGCCCTCTTCACGAAGATGGTGCTGGTGGGGGCCGCGGGCCTGCAACCCGAGTCCGGCCAAGTCTGGGATTACTTCATCCATTCCAGCCGCGAGGCGTTCGTCCGGTCGTTCTACGACGGCGCGAAATCGCCGGAGTACGCGCGGTACTACGACCGGCCGTGGACGGCCGAGGAAGAGGCGCTGGCCGAGCAGAACCGGGAGATGGCTGCTCGCCTCATCTGGAAGCCCTACATGCGGAGCCACACGCTGCCCGGGCTGCTCCGCGGAATCGCCACGCCGACCCTCGTGGTCTGGGGGCGCGAGGACGCGATCATCCCGCTCGAGGTCTGCGACCGCTTCGTGCGGTCGATTCCGGGGGCGACGGCCACGGTTCTAGACCGCTGCGGTCACATGCCCGAGATGGAGAGGCCCGAGGCGTTCGTGCGCGCGGTGCTCGATTTCCTGGCTCCGCGCGGCTGAGGCGCGGGCAGAGCGGAGGCCCCATGGTCAAGGAAGTCCACTTCTTCACCGAGATGGGATTCACGGCGTATCCGCAAGACGAGGCGCGCCGGCGCGGCTACAACAACCTGATGTTCCCCAATGAGCATTTCAGTCCCGAGCGCGCGCGCGAGCTCTACGCGATGTACTTCGACGAGCTCCTGTACGCGACCGAGACCGGCTTCGACGGCGTCATGATCAACGAGCACCACAACAACCCGCTCAGCATGATGCCCTCGGTCAATGTCATCGGCGCGGTCCTGGCGCGGACGACGCGAAAGGGGCGGATCGTCTTTCTCGGCAACGTGCTCCCGATCCACGACAACCCACTGCGGGTGGCCGAGGAGGTCGCGATGATCGACATCCTCTCCGGCGGGCGGGTGGTCTGCGGCTTCGTTCGCGGCCTCGGCCAGGAGAGCATCGCGACCAACACGAACCCGATCTACAACCGGGAGCGGTTCGACGAGGCCCATGACGTGATCGTCAAGGCGTGGACCACGCCCGGTCCCTTTCGCTGGGAAGGCCGGCACTACGACTACCGGGTGGTCAACCCGTGGATCCGTCCGCTGCAGCGCCCGCATCCTCCGATCTGGATTCCCGGCGTCGTCAGCCCCGAATCGGTCCGGTGGGCCGCCGAGCACCGCTACCCGTACGTGGCGCTCGCCCCGCCGCTCAACGTCATCGACGAGATCTACGACCTCTACGACGACGTCGCCGCGCGGGTCGGATTCACGACGACCCCCGAGCATCGCGGCTACGTCATCCGCGTGAGCGTCGCCGACACCGACGAGAAAGCCTACGAGGAGGGCCGGCATTTCTTCTGGCAGCTGGGGACGTCGTTCGGCGTCGCGCCGCGCCACTGGCTTCAGCCGCCGGGCTATGTGAGCCGTGAGGCCCGGCAGAGTCGGCGCGAGCAGGCGCGGACCGGCTCGACGAACGTGACGCCGGGAGGCCCCAGCCAGAGCTACGAGGAAGCCCACGCGACGTACCAGATCGTCTCCGGGAGCCCCGACACGGTGATCCGGAAGCTTCAGCGCATCATGGACGTCGTCAATCCCGCCTACATGGTGTTCTGGGGCCGCGAGGGGCTGATGTCCCACGACGTCGCGATGCGGGGCATCGACCTCATGACCCGCGAGATCATCCCGGCCATCAAGGCCTATCAGCCGGATCGCGAGAAGGGACGGCAGCGGATCGCCGTGGGCGCCTAGGAGCGTCGTGACGACCGCCCAGGGGAAGCGGCGCGTCGCCCTCGTCGGCACGGGGGGCACGATCTCCTCGATCGGCCGAGGGAGCCTCGACCTCTGGGAGTACATGGACGCAGGCCGCAAGGCCGAGCCGGACGAGCTCCTGCTCCGATTCCCGGAAGTCGCCGATGCCGCCGAGATCGTCCCGGTTCGTTTTCGCGCGCTGTCGAGCGCGGCCGTCGCACCCGTCGACTGGCTGGCGCTGCTCGGAGTCGTGCACGACGCGGTCGCGCGCGAGGCGCCGCTCGACGGTCTCGTCGTCACCCACGGCACGGCGACGCTCGAGGAGACGGCGTACTTCCTCAATCTCACCCTCAAGGTCGACGCCACGGTCGTCCTGGTCGGATCGCAGCGGCCAGCCACGGGCCTGAGCTCGGACGCGGCGCTCAATCTCGTCAACGCGGTGCGGGTGGCGAGCGCGCCCGAGGCGCGCGGGCTCGGCGTGCTGGTGCTCCTGAACGACGAGATCCAGGCGGCGCGCGAGGTCACCAAGACGTCCACGCTCCGCCTCGAGACCTTCCGGAGCCCCGACGTCGGTATGCTCGGCTACGCCGATCCGGACGGTCGCATCGCGATCTACCGGCGGCCGGCGCGGCGCCACGCGCCGTGGACGGAGTTCGACGTGCGCGGCTGCGCCGATCTCCCGCGCGTCGATATCGCGGCGTCGTACGCCGGCGCGGACGGCGCGGCCATCGGCGCGTTCGTCGCCGCGGGCGCGCGCGCCATCGTCTCGGCGTCGCTCGCCCCCGGCGTGACGACACCGGCCGAGAGCGAGGCGCTCCGGGAGGCGCGGCGGCGGGGTCTCCTGGTCGTCGTCTCGAGCCGGGCCGGCAGCGGGCGCGTGCTACCCCGCACCGTGCTGCGAGAGCAGGGCTTTGTCGTTGCCGACAACCTCAATCCGCAGAAGGCGCGCGTGCTCGCCATGCTGGCCCTCACGCGGACCGACGACGTGCGCGAGGTCCAGCGCATGTTCGACGAGTACTGAGACGTGCCCGCCATGGACAACGCGCGGCTCATCGTCGAGACCCTGCGCGCGGCGGGCGTGAGTCACGGCTTCGGGATTCCGAGCGGCAACGTCCTGCCCCTGCTCGAGGCGATGCGGGTCGGCGGGCTGCCGTACGTTCTCACCGCGCACGAGGGCTCGGCGGCGTTTGCGGCCGACGTCATGGGACGCATGACCGGCGTGCCGGGGCTTTGCATCGCGACCCTGGGGCCCGGCGCGACCAACCTGACGACCGGCGTGGGCAACGCCTATCTCGACCGGTCCCCGCTTCTCGCGATCACGTGCAACCTGCCCACGGCGCAGCTCGGCCGGCGCATCCAGATGGCGATCGACCATCACACGCTCTTTCGCCCGATCACCAAGGCGAGCCTACCGCTCCGGCAGGGCGCGGTCGCCTCGGTGCTGGCCGAGGCGCTCGAGATCGCGCTGAGCGAGCCGCTGGGCCCCGTGCACCTCGACTTGCCCGAAGACGTCGCGGTCGCCGGCGCGACCGAGACGGTGCCGCCGATCCCGAGGGGCCGCCGGCTCCCCGCCGCGGCGCCGGCGTCGATGACGCGAGCGGGCGAGCTCTTGGCCGCGGCGCGGCGGCCGGTCGCGGTGCTCGGCGCGTCGGCCATGCGTCTCAGGAATCCACGGCTGCTCCAGGCGGTGATCGAGCGCCACCGGCTTCCCTTCGCGACGACGACGATGGCCAAGGGCATGATCGCCGAGGATCATCCCCTCGCCCTCGGCTGCATCGAGCGGGCCCGCCGTCAGGTGCAGCGCGAATTCTTGCGGTCCGCCGATCTGATCGTGGGGCTCGGATACGACGTCGTCGAGGTCGAGTACGAGGCATGGATCGACAAGGTGCCGCTCCTCTCGTTCGACGTGGATTCCGTCGACGCGGACGCGAGCGTGACGATTGCCCACGAGGTCGTCGGTGACCTCGACGTCTCGCTCGAGCGGCTGGCCGCGCTTCCGCCGGCGCAGCCGGAGTGGCCGGCGGGCGCCGCGCCGCGTCACCGCGAGCGATTTCACCGCGCGCTCCGGCCCGAGCTCTCCGGCTTCGGGCCGCATCACGCGATCGACGTGGTTCGCGACGCGCTTCCGCGCGACGGCGTCCTGGCCTTCGATGTCGGTGCCCACACCCATCAGATCGCCTCGCAGTGGACGACCCACGCGCCGCGGACGTTCCTGATCACGAACGGCTGGTCCTCGATGGGATTCGGGCTTCCCGCCGCCATCGCCGCCAAGCTCGCTAGTCCGGATCGCCCAGTGATCGCGCTCGTAGGCGATGGGTGCTTTCAGATGACGTGCGGCGAGGTCGCCGTGGCCCGGCGCCTCGGACTGTCCCTGCCCATCGTCGTCCTGGATGACGGCTGGCTCTCGCTGATCCAGGTCAAGCAGGTCCGGCGGCGCTTCGGCCTCTACGGGACGGACCTCGGCGAGCAGGCGCACGCGGACCCGCCGGCACACTACTTCGGCGTGCCAACCGTCGGCGCGCGCGGCCCCGGCGAGCTCGCGCGGGCCATCGAGCGTGCGCTCGCGGCCGACCACCCGACGGTGATCGAGGCCCGCGTGGATCCGAGTCACTACCTCGACACCGTGTACGACTAGCCGCGCGCGCTCAGTGAGAGTCGAACACGTCCTGATACTCGCGTAGTTTTCGACCGGCCGCCTCGACCTCGCTCGCGGTCGGCCGGTCCGGATCGGCCGCCGCCGGCACGCTCCCGAGCTTCATCAGGCACGCCATGAGAAGCAGCCGCGCCTTCGTCGCGGTCAGATTCCGGCCGCCGATGAACGGCGCGGCGGGGGGCGGCACGAATCCCTCGGCATTGCCGCGACCGGTGAGCACCACGGGCATCCCGGAGAAGGCGGCCCGCCGCATGACGCGCGCGCGGACTGCCGAGGTCAGCCGCCCGTAGGGCGACAGGCCTTCCACCACGAATCCGGCCAGCGGATGCGCGGCGAGGTTCCGCGCGATCTGGGCGAGCAGGTCGACCTCGCGCGCGAGATCCTCCTCCTCATCGTCGGCGGTGTAGTTACCGTCCTTCACGATCATCACCTTGGGAATGGCCGAGCCGAGCAGGTCGCCGCGCGTGTCCTTGATCGGCACGCGGGTCTCGCCGCCACCGAGACGCCCCACGACCTCCGAGGGCAATCGCGTGAGGTTCACGGAGGAGAGGTAGGTGTGCCGCGTGGCGGGCAGGTAGTTGAGCACCGCCGGACCCTCCCAGCCCGCCGCGCCGAGGATGCCGCCGTGGCCGCCGGTGGCCACGTAGCCGCCCGGCCGCGCGTCGGCCTTCTGGACGTCGCGCGCCGCGAACACCTGCTGGTCCTGCACGAGCACGACGCCGGCGCGGTTACGCCCGGACTCGTCGGCCCAGACGCGCGAGACGAGGTAGTCGACCGAGTCGACGATGTTCTTGTCACCGTCGTTGCTGAGCTGGCCGTGGGGACGCTGCGAGGCGTTGCCACAGATCGGCAGCGTGGTGTCGACGAGAAGCTGAAGCCAGTAGACGGTCTCCTCGATGCGCGGGCTGCCCTGCGTCCAGATCGCTCCGGCGTACCGGCCGCTCGCGAGCACCCGCTGCACCGCGTTGGCGATGCGCGCGAGCGCCGGCCGCGACGGCGCGGGCCCGAGGTGATAGGGGCGATAGGGAAAGAAGTCCCGCCCGCGCGTCTCGGGTCTAATATCGCCCTCGCCCACGTCGGTCCGATCCTTCGCAGCGAGCCCTTTCGTATAGCCGGATGACGGAATCACACGATAGAAATCGATCTCTGCCCGTCCCGAGATCAGGTTGCCGACGCCCTTGTCGCCCACGCCGAGCCGATCGATCTCCTCGAAGAGCCTGGCACCGTCCGGATAGAAGGGCTGTCGCGCCTTCGATTCCGGTGCCATCGGGAAGGCGCAGTCCTCCTCCCACGCGCAGCCGTCGGCCTGCCGCGCCATGTACGGTAGAGGATAGAGGCCGTCCTCCGGCGCGAGCGTGACCTCGTAGACCGGCCGGTCATCGGCGGAGCACCGCTCCTTGTGAAAGACTCCCTTCGCGTCGACGTAGCCGTCGGGCGGGCCGTAGAGTTCCGCGGCGTCGCGCTCGAGCGGATGCGCACTGAACTGCTCCACATAGACCGTCACCGGCGCAGCCAGCCGCTGGGCGCGGAGAGCGTCGAAGCGGAGCGGGCCGCCGTCGGCATCGGTCAGGGGCGGCAGGCCGTACTTCGCGCGCGCCTTGTTGCTGGTGACCAGCGGCGGGCTGTTCTGGATGGTGGCGTTCGATCCGGCGAGGTGGGCGATGCGGGGCTTGGGCGCCATCGGCGATCTCCTTCGTCGGTTGCGGATGCTACGGGTGAGGCAAGAGGCTCGAGGAAACGCCGCGCCCGGCGGACGGGAGTAGCCCGTCGCGACGAGCGCGGCTTAACGCATCGGAACGTCGCCTACGCCGGCAGGCGCTCGTACATCCCGTGCACGTCGGGGCCGTGGAAGCGTGCCACGTGGTTCGTGGGCGCCAGCGGCTCGGAGTAAAAGAACTCGGGCAGCTCGTCGTCCTTCGCCGTGAAGCCGGCCCGGCGGTTGAACTCGTACTCCATCCGGAGCGCCGCCTTTCCGAGGGGCTCGAAGAAGTCCTTGGTAAGGCTCGTGCCGTGGGCGGCGTTGATGGCGTTGGCGATGAACTCGGTATTCGGGTTCGTGACGCTCATGCCGAAGATGCAGAGCCCCAGCGAGTCGTTGGCGGCGACACGCGCCTGGTGGGCCAGGCTCTGCTCGACGATCTGCTCAGCGTTCATCTCTCGGGTCTTGAGCCGCGGCAGGTTGCCCGCGGTGTGATCGGCGCCTTGCGCCGTCGCCATCATGGTCACGCCCGTAGCCTCGACGACGCGCGGATCGTACGCGCTGATCGCCTGCTTCTTGATGACGGGCACGCGGCGGACCTTGTAGTGCTCGCCCACGCGCGCCGTGCCCTGCGCCCAGAGACGGCCCTTCTCGGTGCCCTTGCGCATCTCGGCCATGCAGTCGGCCATGAACTTCACGTCGCCGAAGGCGCCGAGGCCCGCTTCCATGAGCACGGCCAGCGTCGCGCCGAGCTCGATCGTATCGACCCCGAGGTCGTTCGCCAGGAAGTTCATCTGGGCGAGCTCGTCGGGATCGCTGAGGCCGCAGTTGGTGCCGAGCAGGCCGAGCGTCTCGTACTCGACCGGTGAGACCACTTCCTTGCCGCTCGCGTCGGCGTAGACGTTGCTGCACTGGATGACGCAGCCGGGCATGCACGCGTGCGTGTGCTCGCCGCCGCGCGAGACGTTGAGCTGGCTGATGTGCTCGCCGCCCATCTTGAACTTCTCACCCGTCTTGGTGTCGACCTGCTGGCCGGCGCTGAAGTTGCGCACGGGCAGCCCGCCCAGCGCGTTCTGGAGGTCGGCCATGCCCATGGTGCCGATCTTCTGGTAGAAGTTCGTGACCATGGTGTCCGCGAGCAGCATCTTCGCGTAGTCCTTGATCGCGACGTTCACCTTCTTCGTGTCGGTGAACGGCGGGATCTTGTCGAGGTCGACCACGACCGCCTTGACCTTCTTCGATCCCATCACCGCGCCCACGCCACCCCGCGCGGACAGTCGCGCCGGCCGGCCGTCCTTGTCGCTGAAGGAGATGCCGCCGAGCAGGCCCTGGTACTCCCCGACCGGCCCACAGAGCGCGATCGTGACCTTCTTGCCGTACTTCTTGTGCAGCATCTCCTGGGCCTCGAAGTTGCCCTTGCCCAGGTACGGCGCGGCATCGTCGAAGGCGATCGTGCCGTCCTTCTTGAAGTGGAGGACGACCCAGCTCGCCGACGCCCCGTGCAGCGTGAAGCCCGCCACCTTGAGCTGGCCGAGCCCGTAGCTGAAGCTGCCGCCGCCGTTCGCCTCCTTGATGCCGCCGGTGAGCGGGCTCTTGCAGCCCACGCTCGTTCGGTTGGCGTTGGAGAAGCTCGTGCCGGCGAAGGGACCGGCCGAGAAGATGAGCGGGTTGGCCGGCGACAGCGGATCGACCGTTGCCGCGCCCAGCTCGAGGAGCGTCTTGGCGATCAGATACCGGCCGGCCCTGACGATGTCCTCACCGTGCAGCTCACGCCGGGTGATCGAGCGGCTGGCCAGGTCGATGTCGTAATAGGTTCGCATGCCCACGCTCCTGTTCGTGCGAGTGTGATCTGAAAGGCAACGTAATGTCCCGGCGGCGCGGTGTCAAATTGCTTGCCCGAGCGACTGAGGCGTCTCCAGCGACTGAGGCGCCTCCATAGTCCATAGGCGCGCCTCGTCCGGCGGGGCCTCAGCCCCGCGACGGCCTGCAGCGCACAACCCGCCTTGACGAGGCCCGGCCACGGCGCTAGCGTCCGGGGTTGCGGCGGTGGTTGCCGCCATGGGCGGGTCGTCGGGGGGACGCGCTTTCTCGGAGAAGCCCCAAAGGGGGAGGACGCTCATATGGAAATCGGTGGCGCGAAGATCTCATGTGCTCCGGTCTGCTTCGCCCTGCAGTACCGCGACATCGACGGCGGCGCTCCCCACGCGGGCGGCGAGGGCGGGAGCGACGCCGACCAGGGCGTGTGTCTTCAAGTAACCGGCAACGTGGACGGCAAGGAGCGGGAATTGCTCCGGTTCGAGTGCTTCGACAACCGCCCGCACTATCACTACGACCCGGAGAACAAGAACATCCGGATCATGCTCGATCCGACGGTCACCGGTAATCCGCTGCGCTGGACGATGACCCAGCTCCGCAGGAAGCTGCCGGCGATGCTCGGGTACGCCGGCTACGAGCAGATCGGCCTGCAGATCGATCCGTCGCTCCTGATGCCGGCGCTGGACGAAGTGGAGGCCAAAGCGTGCGAGATGGCCATCGCCAAGCGGCGCACTGTTCGCCACAACCGCGGGACGGACATCATCGAGGCGGGCAACATCCGGTTCGGCCTCGAGATGCGCACCGCCGGTCAGGGCGACGGCGGCATCGCGATCCACGTCATGGGCGACATCGCCGGACAGGAGATCGAGCTCCTGGCCTTCGACTGCTTCCGCGTCTACCCGCACTACCACTACGGCCCCCGCTACAAGAACGAGCGGATCTACCTGGACAAGACACTCGTGCCCGATCCCTTCAAGTGGGCGATCGAACAGTTCAAGGGCGGCCGGCTGCCGGCCATGCTGACGCGCGCCGGGTATCCGACGGTGGCGGCGGCCCTCGACGAGGGGCTCGTCGCGCGCAAGGTCACCGAAGTGGAGCAGCGCGGCCACGCCATGATGCGCGTGTAGGCGGCGCGCGATGGCTCTCGATCTGCTGATTCGCGGCGGGACGATCGTCGACGGCTCGGGCGCCGCGCGCTACCGCGGTGACGTCGGCGTCCGGGCCGGCCACATCGTCGAGATCGGACGCATCCGGTCCGCGGCCGAGCGCACCATCGACGCTGACGGGTTGATCGTCTCGCCGGGATTCATCGACGGTCACACCCACATGGACGCCCAGGTGGCATGGGACCGGATCGGGAGTTGTTCCTGCTGGCACGGCGTCACTACCGTGATCATGGGCAACTGTGGATTCGCGCTGGCGCCGTGCCGGCCCGCGGATCGCGAGTGGTTCGCCCGCTGCCTGACGGCGGTGGAAGACATCCCGACCGAGGCCATGCTGGCCGGCATCGACTGGACGTGGGAAACCTTCCCGGAGTACCTGGCGACCGTCGATCGCCTGCCAAAGGCGATCAACTACGGCGCGTACCTCGGCCACTCAGCGTTGCGCATGTACGTCATGGGCAAGCGCGCCCTGACCGAGAAGGCGACCGAGGACGACCTGACTCGCATGGTCGCCGCGGTGAAGGAAGCCGTGCGGGCCGGCGCCATGGGCTTCTCGAGCTCGCGGGCGACCACCCACGTCACGCCCGACGACACACCCGTGGCGAGTCGCATCGCAGACTGGTCGGAGCTCGATCGCCTGGTGGGCGCCCTCGCGGATCTGAATGCGGGCGTCTTCCAGATCGGACCCGACATCTCCGGCGGCGAGGCGCAGCGTCGCTTCCTCACACGGCTCAAGCAGCTCGCAGTGGAGTCCGGGCGGCCGGTCATGTTCGGCGTGCTGTCGAGCCGCCAGGGCGATCGGCCAAATCCGTGGACCTATCAGCTCGACTACCTGGACGAGTGCGCCGCGGCCGGTGCCCGGATGTGGGGGCAGAGCACCACGCGATCGATCAACGCCATCTTCTCGCTGAAGTCCTATCTGCCGTTCGATGTGCTCCCGGCGTGGCGCGAGCTGCGCCGCCTGCCGCTCGACGAGCAGAAGCGGCGTCTCGCCGATCCAGCGGCGCGCGGCAGGCTGGTTGCCGACGAGGCCCAGATGAAGCCGCGCGACAACGTCTTCCAGGGCGGCGGAGCTGCCACCACCGATCCGCGCAAGCCCGACTACGACAACCTCTTCGCGATGAAAGGCGTCGACTGGAACGATCCGACCATCGCGCAACTGGCGGGGCAGCGCGGCAGGCATCCGGTCGAGGTGATGATCGACCTGGTGCTGGAGAACGACGATCAGGTCTTCGTGCAGCCGCTGGTGAACGAGGACCCGGAGCACGTGCTCGGCATGCTCAGGCACCCGCGCACGCTGGCGACCTTCTCCGATTCGGGCGCCCACGTCTGCCAGGAGATGGGCTCGTCGCTGCAGACGCATCTCTTGAGCTACTGGGTGCGGGCCCGGCAGGCCTTCACGCTCGAAGAGGCGGTGCGCAAGCTGACCTTCGACAATGCCTCCGCGTGGGACTTACACGATCGCGGCCTCGTGCGCGCGGGCTACGCGGCCGATCTCGTCGTGTTCGACGAAGCGCGTGTGCGGCCCGCGATGCCGAGCGTCGAGACCGATCTGCCGGGGGGCGCCCGCCGCCTTGTACAAAAAGCGGAGGGAATCGCCGCCGTCGTGGTCAACGGCCGGGTGACGCTCGAGCATGGCCTCGCCACCGGCGCCGTGCCCGGCAAGCTGCTGCGCGGCCCGGGCGTGGCGGGCTGACGCCCGCCGTCTCAATGCATAGGCGCGCCTCGGCCGGCGGGGCCCCAGCCCCGCGACGGCCTGCAGCGCGCACAACGGACGCGCCGAGCCTCAGAAGATCGCGAGCGGGTTCGCCGGCGCTCCGGTCGAGCTCACCAGACGAATCGGCGTGGCGGTGAAGAGAAACTCGTAGCGGCCTTCCTCGGCGCACGCCCGGGCCAGCCGCTCCGGGTTGGTGTTGTCTACGAGGACCAACCCCAGGAACGGAATCGCCAGGTGCGTGCTCATGGCGAAGCCCGGATAGCTCGTGGGGCGCTCGTCCATCATGTCCCAGGAGATCGCCGCGATGTCCTTTTCCCTGAACCACTCGAGACACGACAGGTGCATGCCGGGATGCGGCGACACGCGCGGCACCCAGTCCGGGTGCGCCCGGCGAAACGCCTCGTCGCCGTTGCGTACGACCACGACGTCACCCGGCTCGACCTTCACGCCGGCCCTGGCGGCGACGGCGTCGAGCTCCTTCGGCGTCACCGGCTGGCCGACGGTGACGTAGCCCTCCTTGCGGCCGGCCGCGACGTCCAAAAGCACGCCCCGCGTAGTGATCCCATCGAAGTATGCATCGATCGCGCACCAGCTGGCTCCGGCCGCCGTGAGGCTGTCCTTGAACGAGCGGCCGTTGTAGAGCTCGCCGTCCCAGGCCACGTGGCAGAGGGCGTCGATGTGCGTGATCGTGAAGCCGTGATAGACGAGATCGAATCGATCGAGCACCACATCGGCGCGTTCCCGGTTCGACGGGAAGGTGACGCTGTACATGATCGCGGGCTGCGGTCCGATGTCGCGCGCCAGCGAGACGGTGCGGCCCGTCCTCACGAGCGAGCGCGCTTGGGCCCGCTTGGCGGCCGTGATGAGGTTCGCGGTGCCGCGCTGGTCGTCGTGACCCCAGCGGCCCCAGTTGTTGAGCTCCTTGAAATACGCCTCGACCCGGTC
>JBKPCO010000102.1:0-9095 GCA_046727415.1 Candidatus Methylomirabilota bacterium
CACGCTCCGCAGCGTGTTGTACTGCGTCTCGCACTCCTCCCAGGCGAGCCGGACGCCGTTGATGCCACCGTCGCGCTCGTTGACGAGCGTGTAGTAGTCGACGATCCCGTTGGCGATTGGCATACCGCTCACGGAGTAGGGGCCCGTCCGGTACACCAGCACCGGGATGAAGACTTCATTCGTCAGGGCGATCACAGCGCATGGGAGTAGCCCGACCACGACACTCAGAAGGCAAATCGTGAGACGCCTCACGTGGACTGGTGCTCCGCCCTGTCCTGTTGGTACCGAGGACACTGCATTCTGCCCTCCGGAGGATGAGCCGCTAAAGGTTGGGACGTTGGGCCGAGACTAGACTGTCGCCCGGCCGGTGGTCAACCGCAGGGTGTCAGCTGAGCCTTGCACTCAGGGTGTGCTCGGGGTCAGTCCACGCGATGTATCGCATGTGCGCGCAGCGGCGCATGCGCGCTCAGATCCAGCAGATCTCGTCCTCGAAGAACCAGGGCGTGAGCTTCAAAAGCCCGGCACAGATCGCAATCCTTCACCTTGGTGAACTCGGGACCGGCCGCGGGAGGTGTGCTCACGCTCCTACCCTACCTCATTCCCAGCGGGCACGCCCGGGCGCCAGCCCGTTCCGAGTGGCAGAAGGAGGGCCGCGGCCTGGGCGCCTCCGCATCTTGCCGGGCCGCGGCAGGCTGGGTGCTACGATCTCCTCGGTGAGGCAGCGCGGCTTCGGCTTCATCGAGATCATCATCGTGGTCGCGATCGTGGCCGTTGCCGGTTTTCTGCTCATGCAGTACTTCAGCTCGACCGCGAAGACGGTCGAGAAGATGCAGCAGGACCGCCCGCTCGCCCGCAGCCGGCTGGCGGCCGACCAGGCCACGCTCACGTCGGTCCAGGGCCTGGTCACCGCCTACCGGGCCGAGAAGGGCGAGAACCCGCCGGACAAGGCCGCCGTGCTCGGGCTCCTCGTCGGCCCGCCCCGGTTCCAGTGCCCGGGGAACGACCTCGACTACGAGCCCGCCACCGGGGCCCTGAGCCTCACGATCACCGACGACACGCGCTGCTGATCGCCGGGCCACGGAGCCGCGCGGCGGCGGCGGGCGACAGGCGGAAACGGCGCGGCGCATGCGTTACACTCATCGGGATGAGCGAGGAACCCCGCGAGAAGCCGACGAACTTCATCCGGGACATCATCCGGGAGCACAACGCCAGCGGACGGTTTGGCGGCAGGGTCATCACGCGTTTTCCGCCGGAGCCGAACGGCTACCTGCACATCGGCCACGCCCAGGCGATCACCATCGACTTCGGCATGGCCGCGGAGTTCGGCGGCCGCTGCCACCTCCGGTTCGACGACACCAACCCCACCAAGGAAAGCCAGGAATACGTCGACTCGATCATCGAGACCGTGCGCTGGCTCGGCTTCGACTGGGGCAAGCACCTCTACTACGCGAGCGACTACTTCGAGCAGCTCTACCAGTGGGCGGAGCAGCTCATCATGGCGGGCAACGCCTACGTGGACGATCTCACCCCCGTGCAGATGTCCGAGTACCGGGGCACTCTCACCGAGCCGGGGCGGGAGAGCCCGTACCGCAATCGCTCCGTCGAGGAGAACCTGGATCTCTTCCGACGGATGCGCGCCGGCGAGTTCGAGGACGGTAGCCGGACCCTGCGGGCGAAGATCGACATGACGTCAGGCAACATCAACCTGCGTGATCCCGTCATGTACCGCATCCGCAAGGCCTCGCACCATCGCACGGGCGACGCCTGGTGCATCTATCCGATGTACGACTGGGCCCACGGCCAGTCCGACTCGATCGAGGGCATCACGCACTCGATCTGCACGCTCGAGTACGAGGACCATCGGCCACTCTACGACTGGTATCTCGACCAGCTCGGCATCCATCACCCGCAGCAGATCGAGTTCGCGCGCTTGAGCGTGTCGCACATCATCACGTCCAAGCGCAAGCTGCTCGAGCTCGTCCAGCAGCACATCGTCTCCGGCTGGGACGATCCGCGGATGCCCACGCTCGCCGGCCTGCGCCGGCGTGGCTACACGCCGGAAGCGCTCCGCGACTTCGCCGAGCGCGTGGGCGCCGCCAAGGCGGCCAAGGTCGTCGACATCGCGCTGCTCGAGCACTGCCTGCGCGAAGATCTCAATCGCCGCGCCGAGCGACGGCTGGCTGTGCTGCGGCCGCTCAAGCTGGTGATCGAGAACTATCCCGAGGGCCAGGTCGAGGAGCTGGAAGCGGTCAACAATCCGGAAGATCCGTCGGCCGGCAGCCGCAAGGTGCCGTTCTCGCGCGTGCTCTACATCGAGCAGGACGACTTTCGCGACCCGGCGCCGCCCAAGTACTTCCGGCTCTCGCCCGGCGCCGAGGTGCGGCTGCGCTACGCCTATATCGTCAAGTGCACGGGCGTCGAGCGGGACAGCGCGGGCCAGGTGGTCGAGGTCCGCTGCACGTACGACCCCGACTCGCGGGGGGGCGACTCCCGCGGACGCCGGGTGCGGGGAACCATCCACTGGGTGTCCTCGTCGCACTCGATTCCCGCCGAAGTGCGCCTGTACGATCATCTCTTCAGCGTGCCCAGGCCGGACGAGGCGGAGGACTGGAAGACTGTGCTCAACCCGCAGTCGCTCGAGGTCGTGCGCGGGGCGCGGCTCGAGCCGACGCTGGCCGGCGTCGACCGGGGCTCGCGCTTCCAGTTCGAGCGCCACGGCTACTTCTGCGTCGACGCGCGCGACTCGACGCCCGCCCGGCTGGTATTCAATCGCGCGGTCGGATTGCGCGACACGTGGGCGAAGATCGAAAAGGGTTCGAGCTAGGGGAAGGGCGCATGGGAAAACGGGTCGTCATCACGGGCCTCGGTGTGGTCTCTCCGATCGGCACCGGAGTCGCCGAGTTCTGGAAGGCGGCGCTGGCTGGAACCTCCGGGATCAGCGCCGTGCCGCCGTTCGATTCCTTGCCCCTGGAGGCCTACCGCTCCCGGGTGGTCGGCCGCGTCCGGGACTTCGACCCCGCCGCGCATCTGGACGCGACGCAGGCGGAGCGGCTGGACCGGCACGCGCAGTTCGGGCTCGTGGCGGCCCGGGAGGCGATCGACGACTCGGCGCTGAAGATGGACCGTGAAGTCCCCCACCGCGTTGGCGTGATCGTCGGTGCCGGGATGGGCGCGATGACGATGGCCGAGCGCGAGCTCACCCGGCTCTACCTCGAATTGAAGCCCAACCGCGTGGCGCCCGGGTTCATCCCGGCGATCACGATGAATTCCCTCGGGGGGCTCATCGCCATCGCCCACGGCGCCAAGGGTCCGAACTACACGATCTCCACCGCCTGCTCGTCGGGCGCCCACGCCATCGGGCAGGCCCTGAGATCGATCCGGTCGGCGCAGGCGGACGTGGTCATCGTCGTGGGCGCGGACGCCAGCATCACCCCGCTGGTCCTCGCTGCATTCGGCACGCTGCGCGCGCTCTCGCAGCGGTACAACGATGAGCCGGAGCGCGCGTCGCGGCCGTTCGATCGGGGCCGCGACGGATTCGTGCTGGGCGAGGGCGCCGGGGCCTTGATCCTGGAATCGCTGCCGCACGCACGCAAGCGCCGGGCGAAGATCTATGCCGAGGTCGCGGGCTACGCCGCCACGAGCGAAGCCTACAACATGGTGATTCCCCAAGAGGACGGGGCCGAGATGGCCGCCACGATGGCCATGGCCCTTCGCGATGCCCGGACCGCGCCGCCGCAAGTGGACTACGTGAATGCCCACGCGACCTCGACCGTCCGCGGCGACGAGGTCGAGATCCGGGGCATTCGGCGGCTGCTGAAGGCGCGGGCGAACAAGGTCCTGATCAGCGCCACCAAGTCCAGCATCGGTCACACGCTGAGCGCCGCCGGCTGCATCGGCGCCATCGCGACGACGATGGCCATTCAGAGCCACGTGGTCCATCCCACGATCAACTACGAGGATCCTGATCCCGAGTGCCGGCTACCGGGCATCGCCGCCCAGCCCCAGGAGCGACGTATCAAGGTCGCGCTCGTCAACGCGTTCGGCTTCGGCAGCAACAACTCGTCGCTCGTGCTGAAACGGTACGACTAACCGGGAAGGGGCGCACCGAATGACCGCTAACAACGACGTCGCCGAGCGCCTACGCGCCACCGTGGCGAAGGAGCTGAAGCAGGATGTCTCCAGCATCACCCCGGAGCACACCCTCCGCGGCGACCTGAAGCTGAATTCGCTCGACGCGATCGAGCTGATGTTCAGGATCGAGGAGGAGTTCGATCTGTCGATTCCCGACGACGACATGCAGGGATTCGTCAAGGTCGGGGACGTGATCGACTACCTGCATCGCCGTCTGAGCGGCGAGCCCGCCGCGCCGGCCCAGAAGACCGCCCCCCCGGTGGCCGTTGCCGCGCCGACCACGCCGGTATTCAAGACGGCCGCCGCCGCGCAGCGAGTGACGCCAACGCCGAAGGCCGCCGACGCGCAATCTCGGGCCACGCCGGCGCCGAAAGCCGCCGCCAAGAAGGCCAAGCCGAAGGCAGCGCGCCGTCGTGCCTGAGGCGCCACTCCCCGTCCGCCTCGGCGACGTGCGCCGGGTCATCGGCGGAGAGCTCGTCGGATCAGACGACGTCGTCCTCGCGGGTGTCTCCAGCCTAGAGGAGGCCGGGCCGCAGGATCTAGCCTACGTGACCGCTAACCGGCACATTCCCGCGGCTGTCAAATCGAGGGCCGCAGCGTTCCTCACCCATCGTCCACTCCGGGAGCTCGAGCGGCCGCACCTCGTCGTTGCCAACCCGGGCCACGCCGTGGTGACGGTGGTCGGCCGTTTCTTCACCGCGCCGTTCAAGCCGCGCGGCATCTCCGAATCGATTGCACGCGGCACGGACGTCCGCATCGGCCCCGATCCCTCGATCTGGCCCTTCGTCACTCTGGGCGACCGGGTGACGCTCGGCGCGAGGGTGACGCTCTACTCCGGCGTGTTCGTCGGCGACGACGTCTCGATCGGCGACGACACCGTGCTCGGCCCCAACGTGGCCGTGCTCGACCGGTGCCGGATCGGGAGCCGCGTGCGCATTCACAGCGGCACCGTGATCGGCAGCGACGGGTTCGGCTACGTGCAGCATGAAGGGCGTCACTATCGGGTGCCGCAGCGAGGCATCGTGGTCATCGAGGATGACGTCGAGCTGGGCGCCAACGTGACGGTCGACCGGGCAACGTTCGGTCAGACCATCGTCAGGCGGGGCACGAAAGTCGACAACCTGGTGCAGATCGCCCACAACGTCACGGTCGGAGAGGACAGCATTCTCGTCGCGCAGTCCGGAATCGCCGGCAGCTCGTCGCTGGGTCACCACGTCGTCATGGGCGGGCAAGCGGGTATCGCCGACCATCTGACGATCGCCGACATGTCGTTGATCGCCGCGCGATCGGGCGTGGGCCGCGACACCGAGCCCGGCCAGATCGTCTCGGGCAGCCCGGCGATCCCGCACAAAGTTGCGCTGAGGGCATACAGCCTGCTCCCGCGTTTGCCCGAGCTGCGCGCCCAGATTCGCGACCTCGAGCGCCGGGTGAGTCTTCTCGAGGCGCCGCCACCGGCGCCGCGGCAAAAAGAAAAGGCGAAGAAGCGCGCCGGCTAGGGGATGGCCGGTCCCACCTCGAGCGGCCGCGCCACCATGATCCCGGTGTGTGTCGACACTCCCGCCAGGTAGGACGCGAGATCCTCGTCCAGGACCACCGCCTTCTTGGTGGTGGACGCGTGCAGCAGCCGCACTACGCCGCCCTCGTCCCGGTAGCAGAGCCCGGAGTGCGAGCAGTCTAGACCGTCGATCGTCGTGGTGATACCGACAATGTCTCCGGTCCGCAGGAGCCCTCGGGCGGCGGCGACCTTCTCCTTCGGCAGATACTGCGTCGCCCGCGCGTTGATGTCGGCCTCGACGCGCGCGATCTTCCCGACCATCTCCTGATTCGCCCTGAGCTGTCGGTAGGCCTCCGGATGGGCGCTCATGAAGCTGACGCGCTTGCTGAAGGGAGCCGCGCCCGGCAGGTCGCCGGTGATCACCCGGACAACGCGCTTGGCCTGGTTGTCGAAGAACCAGTCGCTCATGTAGTGCAGGCGCGATGCGTAGTCGGTGACCCGACCGTTACGATACCGGGTATAGGCGACTTCGGTCAGGAGCGACTCCGGCGTGTGCACGTCGCGCTTGAGCATGCGTGCGAGGGCGAGCGAGCTCTCGAAGAACGTGACGCAGTCGAGCCCGCTCAGGTTCACGGAGCAGACCTCGCGGTCGTCGTAAAGCTCGAGCGTCCCATCGACGTACGGCGTTCGCCGGAGCGCCATGCCGACCGCACCCACTCGCGCACCGATCGCCCGCTCGCTCCAGCGGCCCTCGCGGGCCTGCGCCAGGAGGTCTTCGAACATCTTCTCGCCCGTGACCACGCCCGCTTCGCCCGCCTGTGCGCCGCCCTCTCGCACCAGCGCGAGCGCTGCGGCGCCGGCAACGGCCCGCGCTGCAAGGGCCAGGAAGGCTCGTCGACTGTGAGTCGCGTCACGCATCACTTCCCAGGATCGCACACGCTCAGCCCCGGGCTGCAGCGAGTCGAGACACCTCCTCGGCGAGGGCCCGATGCTCGGTGCAGCCGATGACCGACACGTCCGGGCGCGGCCCCACAGCCTCGATCAGGCGAAGGGCCGCCTGACGGCGCCTGACCGCCGGGGCGAGATCGAGAACGCCGCGCTCGACGTCCTGCGCGAGGGCCTCGGCCGTCGCCCGGCGAGCGTCGGCGCCTCGACAGACGAGCGCGAGATCGCCGCCGGCGCCGAGGAACCGGCGGGCCGCGCCGGCCACGCCCCAGGAGTGGACGACGGCACCCATCTCGAGATCGTCGCTCACGACGAGGCCCGAGAAGCCGAGCCGTCGCCGCAGAAGGCCGTCGATGACTTCGGGCGAGAGCGAGGCGGGCAGGTCACGGTCGAGGGCGGGAAATCGAACATGAGCGATGAGAACGGCCGGGCAGCCGGCGCCGAGCGCCGCCCGGAACGGTACCAGCTCGCTGCGCTCGAGGTCGTCCAGGCCCGCATCGACGTCCGGCAGCTCGTGATGCGAATCGACGGCCGCGCGACCGTGCCCCGGGAAGTGCTTGGCCACGGGCAGGAGCCCTCCGACCAGCATGGCCCGAACGGAGGCAACGCCGCACGCCGCGACCGCGTCCGGATCGGCCGCGAAAGCGCGATCGCCGATCACCGCGCTCGCTGACTCGAACCGGCAATCGAGCACGGGCGCCAGCCCTGAGTCGAATCCGGCGGCACGGAGCTCGCGCGCCATGGCTTTCGCGACCTCGGCCGCGAGCCGCGCACCGCCCGCGCGCGCCACGGCGGCCGCGGGCGGAAAGCGCGTGAAGGGCGCGGGCAGGCGATGGACGCGCCCGCCCTCGTGATCGACCATGACCAGCACGTCGGACCCGAGCCGTCGCGCGGCCGCGGTGAGGGAAAGGACGGTCTCGAGGCTCGGGCAATTGCGCGCGAACAGGATGACGCCGCCGAGCCCGGATTGCTCGGCCAGCGCGATGACATCGTCAGGAATGACCGTGCCGTCGAAGCCGACCGCGAGGGCGTGCCCGGCTCCGACGGCCATACGGGAACCTGTCAGCGCCCCTTGAACACCGCCGGCCGCTTCTCGACGAAGGCCCGGATGCCCTCGCGGGCGTCTTCCGTCTCCGAGGCGATGTTCTGCGCGAAGGTCTCGAACTCGAGCGCCGAGCGGAGATCGACGTCGAGGCCGTGATAGAGCGCCCGCTTTGCGAGCCGGATGGCGATGGGCGGGCCGGCGGCGATCTTCCGGGCGAGCTCGTAGGTGGCCGGCATCAGCTCCTCCGGTGGATGGACGGCGCTCACGATCCCGAGCCCGAGCGCCGTCTGGGCGTCGATGATCTCGCCGGTGAAGATCAGCTCGCACGCCCTGGCCATGCCGACGATGCGCGGCAGGAAGTACGTCCCGCCCCAGTCCGGGTGGAGGCCCCGCTTGACGAACGCCTGGGTGAATTTCGCGGCCGTCGAGGCGAGGCGAATATCGCAGCCCAGTGCCAGGTTCATGCCGGCGCCGGCCGCGGCGCCGTTGACGGCGGCGATCACCGGCTGCGGGGCGTCGCGCATGGCGAGCAGCACCCGATCCCGAAGTGGCGCCACCTTGTCGATCAGCGGCCGCTCGGCGCGACCCTCCTTCACGTCGTTCATGGCCTTCACGTCACCGCCCGAGCAGAATCCCTTGCCGGCGCCCGTCACCACGATCACGCGAACGTCCGCATCTCCGCTGGCACGCAGCACGGCGTCATAAAGGTCGTCGCGCAGCGTACCGCCCAGGGCGTTGAGGCGCTCGGGCCGGTTCAGGGTCAAGGTCGCGATGGCATCCTTCACTTCGTAGATCAGGCTCTTGTAGTCGGTCATGGTCCTCTCCTATATAAGGCCTTGAATATACCCCGGAGGGCATATGGACTTCTTCGACGTCGTGACCACGCAGCGCGCAATGCGGCGCCTCGAGACGAGACCGATTCCCGATGCCGTGCTGCGGCAGATCATGGAGGCCGCCATCTGCGCGCCGAGCGGCGGCAATCGTCAGGGCTGGAGCTTCGTGGTGGTGCGCGACGCGGCCAAGCGGGCGCGCCTGGGCGAGCTGTATCGCGAAGCGTGGAGCGAGCTCATGAAGGTGCCGTACTACGCGGGCGCCGCGAAGGAGCCGCGCGAGAGCCCCGCCGGCAAGATGCTCGCGTCAGCCAGACATCTCAGCGAGCACCTCGGAGAGGCGCCGGTCCTGGTTCTCGCCTGCATTGCGCTGGACCCGGGCGTCACGCCGTCGCTGACGACCGGCGCGTCGATCTATCCGGCTGTGCAGAACCTCATGCTGGCGGCGCGCGCTCACGGAATTGGAAGCTGCATCACGACCATTCACCGGTTTCGCGACGCGCAGGTGAAGGCGCTCCTCGGCATACCGGCCGACGTCGAGACCGCCGCGCTGATTCCGCTCGGCTATCCGCTCGGGAAGTTCGGCCGGCCGCCACGGCGACCGCTGCGCGAGGTGGCCTTCGCCGACCGCTGGGGCGATGCGATCTAG
>JBKPCO010000103.1:0-10909 GCA_046727415.1 Candidatus Methylomirabilota bacterium
GCGCCCGGGATGACCGAACGTCGACATCGAGATCTCGCCCGCGCGCCGGCGACGTTGATCGATGAGCAAACCGAGTGCTCGCCGATCGTCGCGTTCGCGCGAAAGCCCGGGCCAAGGCGCCGAAGGTGCGGTTGAGACTGAGGGGCGTCGCGAAGTGGGTGGAGGTCGAGACCGGCTAGATCGCCCTTTCCGAAAATTCCCACGCTGGAGAGCGCGTCCTGGAAGGCCGGCGCTGACGCTGGCTGTCACGAGAGGTGCCATCCTGAGCACTTCCGCACGAGCGCCGGGCGGCGGACCCCCCTGCCGGCGACCTCCCCAAGGGAGAGCGGCTGCGCCGACCGCGAGGTCGGCTTTCGGAGCCAACCCGGAAGATCCTGAAAATACTCGGATTCTGTCGGCGGCCGGTAGCCCCGTAGCTCCCGGCTGATCGCCCCGGTGCCTAAAGCCTTGTAAAAATGGAGTTTTCGTTTCTGGGTGGCACGGACTGTGCTACTGTTAGATCCCCGAGGCGGGGGTTCAATCGACGAACGATGGAGCGGTGATGTTCTACAACCTTCTGGCCGGAATGTTCTCGAATGATCTCGCCGTCGACCTCGGGACGGCCAACACCCTCGTGTACGTGCGGGGCGAGGGCATCGTGCTCAACGAGCCCTCCATCGTCGCGATCCACCAGGCCGATCACTCCGTGCTCGCGGTCGGGCGCGAGGCGAAGGCCATGCTCGGACGCACCCCCGGGAACATCATCGCCATCCGGCCCCTGAAGGACGGCGTCATCGCCGACTTCGACGTGACCGAGAAGATGCTGCACTACTTCATCTCGAAGGTGCACCGCCGGCGGACGCTCGTGCGGCCGCGCATCGTCATCGGCGTGCCGTCGGGAATCACTCAGGTCGAGAAGCGCGCGGTTCGCGACTCGGCGATGCAGGCGGGCGCGCGCGAAGTCTACCTGATCGAGGAGCCGATGGCGGCCGCGATCGGCGCGGGGCTGCCCATCCAGGAGCCCGGCGGGAACATGATCGTCGACATCGGCGGCGGTACGACCGAGGTGGCCGTCATCTCCTTGTCGGGCATCGTCTACTCGAAGTCGGTCCGGATCGCGGGCGACGAGATGGACGAGGCGATCGTTCAGTACATCCGCAAGCACTATAACTTGCTCGTCGGCGAGCGACGCGCCGAGGAGATCAAGGTTACTCTCGGGTCGGCGTACCCCATGGGTGGCGACCGCCGCACCATGGAAGTGAAGGGTCGCGACCTGATCGACGGGATTCCCAAGACCATCGTGATCACTGACGAGGAAATCCGGGAAGCGCTCCGCGAGCCCGTGATGACGATCGTCGAAACGGTGCGGACGTGTCTGGAGAGGACACCGCCCGAGCTCGCCGCCGACATCGTCGACAAGGGCATCGTCATCACTGGAGGCGGCGCACTGCTTCGGGGCCTGGACCACCTGCTGCGTCAGGAGACGAACCTCCCGGTCACACCGGGCGATGACCCGCTGTCCTGTGTCGCCCTCGGGACGGGGCGAGTGCTGGACGAGCTCGATCTCCTGAAGAAGGTGGCCATCCCCGCGTAATCAGCGGGGTTCCGCTCCTCTCGGGGGGTTCGGAAGGTGAAGATTCAGAAGCTGGTGTTGCTTGTCTCCCTCGTGGGGATCTGCCTTCTCCTGCTCACGCTCCAGACGCGCGGATACGGCGCAGCCGCGGGCGATTTCCTGACGATGGTCACCGCGCCGGTCCAGACCGGGCTCGCCCGCGCGAGCCGGGCCACCTTCGGGCTCTGGTCCACCTATCTCGACTGGAAGAACGTGCGCGCCGAGAACCACCGCCTGCGCGAGGAAGTGCAGCAGCTGCGAGTGCGGGCGCTGCGGGTGGACGACACCGACGTGGAGAACCAGCGACTGCGTCGTCTCCTCGGCCTGCAGGAGAAGCTCCCGCTCACGACGCTCTCCGGCGAGATCATCGGGCGCGAGTGGGGCGGCTGGATCCGGTCGCTCACGGTCAATCGCGGCCGGGCCGACAACATCCCGCGACTCAGCGCGGTGATCTCGCCCGACGGCCTCATCGGCCGCATCGTCGACGTTCGCCCCGGCGCGTCGATCGTGCAGGTGCTGACCGATCCCGCATCGACCGTCGGCGCCCACGTCCTGAGAACCCGCACCCCCGGCATCGTCGAGGGCGACCCGCGGGGGACGCTCCGGTTCAAGTTCATGGCGCGCGACGGTGCGTCAATCCAGAGCGGCGACGTGCTGGTCACCGCCGGGCAGGGCGGACTCTTTCCGCGTGGCATCCCCATCGGCACCGTGCGCACGATCGACAACCGCGGCTCCGCGCTCTTCCACTACGCCGAGCTGGCGCCGGCGGTCGACTACGCGCGAGTCGACGAGGTGCTGCTGGTGACCGGCGACACGCAGCGCGATCTCACCGCGTTCTTCCCGGCGGGCGGCTGATGCGCGGGCTGCTCATGCTCACGGTTGCGGGGGGCTCGGTCGCACACGCGACGCTGACGCCGCTGGTAAGCGTCAGAGGTGTGACGCCCGACTTGCCGCTGATCATGGTCGTTCTGCTGGCGCTCCGGCGAGGCCCCGAGTTCGGTTGTTTCGCCGGCTTCGTCACGGGACTCCTTCAGGACGCGGCCGGCGGCGGTCTCATCGGGGTTCAGGCCCTCACGAAGGCGGTCATCGGGTTCGGGATCGGCGTCGCCGGCGAGCGGCTCCGGGTGAGTCAGCCCCTGGTGCAGGTGCCCGGGCTCGTCGTGCTGACGATCCTGGAAGGGCTGGCCCGGTTCGCGCTCTTGCAGATCTTCCGGTTCCCGGCGCCGTTCGGCGAGCTCATGCTGTACGTCGTGCTCCCCCAGGCGATCTTCAACGGGTTCGTCGGCGCCGCGGTCGTGCTGAGCCTGTCCGCGTCGCAGGTCCTGCGCGAGCGCTTCGAGGGGCTGCCGTCATGAGCGCCGCTCGACGCTCCCTCTCGAGTCGGCGCGATCCGGGGCGCCAGCGCGTCATGGTGATTGCGACGGCGACCATCTTCGCGTTCCTCGTCCTGATCGGGCAGCTCTGGTACTTGCAAGTCCTCGAGGGCGGACGGTTCCTCGACGCGTCGGACAAGAACCGGATTCGCGTCCGGCCGATCGCCGCCCCGCGCGGCATCCTGTTCGACCGCCACGGGATGCCCCTGGTCGACAACCGACCGACCTTCACCCTGTCGCTGATTCCTCGCGAGCTCCCGCGCGACGACGAGACGCGAGACGCGGTCCTCGGGCGCGTCGCCTCGCTGCTCCGCATTCCCTTCCAGGAGCTGACCGACGCCGTGGCGAAGGTGCCGCCCGACTCGCTCCTGCCGGTGCGCGTGCGCCGGGGCCTCTCGCTCGCCGAAGTCGCCAAGGTGGAGGAATGGAAGCTCGAGCTTCCGGGTGTCATCACGGAAGTCGAGCCCCAGCGCGTGTACCCGAACAGCCGGTTCGCTGCCCATCTCCTGGGCTACGTGCGCGAGGCGAGCGACGAACAGCTCAAGCAGGGTCGCTACCGCCGCGGCGAAATGGTGGGCCAGTCCGGACTCGAGCGGCTCCTCGACGAGCATCTGCGCGGCCAGGACGGCGGCGAGCGCATCGAGGTCGATGCGATGGGTCGCCCGGTTCGCCGGGTGCAGCAGACCGAGCCGCACGCCGGTGCGCAGGTCACCACGACGATCGATCGTGGGATCCAGGAGGCGGCCGAGCGCGCGATGGAGGGCCAGGCCGGCGCCGTCGTCGTCATGGATCCGCGCAACGGCGACGTGCTCGCGATGGTGTCCACGCCCGCCTTCGAGATCGACCGCTTCACCGGGACTATCGATCGCGAAGCCTGGCTGCGCGTGGTCCAGGATCCGAACTTCCCGTTGCTCAACCGCACGATCCAGACCCAGTACGCGCCGGGCTCCGTGTTCAAGATCGTCGTGGCGGCGGCCGGCCTGCAGGAGGGCACGATCACGCCGCTCGACCGGACGCACTGCTCCGGCGAGTTCCAGCTGGGCAGCACCATCTTCAAGGACTGGAAGGAAGGCGGGCACGGGACCGTCGATCTCCGCGGTGCGATCCAGCACTCATGCAACATCTTCTTCTACGAGGCGGGCCTCAAGATCGGGGGCGCCGCCATCGTTCGCTACGCGAGCGCCTTCGGGTTCGGTCAGCCGACCGCCATCGACCTGCCGGGCGAGAAGTTCGGTCTCCTGCCGAAGCCCCAGGCGGCGCGCGGGCGTCAGGGCAAGCCGTTCCCGGTCGGCGAGACGATTAACATGTCGATCGGGCAGGGCACCGTGCTCGTCACACCCATGCAGGTCGCGCGCTTCATGGCAGCGGTCGCCAACGGCGGCGTCCTGTGGCGGCCGCGCCTGGTGCAGCGGGTTGAGCGGCCGGATCGCGGCGTCGTCTGGAGCGACCAGGGACAGGTCAACGGCCACGTCGAGCTGTCGCCGGTCGTGTGGGCGTTTCTCCGACAGAGCCTCTGGGCGGTGGTGAACGACAACGGAACCGGCGCGGCGGCACGCATTCCCGGAATCGACATCGCGGGCAAGACGGGCACCGCGCAGATGATCGCCAAGTCGAAGGCCGAGAAGGGCCAGGACCACGCGTGGTTCGCGGCGTTCGCCCCGGCGAAGGCGCCCGAGGTCGTGGTGGTGGTGATCGCCGAGCGGGGCGGCAAGGGTGGCCAGGTCGCCGCGCCGATCGCGCGCAAGATTTTCAATGCGATCTTCCTCGAGAAGATCGCCGCGGTGGGGTTCGGCGGCTAGTGCTGCGGGTCGACCGGCGCCTGCTGCAGAACGTCGACTGGGCGCTGCTGGTCGTCGCCTTCGCGCTGATCATGATGAGCTCGGTGACGCTGGCGAGCCTGCACGTGGGCCGCGCCGGCGGCAGCGTCGTCATCCGTCAGCTCCTGTGGTTCACGATCGGCCTCGCGGTCATGGTGCTGGTGGCGAGCCTCGACTACCGGCGGCTCGTGCGGGCGGCCCCGGCCATCTATGCCCTGGGGCTGGCCGCGCTGGTCTCCGTGTTCGTGCTCGGCCGAACGGTGTCGGGCGCGAAGCGGTGGATCGTCATGGGACCGCTGTCGGTCCAGCCCTCCGAGCTGTTCAAGCTCTGCTTCCTGCTCATGGCGGTCTGGGCGGTGACGTCCCGCTGGGCGCAGCCGGTGGGCCGGACGGCCATCATTATCTCGATGCCGATCGTCGCGGTGCCGGCCGTACTGATCATCAAGCAGCCGGACCTCGGCACCGCGCTCCTGCTCATTCCGGTGATGACGATCTTGCTCATCGGGGCCGGGCTCCGCATGAAAACGCTGGGCGCCCTGTCGCTCGCCGCGCTCGCGGCGATGCCGCTGGCCTGGATGGCGCTCAAGGAGTACCAACGCGAGCGAATTCTCGTTTTCCTGGATCCGTTCCGCGATCCCCTCGGGAGCGCGTACAACGTGATCCAGGCGAAGATCGCAATCGGATCGGGTCAGCTCCTGGGCAAGGGGGTCGCCGGCGCGACGCAGAGCCGGCTGGCCTTCCTCCCGGAGCGTCACACGGATTTTATCTTTGCCGTGTTCGCCGAGATGTGGGGGTTCGTCGGTTGTCTCATCCTGCTGCTGTGCTATGTCTTGCTCCTTCTCCGGGGGTTCGACATCGCGGCGACCGCGCGCGAGCCGGTGGGCCGGCTCGTGGCGTTGGGCGCCACGTCGCTGTTCGCGGCGCAGGTATTGATCAACGTGGGCATGGTGACCGGGCTCCTGCCTGTCGTCGGGATCCCGCTGCCGTTGATGAGCTACGGCGGCTCCTCGATGGTCGCCTCCTGCCTGACGCTGGGCCTTCTGCTCTCGGTACGGATGCGGCAGTTCCAATGAGACGCGGACGCTGCGGTCGGTCGACGCCAGGCGCCGTGTCGGCGAGGTGCTGCCGTGCGCAAACGGATCGTGGTCAATGCGGAACTCATCGAAACTCGCGTCGGTGTCCAGGAGGGTAACCTCCTCACCGAGCTGTACCTCGAGCGGCACCACCGCCGCTCGATCGTCGGGAGCGTCTACAAGGGCGTCGTGACGAACGTCCTGCCGGGCATGCAGGCGGCGTTCGTCGACATCGGGCTCTCGAAGGACGCCTTCCTCTACGCCGGCGACTACACGACCAACCTCGGCGACTTCGCGAGCGCGATGCTCGCGGGCGAGGAGGACGACGACACCGATCCCGACGCCGACGTGGACGTCGAGGAGCTGGCGCCCCGCCGCGACGGCACGCCGATCGAGGAGCTGCTCCAGAAGGGCCAGAACGTCCTCGTCCAGGTGTCCAAGGAATCGCTCGGGACCAAGGGGGCCCGCATCACGTCGTTCGTCTCGCTGCCCGGGCGCTACCTCGTCTACATGCCGCAGGCGCGCCACATCGGCGTGTCGCGCCGCATCCGCGACGAGCGGGAGCGCGACCGGCTGCGGGCGGCGCTGCGCGGCCTCACGCTGCCGCCGGGCGGCTTCATTCTCAGAACGAACGCCGAGGGCAAGAACGAGAGCGAGTTCGCGGCCGACGTGGAATTCCTGACGCGGCTCTGGGCGCAGATCCAGACGCGCTTCGAGCAGGCGGCGGCGCCGGCGGCGCTGCACGAGGAAGGCGATCTGACCTTCCGCGTCGTGCGCGATCTCTTCTCGCCGGAGGTCGACGAGTTCGTCGTTGACGCGCGCGAGGTGTACGACCGGTGCGCCGGCTATGTCGAAGCCCTGGTGCCGTCGCTCCGTGACCGGGTGCGGCAGTGGACGGAGCCCACTCCGATTTTCGAGGCGCTCGGCATCGAGAAGGACATCGAGCGCGCGCTCCGGCGCCGCGTCTGGCTCAAGTCCGGCGGGTACATCGTCATCGACCACACCGAAGCGCTCGTGTCGATCGACGTGAACACCGGCAAGTACGTCGGCAAGCGCGACTTCGAGCAGACCGTGCTCAAGATCAACCTGGAAGCGGGCGTCGAGATCGTCCGGCAGATCCGGCTGCGCGATCTGGGCGGTATCATCATCATCGACTTCATCGACATGGAAACGGCGGACCACCGCGAGCAGGTCTACCGAGCTCTGAAGCGCGCGCTGGCCGACGACAAGGCCCGGACGAACGTGCTCGAGATCTCCGAGCTCGGCCTGGTCGAGATGACCCGCAAGCGCGTGCGCCAGGACCTCCGCTCGCTGCTCTCCACGGTGTGCCCGACCTGCAAGGGCAGCGGCGTGACGAAGGCCGACGCGACCCTGGCCGCCGAGATCTTCCGCGCCATCCCGGCGAAGGTGCGGGCGGCCGAGGACGCCAACGTCCGCGAGGTGGTCGTGCGCGTCCACCCTGACCTCGCCCGCTACTTCGAGGGCGACGGCCGCGACGGACTCGACCGGCTGGCGCGGGCGCTCGACCGCAAGATCACGATCCAGCCCAACCACGCCGACCGCGAGGGCTACGAAGTACGGCTGCGCGGCGGCGCGACCCCGTGAGCCCCTGATGGCGCGGGCCCGCCCCTCGCGCATCAGCCAGGCCCGGCTGCTCGCCGACCTGAAGGTGGCCGCCAAGCGCGGCGACCGGACGGCCCTGTCGCTCGCGCTCGACCAAATGCGCACACTCGCCCATTCGCCCCGCTACTGGGAGAAGTACCTGCATCTGCTATCGAGCCCACTGGCGCGCCTCGTCGACTTGCTGGTGATCAAGCAGGGCGATCGGATCGCCGCGCAGAAGGGCTGGAAGCTGCCCCGCCCGAAGCCGGCCGCAGCCGTGGGGGTGAAGGCGCGGGCGGCCAAGACGACGGCCCGGCGCCGCCGAGCGATCTCCTCGGGGGAGCAGCCCTCTCTGTTCGACATCTAGTCGGCCGTGGTTTGACAGCGGCGCAGCCCAGGCGGATACTACCCCCTGGGGGTATACGAGATGATCAACGAGGAGACGAAGGCCAAGGCCCTCGGGCGGCTCAGACGGATCGAGGGGCAGGTGCAGGGTCTCCAGCGGATGATCGACGGCGAGGCATACTGCGTCGACATCCTGCTCCAGGTCTCGGCGGTGCAGGGCGCGCTCGAGCAGGTCGAGAAGCTTCTGCTGGGCCGGCACATCGAGTCGTGCGTGACCGACGCCATTCGCACGGGCTCGAAGAGCGAGCGCCAGCAGAAGATCGACGAGCTGCTCGACGTGTTCGCGCGGTTCCGGGGCAAGTGATGACGACGCAGGTCGCCCCGGTGCGCGGCATGCACTGCGCGGCGTGCGTGGGCAGGGTGGAGCGCGCCCTCACCAAGATCAACGGCGTAGAGCAGGCGACTGTCAACCTCGCCACCGAGCAGGCGACGGTGTCGTTCGATCCCGAGCGGACCAGCTTCGATGCGCTCCAGGCGGCGGTCGCCGCGGCCGGCTACCAGCTGGTCGGGCCTCTCCCCGACGCGGCGCCCGGCGCCGCGCTCGACACGGAGCAGGCCGCGCGCGAGGCCGACCAGCGGTATCAGAAGACTAAGTTCATCGTCGGCGCCGCGCTGTCGGCGCCCGTGCTGCTGGGCGGGATGTCTCACATCCTGCCGTGGGTCCCGGTGGCGCTCCAGAACCCGTGGCTTCTCCTGATCCTCACCACGCCCGTTCAGTTCTGGGTCGGCTGGCAGTTTCACCAGGGGCTCCTCCACGACCTGCGCTACCGGAGCGCGTCGATGTCCACGCTGGTCTCGGTGGGCACCAGCGCCGCGTACTTCTTCAGCGTGGCCGTCACCCTGTGGCCGCACGCCTTCCAAGCGCACGGCGTGACGTACTACGACGTGAGCGCGGTCGTCATCACGCTGGTCGTGCTGGGCCGCTGGCTCGAGGCGCGCGCGCGCGGGCGAACCTCGGAGGCGATCCGGCGGCTCGTGAGCCTCGCCCCGCGCACCGCCCGCGTCGTTCGCGCTGGGGCCGAGGTCGACGTGCCGACGGCCGAGGTGCGCGTCGGCGATTTCGTTCGCATTCGCCCGGGGGAGCGCATTCCCGTCGACGGCGTCGTGACGGAGGGCGCCTCGACGATCGATGAGTCGATGCTGACGGGCGAGAGCCTGCCCGTCGAGAAGGCGCCGGAATCGAAGGTCTACGCCGGGACCGTCAACCGCACCGGCAGTTTCATCTTCCGAGCCGCTCGCGTGGGCAGCGAGACCGCGCTGTCGCGGATCGTCGCGCTCGTCGCCGAGGCGCAGGGCTCGCGCGCCCCTATTCAGCGGCTGGCCGATCGCGTCGCCGCGATTTTCGTCCCGATCGTGCTGGGAATCGCCGGCCTCACGTTCCTCGCCTGGTGGGCGTTCGGTCCCGAGCCGGCCGGCCTCTTCGCCCTCACCAATGCGGTCGCGGTCCTCGTCATCGCGTGCCCCTGCGCGATGGGGCTCGCCACGCCTACCGCCATCATGGTGGCCACGGGGCGCGGAGCCGAGCGCGGGATCCTGGTCCGGAGCGCCACCGCGCTCGAGCTGCTCGAGCGCGTGGACACGGTCGTGTTCGACAAGACGGGCACGCTGACCGTCGGTCGGCCGGCGGTCACCGACGTGGTCGCGCTCCCTCCGATGTCCGAGGACGATATCGTGGCGCTGGCGGCGGCCGCCGAGCAAGGCTCAGAGCATCCGCTGGGGGAAGCGATCGTTGCATCCGCCAAGGCACGCGGGCTCGCGCTGCCGCCCATCACCGAGTTCACGACGGTCCCGGGGCAGGGGATCGACGCGATGGCGCCGGACGGCCGTGTGTTGCTCGGCAACCGGGCGCTGATGGATGCTCGCGGGGTCGACGTCCGCGCCCTCGTGCCGCGCGTGCAGGCGCTCGCCACCGAGGGAAAGACCGCGGTCTACCTGGCGCTCGGTGGTCGAGCCCTCGGCCTGCTGGCCGCCGCCGACATCCTCAAGCCCGAGGCGCCCGAGGCCGTGGCCGCGTTGAAGCGGCGGGGCCTTGACGTCATCGTCCTCACCGGCGACGCCAGGCCGACCGCCGAGGCCGTCGCCCGCCGGGCCGGAGCTGGCAAAGTCCTCGCCGAGATCCTGCCGGAGGACAAGGCCCGCGAGATCACCAGGCTCCAGGCTCAAGGACACCGCCTCGCGATGGTGGGCGACGGCATCAACGACGCGCCGGCGCTCGCCCAGGCCGACGTCGGTATCGCCATGGGCTCCGGCACTGACGTGGCGATCGAGGCCGCCGACGTGACGCTCGTGCGCGGAGACCTGCGCGGCGTCGTCGGCGCCATCGATCTGTCGCGACGGACGATCAGTGTGATCAAGCAGAATCTCGTCTGGGCGTTCGGCTACAACGTGGTGTTGATCCCGGTCGCGGCCGGCTTGCTGTACCCGCTCTGGGGTGTGCTGCTCTCGCCCATCCTGGCGGGTGCTGCGATGGCGTTCTCCTCCGTGTCCGTGGTCACGAACAGTCTCAGGCTCAAGCGCTGGAAGGACGAGAGCTCGCGGTGATCCGGCCGGCGCTCCTCGAGGGTCGCGACCGCTACGAGCGCGTGATGGAAGGCTGGGTGGACAACACGCCCGAGGACGCCCTCACGCACACGGTACGGCTCTCCGACGATGACCGCGCCCTCGAGCTCGCCGTCGAGGCGCTGCCGTCGCCGAGCTATCTGATCCGCGCGGCGCGCTGCCGGGCGGTCTCCGGCGCGTTCGATCCGGAAGTTCCCGCCGGCATCGGCCGGCTGGCCGGCACGCAAATGGTCGGCGGCCTGAGTCGCCGGGTTGGCGAGCTGACCGGCGCGGGCGACGGCGCCGGGTTCGCCCTCGGCGCCCTCGTCGAGGCGGCGCGGCTCGCTCGCCAGGTGGCCAAGCTCCCCCGCGCAGAGGCCGAGCGCGCGGCCGGCGACGCGCGGGCGTGCTGGCAGCTCGACACGACCGGATGGACCGACCTGGCGAACTCGTGCTTCACCTACACCGATGCCGGCCGAAGTCTCTTCGGCACGCGGGCGGTCACGACGC
>JBKPCO010000104.1:0-4582 GCA_046727415.1 Candidatus Methylomirabilota bacterium
CGCTGCGCGAGCTGCGGAGCTTCGGCGGGCTCCAGGCCTATCCGAGCCGCCGCAAGAACCCCGACGTCGTCGACCTCTCGACCGGCTCGATGGGGCTCGGCGCCGTGCAGGCCACCTTCGGGGCGCTGGCGTCCCGGTACCTCGTCGACCATTTCGGCGCCACGCCACCGGGCCGGATCATCGTCATGGTCGGCGACGCTGAGCTCGACGAGGGCAACGTCGGCGAGGCGCTGGCGGAAGAAATCGTGGAGCGGCTCACGAACGTGCTCTGGATCGTCGACGTCAATCGCCAGTCGCTCGACCGCATCGTTCCCGACGGACGGCTGCGCCAGATGCGCGCGATGTTCGAGGCCGCCGGCTGGCACGTCATCGAGCTCGCCTGGGGTCGCAAGCTTCAGAAGCTCTTCACGAAGCCCGGAGGCGAGTGGCTCCGAGCGCAGCTCGACGCGATGTCGAACGCCGACTACCAGCGGCTGCTCCGTCTCGCGCCGGGCGGGCTCCGCAAGGCGCTCGTCACCGACCGCGAGGGCCGGGCCGACCGGATGCTCGATCGCCTCCTGGGGAACATCGGCGACGCGGCCCTTTCGGAGCTCGTCGCCGATCGCGGCGGCCACGACCTCCGGATGATCCTCGATGCCCTCGAGGAGGCCGAGCGCGTTCGCGACCGGCCCGTGGTCATCTTCGCCCATACGATCAAGGGCTGGGAACTGCCGTTCGCCGGCGATCCGCTCAACCACACCGCGCTGCTTACGGCGAGCCAGATCGACCAGCTCCGCGTGTCTCTGGGCATCGGCGAGGGCGCGGAGTGGGACGGCTTCGCGCCGGAGAGCGAGGAAGCCGCGCTCGTACGCAGCCTGCCGCCGCTGTTCACGCCGCCCGCGCCGCGTGCCTCGAGGCTCGAGGTTCCCGCCGACTTCGAGGAGAGCTATCCGGCCCAATGCTCGACCCAGGAGGCGTTCGGCCGGGTGCTGGGCGCACTGAGCCGGCTTCCCGTGGCCGAGCGCATCGTGACGGTCTCGGCCGACGTCGCGGTCACCACGCACCTCGCGGGCTGGATCAATCGCAAGGGCGTCTATTTCCCGGTGGTCAAAACGAACCCGTTCGCCGGGGAGCCGCAGGCGGTGCAGTGGAAGGAGTCTCCGGCCGGCCAGCACATCGAGCTCGGCATCGCGGAGCACAACCTGTTCCTGCTGCTGGGCGCGTTCGGTCTCGCGCGTGAGCTCTACGGCGAGCCCCTCTTGCCGATCGGGACGCTCTACGACCCGTTCGTCGCCCGCGGACTCGACGCCCTCTATCACGCGCTCTACTCCGGCGCCCGGTTCGTCGTGGCAGCGACGCCGTCGGGCGTGAGCCTCTCGCCCGAGGGCGGCGCCCATCAATCGATCATCACCCCCGGGATCGGCGTCGCGCTACCGGGCATCGTCTACTGGGATCCGACGTTCGCGGTGGAAACCGAGTGGATCCTGCTCGACGCGCTGCGGGGACTCGCCACCGAAGGCACCGAAGCGGCGTACTTGCGGTTGTCCACCCGCGCCGTCGACCAGTCGCTCGCGCCGGGGCCGAGCCCCGCATATCGCTCCGGCGTCCTGCGCGGGGCCTACCGGCTCGTCGACGCGCGTGGCGAGCCGGGTTGGGACCCGGACACGAACGCGGTCAGCCTCTTCGCCGCCGGCGTCACGGTACCCGAGGCAGTCCACGCGGCGCGCGCGCTGCGCGAGCGCGGTGTGCTGGCAAGCGTCTTCGCCGTTACCAGCCCCGACCGCCTCTACCGCGGGCTGCGGGAGCCGAGGCCGTATCTTGAGACGCTGGTGAGCGCCGACGAGGAAGGTGTGCCCGTCGTATCCGTGCTCGACGGGCACTCGCACGCGCTGGCCTTCATCGGCGCCGCGCTCGGCGTGCCCCAGACGGCGCTCGGCGTCGACGATTTCGGCCAGTCTGGCGCGCGAGCCGATCTCTACCGGCACTACGGGATCGACGCGGCCGCCATCGCCGGCGCGGCGCGGGTTCTCCTCGGCGGGTTATAATTCGCTCTACCGATGGCGACGCTGACGGCTTCCGCTAAACGCGACCTCCGGCACGAGCTCGAGGCGATCGTCGGGCCCGGCGCGGTGCTGTCGGACCCGGACGAGCTCCTGGTGTACGAGTCCGACGGGCTCACGCTGTTTCGCGCGCTCGCCGACTTCGTCCTGTTTCCCACGTCCGTCGAGCACGTCGCGGCGATCGTGAAGCTCGCCAACCGGGAGAAGCTCCCGTTCGTCGCCCGCGGCGCGGGCACGGGGCTGTCGGGCGGCTGCCTGCCCGCCGAAGGCGGCATCGTCATCTCGCTCATGCGGATGAACCGCGTGCTCGAGGTCGACTACGACAACCAGATCGCCGTCGTCGAGCCCGGGCTCGTGAACCTGCACCTCTCGTGGAAGGTCGGCCCGCACGGTTACTACTACGCGCCCGACCCGTCGAGCCAGCAGGCGTGCACGATCGGCGGCAACATCGCCAACAACTCGGGCGGCCCGCACACCCTCAAGTACGGCGTCACTACCAATCACGTTCTCGGGCTCGAGGTCGTCATGCCCGACGGCGAGATCGTCTGGCTCGGGGGCAAGACGCGCGACGCGAACGGCTACGATCTGGCCGGGGTCTTCGTGGGCTCCGAGGGCACGTTCGGCATCGCCACCAAGATCGTCGTCCGCATCCTCAAGAAGCCGCAGGCAGTGAAGACGGTCCTGGCGGTGTTCGACGAGATCGACCGCGCCTCCGAGGCGGTGTCGGCGGTCATCGGGCGCGGGCTCGTGCCGGCCGCCATGGAGATGATCGACCACCTGACGATCCAGGCGGTCGAGGACGCGTTCGGCTGCGGCTACCCGCGTGACGCCGACGCGGCACTCCTGATCGAGCTCGACGGGCTCACCGTCGGCATGGAGACGCAAGCCGAGCGCATCGTCGCCGCGTGCCGGGAGGCCGGCGCGCGCGAGATTCGGACCGCGAAGAACGAAGCGGAGCGCCTGCTCCTCTGGAAGGGGCGCAAGTCCGCCTTCGGTGCCTACGGTCGGATCTCGCCGGCCTACATGGTCATGGACGGCGTCATCCCGCGCACGAAGCTTCCGTATGTGCTCCACCGCGTGAACGAGATCGTCGCAGCGGCCGGCCTGCGCGTCGGCAATGTGTTCCACGCCGGCGACGGCAACCTGCACCCGAATCTTCTCTATGATCCGCGCAAGCCGGGCGACGAGGCGCGCGTGGTGGCGGCCGGGGCCGAGATCATGAAGGTGTGCGCCGAGGTCGGCGGCTCGATCTCGGGCGAGCACGGGATCGGACTCGAAAAATCCGACTTCATGCCGTTCATCTTCTCGGCGGCCGATCTGGCGTTCATGCACCGCTTGAAGGGCGCGTTCAATCCGACCGGGCTCTGCAATCCCGGGAAGATCTTTCCGACCAAGAAGTCCTGCGGCGAGGCGGGCGCCGTTGCCTACCGGCCGCACCCGATCGAAGAAAAGGGCCTCGCCCAGCGCTTCTAGCGCGGGCGGTTGACGCCGCGTTGCCGGACGCGCTGCTCGATAAGGTCCGCGCCGCTGTCGGCGCTCCGAACGTCCTCACCGGGGTCGAGCTCTCGCCGTACGTCGTCGAAGGGCGCACGCCCGAGGCCGCGGTCTTTCCCGGATCGGTCGACGAGGTGGCCGCCGTGATCGGGCTGGCCGCCGAGGCTGCCCGGCCGGTGACGCCGTGGGGAGGCGGCACGGCGGCGAGCGTCGGCATGCCGGCGGCCCCCGGCGGGTTCGTGCTGGGACTTCGCCGGCTGAGCCGGCTCCTGGAGCACGAGCCGGGCGACCTGACGGCGTCCGCGGAGGCAGGCATTACTGTCGACGCGTTCCAGACCGCGCTCCGCGGCCGCGGCCAGTGGGTCTCGCTCGATCCAGCCGACGCGCGTCTAGCGACGCTCGGTGGCGTGCTGGCGACGAACGCGTCCGGGCCGCGCCGCCATCTCTACGGCACCGCGCGCGATCTGCTGATCGGGCTCACAGTCGTCACCGCCGACGGCGCGATCGTACGCGGTGGCGGCAAGGTCGTGAAGAACGTCGCCGGTTACGACCTGCCGAAGCTGTTCGTTGGATCGTACGGCACGCTCGGCGTCATCGTCGAGGCGACCGTGAAGCTCCGTCCGCTGCCCGATCACGAGCGGCTCCTGTGCATTCCGTTCGATCGCCTGAAGGACGCGGGCGCCGCCGTCAGAGCCCTGCTGGCCGGCGACCTGATTCCGAACGCGATCGAACTCCTCGACGCCGCCGCCGGCGCCGCGCTCGGGGCGGAGGGCCCCGCACTCGTCGTGGGATTCGATGGGCTCCGCGAGCAGGTCGACTGGCAATGCGCCGAGCTGACGCGTCTGGCCACGTCGTGCGGCGGGCGCGAAGGAAGGCCCCTTCCGGACGACATATGGCCTCGCCTCGAGACGGCGGCGCGTGCCGCGTTTCCCGCCGCGACCGCATTCATGGCGTTCTCGGTCTTGCCGAGCCAGGTCGCTGACCTGATGGAGCAGGGCGCCGGCGCGGCCCGCGCTCGCGGGCTCGCGAGCGCGTGGGCCGCTCACGCG
>JBKPCO010000105.1:0-27690 GCA_046727415.1 Candidatus Methylomirabilota bacterium
GTCGTTTCTGGCGTACGAAGGCCAGAGCTCGGCCGGGAGTGTCAGCATGGGCGTGTGCGAGGTCGCGAGGCCCAGAACGATTTCGGCCATGGTCGCCCCCTTAACTCGCCGGCGAGCGAGCGTCGACGCCGGGTTCCGGTAAGCCCATCGCGCGCCGATACGCCGCCCGGACTTCCTCCGGCTGTCCCGTGAGGAACGGGAACTCCTTGCGGAGCAGGAGCCCCGGCGTTCGCTGACGCGAGGTCTCGTTTTCTACGCGAGACGAGCCGTTCAGGAAGAAGTCGCGGCCGATGATGGGCAGCCTCACGCAGCGATTCTTCTCCGGGTCGCGGATGATCGCCTTGGGCTCGCCGCCCTGCATCACGCGGTCGGCGTCCTCGAGGATTCGCCTGCGCATCATGATGACGCCGCGGTCGCTCTCGCCCAGGTGCTCCTGGGTGCGGTCGGCGATGGTGCCCTGGCCCACCCAGGCGACGAAGTCCTGGTTCATGACGTGCGAGGTGATCCAGCGGTCGGTCAGCGGGTCCTTGATCGGGCTGTACCAGTACGGAATGCGATCCTGCTTGTAGGGCTCCATCTCGTTCGGCACGCGGTCGAAGAACCAGCCCACGCTCAGCATGTTGGCATCGTCGATCGGCACGCGCCACTCGAAGTGGCCCCCGGTGAAGAGGCAGTTCGGCCAGAGGCAGCACCGCCCGACGGTCCAGAGCTCGTCCTGCTCGGACTGGCCCTCGAGGATGCGCCGGTAGGTGAAGCCGTACTCGAACTCCTCGAAGCCGACCTTCAGGTGCGTGGGCGACCAGCCGCCGTCGGCACGGCTGAGCGCGCGCGACCAGTTCGAGTGCAGCCACTCGAAGTGCACGGGATCGATCGAGTTCTCCTGACACTGGAACCAGTTGCATGGGACCTCGGAGAACACGATCTGTACGAAGCCGTTCGTCCACGTGAACGGCTCCCAGGTCGGCACGAGCGGCGCCGGGGGCGGCCCGAGGTACGCCCACAGGAGCCCGGCCTTCGCCTCGACCGCGTACGCCTTGATGCGCACGCGATCTTTGAAGCGCGCCTCGGGGTGCGCCGTCTCCTCGAACGGCTGCTGCAAGCAGCGCCCGGTGTGCTCCCAGAGCCAGCCGTGATAGTTGCAGCGCAGGCCGCAGTCCTCGACCCAGCCGTAGGAAAGATCGGCGCGCCGGTGCGGGCAATGGCGATCGACGAGGCCGTAGTTTCCGGAGCGGTCCTTGTAGAGGACGAGATCCTCGCCCATGAGGCGCACGGGCTTGGTGGGCTTGTCGTCCAGCTCCGCGACGGCCGCGATCGGCATCCAGTACCGTCGTAGCAGCTCACCCATCGGGGTGCCCGCGCCGACTTCGGTCAGCCGCCTGTTCTGGTCCTCGCTGAGCACGCCCCGATTCTACCTCCAGTCACTGTATAGTAGGCGCCTTGGCGCTCGACGCCCTCGCGCTCGAGGAGATCGATGCATTCTACGGCGACAGCCACGTGCTCCACCGCGTGTCGCTGCGCCTGGGGGAGGGACGCCTCCTCGGTCTGCTCGGACGCAACGGCGCCGGCAAGTCCACGTCGATGAACGTGACCGTCGGCCTGCTTCCACCCCGGCACGGCGCGGTCACCGTCTACGGCCGCCGGGTGACCGGCGATGCGCCCGAGGCCATCGCGGCGCTCGGCGTCGCGCTGGTCCCGCAGGGGCGCCGCGTCTTTCGCAGCCTCACCGTACGCGAGAACCTCGCGGTGGCCGGGCGCAAGCCCCGCGGCGATTTCCCGATGCTGTGGACGCACGAAACCATCGCCGGCCTGTTCCCGCGGCTCGCCGAGCGCCGGGGCCAGCTCGCGGGCTCGCTGTCCGGCGGCGAGCAGCAGATGCTGGCCATCGGTCGGGCGCTCATGGCGAACCCCCGCGTGCTCTTGATGGACGAGCCGTCAGAAGGGCTGGCGCCGCAGATCGTCGCCGAGGTGATGGCGACCATTCGCCGGCTCAAGGCCGAGGGGCTCTCGATCGTGCTGGTCGAGCAGAACCCCAAGCTCGTCTTCGACGTCGCCGACGACATCGTCGTGCTGAACAGCGGTCGGGTCGTCGTCCAGGGACCGGCGACCGAGCTCAAGCAGGGCGGCGTGGACCTTCGCCAGCACCTGGGAATCTATTAATGGACTTCGGCATCTTCACCATGTTCAGCACGCGCGAGGGCTTGAGCCAGGCCCAGATCTTCCAGGAGTGGCTCGGCCTGGTGCAGGTCGCCGAGGAATCGGGCGTCGACACGCTGTGGCTCGGCGAATCGCACTTCAGGCCGCAGCGCGCGGTACTCGCCTCGCCGCTGGTCGGCGCCAGCGCCGTTGCCGCGCGCACGAGGCGCATCCGCGTAGGTCTGGCTGTGCAGGTGCTGCCGCTCGCCAATCCGATCCGCGTGGCCGAGGAGGCCGCGATCGTGGACCACCTGAGCGAGGGGCGCCTCGTCTTTGGCGTGGGCCGCAGCTCGTTCCTGGAGGCCTACGAGGGTTACAACGTCGACTACGCCGAAAGCCGCGCGCTGTTTCTCGAGTCGCTGGACGTCATCCTGAAGGCCTGGAGGCACGAGACCTTCTCGCACGACGGCAAGTACTATCACTTCCACGACGTGCAGCTGGTGCCCAGGCCCTATCAGAAGCCGCACCCACCCGTCCGCGTTGCGGTCGAGAGCCGCGAGACGTTCGCGCTCGCCGGAAAGCTCGGCTTCCCGATCTTCATCCGCCATCAGATGGACATCCCGGAGCTGCAAGATCTCTTGAAGCAATACGAAGCCGCGCGCCACGCCGCGGGGTTCGCCGGGCCGAATGACGTGATCTTACAAATTGCGGGCTATGTCGCGGACACCGCCGAGAAGGCGCGCAGCGAGCCCGAGGCGAGCACGATGCGCGGCCGGCGCCTGGTGTCGGCGGCCCTCCATCGCGCCGCCGACCCGGAGGCCTTCGAGCGACTCAAGCGCATCTCCGAGGTGCCCTACGCCGACGTGCTGCCCCGCGTCGCCTACGGGACGCCGGACGCGGTGGCGGAGCGCATCGTGGAATATCGCGAGAAGCTGGGCATTACGGGCGTCTCACTGGACGTGAACCCCGGCGGGCAGATCCCGTACGACCGGGTTGTCCACTCGATCCGCCTCCTGACCGAGAATGTCATCCCGAAATTCAGATGAGGAGATCATGAAGCTCACCGTCGAGTTCCCGAGCGTCTCGTACCGCGAAGGGCCCAAGGGCGTGATGCGCCTGGCCCAGGCCATCGAGCAGATCGGCTACGACCAGATCGACATGTTCGACCATGTCGTGATGGGCTACCCGATGGCCGGCCGCGAGCCCGGCCCGTATCCGGCGCAGATGCCGATCCTGGAGGCCTTCATGGCCCTCTCGTACGTGGCGGCCGTCACGTCGCGCGTCGGCCTCGGTACCGAGGTGCTCGTGCTGCCGCAGCGCCATCCGACGCTCGTGGCCAAGCAGGTGAGCACGCTCGACACGCTCTCGGGCGGCCGCGTGCGCCTGGGCGTGGGAGTCGGCTGGCAGGAATCGGAATACGAGGCGCTCGGCGAGAGCTTCCACACGCGCGGCGCTCGCATGGATGAGGCGATCCGGCTGCTTCGTGCGTGCTGGAGCGACGCGCAGATCGACTTCAAGGGGAAGCACTACCAGCTGACGGCGATCGGGATGGAGCCGAAGCCGCCGCAGGGCGGGCGTTTGCCGATCTGGATCGGCGGCCGCTCGGAGCGCGCACTGCGGCGGGTGGGCGAGCTCGGCGATGGCTGGCTCGGCAACCAGCTCGCCGACGCGGCGAGCGCGCGCGCCGCGATCGACACGATCCATCGCCACGCCGCGGCGGCCGGCCGTGATCCGAAGTCGATCGGGCTACAGGCGATGGTCGCGTCCCCGCCGCGGGACTCCGAGGGCAAGCGCTTCTACATCGAGCACGACCGCGTGGTGGCGCGGGTCGTCGAGCTCAAGAAGCTGGGCTTCGAGTGGGCGGCGCTCAACGCCACCGCGATCTTCCAGGCCGGCGCCCGCTCCGTCGACGCTATCATCGACGTGCTGGGCGCGCTCCACACGAAGATTCGCGGCGAGGTCGGCTAGCGCCCGGGCAGGGCACGCACAGCGGCGAGAATCTCCTCCTCGGACGGGAATTTCCCGATCCCCCCGATACCCTCCCGGGAGCACTCGATGTTGGCCCACCGCACGATGCCGTCGCGATCGATCAGGAACTGGCCCTTGAGCTGGGGAAATTGCCGCATCATCTCGGCCTGGTCGGTGTCGGTCTCCTTGTAGCCGTCGAGCTTCGCCGCCGCCTCGGGCGTCTTCGGGAGGGGCAGGGGCTCAGGAAACTCCCCGAAGGGATTCACTCGCGTGGCCTCGAATTGCTTCATGAACTCGTCGGTCACCGTCGGCTTCGGCAGGCCGTACAGACGGTGCGTCGTGAGCGCCGGGTCGGCGCCCAGGCGCAGGCGCGTCGGGCGGAACTTGAAGTAGAGACGGGCATTCTCCGGCTCCGTCGCCACGATGCCGACTGTTTCCACCCCGAGCGCCTTCAGCTTGGCCTCGTTGGCGCCCATCTTCGCGATCTGGCGCCGACAGAACGGGCACCACAGGCCGATGAGCAGCCCAAGGAAGACCGGGCTCTTTCCCCGGTAGTCGGCCAGTGACACAGGCTCCTTACCGTCCACCGCCGGCAGGGTGAAGTCGGGGGCCGGCTCACCCGGCGCGACCGGCGGCCGCGGATCATTGTTCGTCATGTCAGGCTCCTCCGAGCGAGTTTCAATAGAGAAACGGTAACACCATCAGCGCGTCCGGCTCGACACCGGCGCGCTCACAGACTCCTTGAGCCTTGGCCAGGTAAGTCTCGGCCAGATGCTGGTTTCCGGTGTCGAGGTAGAGCGTCGCCAGGCCGTCGTAGCAGGGGAACAGAAGCTGGGGCTCGCCGACCTGCTCGGCCAGCCCCAGGGCTTCCTCGTACATCGCGAACGCCTGCGTGTACTCGCCGCTGCACTGGTGAATCTGGCCGAGAACGATTAGCGGCACGGCCAGGTGGTCGAGCAGTCCGAGCCGGCGGTCGAGGTCGATGGCGGCTCGTGCTGCTTCCACGCCTTCGGCCTCGCAGCGGTCGGTCAGGGCGCAGTACGCCACCGCGAGATTCGCGTAGAGCCGCGATTGGAAGCCGAGGTCGCCGACCTTCTTGGCGGTCTCGAGCCCCCTGAGACAGGTCTCGATGCTGCGGCGCGGGTCGAGGGAGCTGTAGAGCACGCCGAGATTCGTGTACCCCCGGCAGGCGGCCTGCAGCAGCTCGCGCTCCTCGGCCAGCGCGATGCTGCGCTCGATCTGCTGGACCGCCTCGGCCGGGCGCCCGGTGCGCGCCAGCGCGACCCCGAGCGTGTTGTAGGCCTGGGCGCGCATGACGGCCGCCTCGCGTAGGCGCTCGGGCTCGGTCGCGGCCTCGTTCTCGTACGTCGCCTCGGCCAGCGCCCGTTCGGCCCACGAAATGGCAGCGGCGTTGTCGCCCGCGCGAAACGCCAACCGCCCCATCTCCTGGAAGAGATGGGCTCGCTCGATCGGATCGCCGTCCTGGCCGAGCCGCGCGAGGCCGTCGGTGAAGCAGGCCTCGGCGCGCTCGCGGTTGCCGGCGTCCCAGTGAAGGCCGCCGATCTTGCGGAGCATGCGCGCGCTGCCCACACGATCCGCCGCCATCTGCTCGCAGAGCCCCTCGTAGTGCGCGAGGGCTTCCGGGCGCCGCCCGGTGAGCCCCAGGAGATCGGCGAGCCTTTCGCGCGCCGCCTGGGTGTTCGCCTGGGCATCGGCGCTCCCGGCAAGAGTCTGGAGCGCTCGCTGGTAGTGGCGAATCGCGTCGTCGTTCGCGTAGACCGCGCGGGCCCAGTCGCCGGCTGCGATCAGGTAGCGCGCCCCACGCGGTCTGTCGCCGCTGAGGCTCCAGTGATGGCCGAGCGCCTCGAGGTCGCTCAGCCGCTCCGCATGCGGGCCGGCGGCGCGCTCGAGCGCCCGGGCCGCGCGCTCGTGTAGCTCGGTCCGTCGCGCCAACAGGAGGTTCTGGTAGACGACCTCGTGAACGAGCGTGTGCGTGAACCGGTACCGGCCTCGATCGTGCCACTGGCCCTCAGCCCGGATCAGATCCCCCTCGACGAGCGGACCGAGCGCCTTCTCGAAGGCCCCCGGCCCGGTCGCGACCTCGCGCAGCAGCGTCTCGTCGAAGATCGCGCCGAGCACGGCTGCTTCCTGGAGCAGGCGCCGGGCGTCGGCGGGCAGGCGGTCGACGCGCGAGAGCATCAACCCCTGGAGGGTCGGCGGCACGTCGAGCGCCTCGGACGCGTCGGCACACGCCCAGCGATCACCCTGACGCACGAGCGCGCCCTTGCCCACCAGGCTCCGAACGATCTCCTCGACGAAGAACGGATTGCCGCCCGCGCGTCTGGCGACGAAGTCTTGAAGCTGATCGAGCCGCCCGCCCACCGGAGCTTCGAAGAGCCTCGCCACCAGCTCGCGCGCCTGGTCGCGGGAGAGCGGGGCGAGCCGGATCACCTGATGGGCGGCACGGGCGACCAGCGGGAGCTTCGTGTCGGGGCGCTGCGAGAGGAGCACCATCAGTGGCCGATTCTGGAGCTGATCGACCACCTGGCGGAGCAGATCGACCGAGGCGGTGTCCGCCCAGTGCAGGTCTTCCACCAGGATGAGCAGCGGTTCCCTCTCGAGCCGCCGCTCGATCAGCGCGCGCGCCGCCAAGGCGATCTGGCGCTGGAGCTGCTCGGGCTCGACCTCGGGATGCATCTCCTCCTCGACGCCGAGCACGTAGCTGAGCACCGGCGCGATGACCGCCGCCTCCTCGTCCCCGGCGCCGAGAGCCCGGAGCCCCATAACCAGCTTCTTTCGCGCGACATCCAGTGAGTCCGACGTCTCCACACGGTAGGCGCCCCGGAAGAGCGAGCCGAAGACACCGTACGTCGGCTCGCCGAGGGACGAGCACGCGGCCCGTCGCACCGCGATCCGGGCCAGGCGCCCGTCGCTGTCGAGCCGCGCCAGGAATTCGGCGATGAGTCGTGACTTCCCGGTGCCCGCTTCGCCGACCAGGCTCACGACCTGGGCCCGCCCTCTCTCCATTCGATCGAACGCGGCCAGCAGCTCGCTGAGCTCGTCCGTCCGTCCCACGAACGGCGCCGCGAGCCCGAGCCCCGCCAGGCCGCGGGCCGATCCGGGCTCGGCGAGCGCGCCGACGAGACGCCGCACCCCGATCGGGTCGGCCTTCCCGCGGAGCGCCACCTGACCAGCGGACTCGAACGCGAACCGGTGCTGAGCCAGAGCGCAGGTGGCTTCGGAGACCAGGATGGTCCCGGGCGCGGCCCCCGCCAGGAGGCGTGCCGTCGTGTTGACCGTGTCGCCCGTCACCGCGTACGCGGCGCCGGCGCCGCTCCCGCCCCCGAGGCTGCCGGCGACCACGGGGCCGGTGTGGATTCCGACGTGCAGTGTCACCGGCTGACCAAGACGGACGGCCCACTCGCGGCTGAGCGTCGCGCTCCGCTCGAGCATGTCGAGCGCCGCCGCGCACCCCCGCGCCGGATCGTCCTCGTGGGCGACCGGCGCTCCGAAGACCGCCAGCACGGCGTCGCCCACGAACTTCTCCACGAAGCCGTCGTAGCGCGCGATCGCCGCGGAGAGCGTCTCGAAGAGGGCGTTCTGGAACGCGCGGACGTCCTCCGGGTCGAGGCGCTCGGAGAGCGTGGTGAATCCCGACAGATCGGCGAACAGCACAGTCACCGAGCGGCGGTCGGCCTCGCGCGATGTGTCGGCTGGCTGCTGGGGCGGCGCCGGCGTCACCGGCGTGCTCGGGCCCCTCGCGGCGCCGCAGCGAGGACAGAACGCGAAATCGGGCTCGCACGCGAAGCCGCACGCGGCACACGGGCTCGGCAGTCGCCGCCCGCACCGGGGGCAGAACGCGAAGCCCGGGGCCGCCTCTGTGTCGCAGCCGGGGCAGGTGATCATCTCCGAGATTCTATCGTTACTCCCGCAGGCTCGAGCGTCACTCCCGCTCCAGTGACGCAGAACGGCTTGGCGTACGACGTCTTCTCGGCGGGGACCGTCCCAGGCCAGGCTTACCTGCCACCGAACGTCAGGGAGAGGAGAAGTTGTGGGCTAACGCCACCCCGAGCCGCCGGCGGGTCCAGCGGCTTGCTAGCGGCGATTCTCCAGCAGCCAGTCGATGATGGCACTGCCGTCGCCCGTGTCCCTGACCGGCTGATTCGCAGTTGCCGGCCGCTCGGCCGGAGCCCGGGACTCGACGGGACTACGCGGACGGTCTACGACGACCGGTGCCTTGGCCCGCTCGCCCGCGTCCGTGACCGGCCGATTCGCGGTTGCTGGCCGCTCCGCCGGCGGCCGGGCCTCGACGGGACTGCGCGGACGGTCTACGACGACCGGTGCCGCGGCCGGTGCCTTGGCCCGCTCGCCTGCGTCCGTGACTGGCCGATTCGCGGTTGCTGGCCGCTCCGCCGGCGGCCGGGACTCAACAGGGCTATGAGGACGGTCTACGACGACCGGTGCCGTTGCCGGCGGCTTGGCCCGCTCTGGCCGCACGGCTGGCGGCGCGGGTGCCGGCGCAGGTGCCGGCGCCGGCGCGGGCGTGGCGACCACAGGAGCAGGCTCCTCGACGGGCGAGGCGTCCTTGGCGGGCTGGGATTCCGGGCGCGTCGATGTCTCGCCGGGAGGAGCCGTCGCCGCTGACGAAGGGGCGCCGGCCGGCTCGATCGGGATAGGCTGAGCCGGCGGCGAAATCAGGCTCCGTTCGACCGGAGCCACAGAGAGCGCGGGTGCCGTGACCCGGGCGCGAAAGTGCGAGACGATTCGCCCGGAAAACGCGAACCAGACGATGACGGCAATGACACCTCCGGTTGCGATGGCGCCTGCGATGCGCAGTGGGAGAGGGAATCGGGAAGGTCGCGAGCGAATGGCCACCGGCGACCTCGGCTTCAACGGGCGCACGCGCGGCTCCGGCTCGGCGAGAGCCGCCTGCGCACCCCATAGGTCGTTGACCATCACGCTGAGCTCGGAATAGCGATCCTCGGGACGCGCTTCGAGCGCCGTCGTGATGATTCGCTCGGTTCCCGGGGGCAGGGTCGGGGGGGCGTCGGTTGTCCCGGGTGCCCACACGGCCGTCAACAGCTCCCGTAGCAGCATTCCCAGCGCATACACGTCGGCGGCCTCGGTTGTCTCGCCGCGCTCGATCTGTTCCGGCGCACGGTAGGGCGCCGCCTCGTGCAGGCGAAGGCCGATCGGAGTGCGGTGCGCTGCGGTGAGCTCGACGCCGACGAGGGTGACATGCTCCGTGCCGTAGGCGTCCGGAACAATCAGGACCGACTCGGGTCCGAGCTCGCCGTGAATGATCTTGCTGTGATGGAGCGCCTCGAGCGCCTCGCCGATACGGCTGGCGATGCGCAGGGCAGTGGATGGAAAGAGCGGGCCGCGCGCATCGAGGACTTCACGGAGCGTGGCCCCCTTGGTCCGCTCGACGGCCACGAACAGCTTGCCGTCGTCCATCGTGTCGCATTCGTATACTCGCGCCACTCCACGGTGGGCGTGCGAAAGCAACGCCAGTACACCGGCCTGATCCCGCACCGCGTCCACGAACGCCGGGTCTGAGGCGAATTCGTCCCGGAGCACCTTCAGCGCGATCGGCCGCCGATACCGGATGTCCTCTGCCGCGTAGACGACCACGGCCCGGCCGACCGAGACGATGGCGTTAACCCGGTATCGGCCCTTGACGATGGATCCAGCGAGGTCGAGGCTGCTCTCGGGCCCCGACGCCGATCGTCCGGCGTCGTCCGCGGCGGCGCCGCTAGTCACGCAGCATTCCCTTGATGGCGTCCAGGACCGGATTGTCCGAAGATTTCGCGGTGGCCGGCGCGGGTCCGGCGCGCCCGATGTACTTCCGAACGCAGTCGTACTGTTCCCAGCCCTTCAGCGGATAGTCGAGCTGGACCGACTTCCACTTGGCGTGACCGTTGTCCCGGAGCCAGCCGATGTTCGAGGCGAGGAGCTGGGCGAAGCGGCCGACGTTGTCGCAGTCGAGCCGTCGGAAGTCGAAGGACACCAAGACCGACTTGACAGCAACCGTGGGCAGCGGCTTCGTCTGCCATCCGTACATATTCGCTGGAATCTCGACGGTCGGATAATACTCGATGACGCTCTTGTTGGTCACCGGGATCAGAGACAGATTGTCGGCCGCCGTCACGCTCTCCGCAAAGAGCTTCACCGGGGCGCCGGCGACATAGAACATCGCGTCGATACGACCTGCCTTGAGCTCGGCAAGCGCCTCGTCCGTGTCGATGTTCACCATCTGTCGCGGCTCAACCTCCGCGACCTTGAACAGGAGCCGGGCCGTCAGATAGGTGCCGCTGCCCTCGCGGCCGACGGCCACGCGCTTGTCCGCGAGCTCGTCGAAATCGTTGATATTCTTCCGGCCGAGGATGTGGACCTCCTCGTTGTAGAGCGGGAACACCATCTTGATCTTCTTGGCGATCCGCTTGAGCACCGGGTCGGTCTCGACACGGGCCACGAAGGCCAGCACGTCGGACTGCACGATGCCGAGCTGGGTGCCCGGACGCTGATAGACGGCGAAGACGTTGTCCACCGATCCCTTCGAGGTCACGACGGTCAGGTTGACGCCGTGCGAGGCGACGAGCCTCTTCAGATTCAGGCCGAACTGGTAATAGGTGCCCTTGTCGCTGCCGGTGATGATGCCCATGTCGACCGGCGGCGTCGGCGGTGCCGCTGCCGCGGTTCCGATAGCGAGGGCGACGCCCGCGAGGAGTGCGATCCAGAGTCTGCTTCTCATCCCTGCCTCCTGCTGGATTGCCGAGGGAGACTTGGATCAAAACACCCTTTCGGCTTCCGCGTCAAGGATCTTGTCGCGTCCGCGAGAAAACACTTGCCTAAGCGCCGACGATGTCCTAAACCAAGAGCCACAGCAAGGAAGTCATGGCCAAGCCCCTGCCGATAAGCCGCCGCCGCACTTGTCTATCACTCGACCCTTGAGAGGAAGGACCGTGTCGCCGACGGCCTCGCGAGTAGCGGAGGCCGTTCCCGAGATGCGGCAGCTGGTTGAAACGGCGCGGCGCACGCTCGAAGTCGATCAGAAGGCGGCGGACGCGGGGCTCCACGACAATCCGAAGACGGTGAGCACCGCGCTCGATGCCACCGAATCCGAGATTTGCGCGCACTTCATCGGTCTGGCTCGGCAGCGACGGGACAGCTGCGAAGCGGGCCTCGCGAAGGTGCAGCTCGACCTCAAGGCGACCGCGGCGAAGATCGATGTCGAACAAAGCAAGAATTCCTTCGCCCGTCTGCTGACCGCCATCGAACCGGGCCTCGAAAAGCTCAGATCCGAGCACTCGGCCGTTCTGTATCAGGCCAAGGAGAACGAGGCCAGGGCCCTCAAGCACCTTCGCTGGTTCCAGCAGAAACACGGGCTGCATCATCGGGCCGCGGCGTATCCCGAGTCGCAGTTCTACCACTTCGCCATCGTGGCCGCGCTCGCCCTCGTCGAGTGGCTGGCGCTGTCGGCGTTCTATGCGGAGGGTAGTGATTTCGGCCTGTTGGGCGGCGTCTTGATCGCCATGGCGCTCTCGATCGTCAATATCAGCCTGGCGATCCTGGCCGGGAGCCTTCTACGGTACGTGAACCATCACAGCCGGGGCCGCAAGGCGCTCGCGCTGACCGGTGTCGCCGTCCTCTACGCATGCTTTGCGCTGGTGACGCTCGCGGCCGCGCACTATCGCGTTGCGACCAACGACATCGCCCAGCAGTCACAATCGGGCGTATCGACGCCGGGTACCAATCCGACGGCGCTTCGCGGCTCGACGGACCTGGATCAATGGAGGGCCGCGAGACTCGCGTGGCAGCGCTTCGCCAGGAACCCGCTCGGGTTCGACGACGTGTTCTCCTGGATCCTGACGATACTCGCGGCCATATTCGGGATCTTCGCGTCGTACAAGGGATACCGGGTCGATGACGAGTACCCGGGCTACGGAGAGCTCGACCGAGAGCTGAAGAGACGGCGGGCGATCTACGAGGCGGCCAAGGCGGAGTACTGCCGCGTGGTCGATCAGATGTTCGACCGCGCGCTCCAGGAGCAGGCGCGCCTCCTCTCGGACGTGAAGTCGAACATCGAATACTACCAGCAGCTCGTCAGCCGGTCCGACGATCACTGCCGGACGTTCGTTCACGATAGCGCCGAAATCCAGGACGCCTGCAATATCGTGCTGAAGCATTATCGACAGACAAATCTAAGGGTCCGCGTGTCCCCGGCGCCGCCCTATTTCAAAGAGAGCTTCAGATTCGATGCCCATCTCGTCACCCCGGCTCCGGGCCTTTCGGAAAGCGAGGCGCGGCTCTCGCGGTCCTACGAGACCGCCATGAAGGATTTCAGCGAGATGGCGCGGCAGAACAACGCGACCCTTCAGAACCTCCGGACGGCCGAGATCAGACGCCGCGACTACTACTTCAGCAAGCTCGAGCGAGACATCCGGGAGAAGCTCGTCCGAGAAGAGTGGGAGTTCAAGGGCTGAGCCGTGCCGCTGAGCAGGCTGGACCGCCGGGGCATCGTTATTCTGTGCGGCGTAGGCGTCCTGGCCGTCGCCTTGCTGGCTAGCGTGGTCGGCGTCATGTGGGCTCGACCAGTCATCGGGTCCGACAACTGTGTTTACCGTGACAGACGATTACTGACGCGAGCCCCGGCGGACCAGACGGTCATTCTCGTCGATCAGTCGGAGGCGTTGACCGAGACGCATCGGCGATTCGCCCTTAGCTTCATCACGGACTATGTCGCCGACGACGCGAAATTCGCCGTGCGCTCGCGCATCGTGTTGTTCACCTTCAGCAAGGTGAACTTCGAAGGCCAGAAGAGCCCGAGCTTCCGCCCGATCTCCGATCTGTGCCGGCCGCCGTCACGGGGGAACGACCTCTACGAAAACAACCGGAAGATCACGCAGGACTTCTATCAGCGCTTCCTGGTCCCGGTCACCGCGTCGCTGCGACAGAGTCTCACGACAGAGGTCGGGGAGTGGTCGCCGATTCTCGAGACGCTGCAGCTGATCTCGCGATCGCAGGAGATCCAAGACGGGGGCCGAAAGACCCTCATTGTCGTCTCCGACATGCTGCAGCACACCGACGGGTTCAGCCACTATCGGGACCATCGTAGCTATGAGGATTTTCTCCGCTCGGGGTTCGCGAGCGACGTGAAGACCGACTTCCGGGACTGGAACATCATCGTGATCTATCTACGTCGTTACCACGATCGCCGTTTTCAGGAGGCGGCGCATCTCGAGTTCTGGCAGCAATATTTTCACGATTCAGGTGGAACAATCACTCGGTGGGCTGGAGTCGACTAACATGCGGGTGCGGAGCGTCGCGAGTCTGCCCTCGATCTTCATGGGGTTCATTGTCGCCGGGGTCGGCGTGATCTTGGCCTTCAGCTGGGCGTACCGCGACTCCCCCGGCGGCGCTTGGCACTGGGCGATGGTCGCGCTCGTCGTGGGACTCATGGTGGTCTATGGCGCGCTGCTGTGGATCAGGTTGAAGACGGACGATGGGGCGGCTGGCGACGGCGAGACCTTTTACTACCTCGGGTTCATCTACACGCTCGCCACCCTGGTCGCGACGTTCGCGCCGCTGCTGAACTCCGCCGGGCGGCTGGAGACGAGACACGTCCTGGGCATGTTTGGACTCGGGCTCATCACGACGTTCGTCGGCCTGGCCGGGCGCATCGTCTTCGCTCAGACGGTAGCCGACGAGGCGTCGGACCCGGAGGATAACGCAATACGACTCGGCGACGCCTACGCGGATGCGGCTCGATCGATCGAGCGGAGCACCGTTCGGATCGTGCGCGCCCAGGAGCGTGCGGAAGGTCACTTGAACGAAGCGTATGCGGGCGCGGTCGGTTCGATTCACCAGCTGTCCGGCCGCGCCACCGAGCAGCTGGAATCGATGAGCGCGCAGGTCTTGAAACGATTCGCGGAGGTGGTGGTGCGCGTCAGCGCCGAGGCGGAATCGGCGTTCGCGGAGCTGCGGAACCGGGCGATACGCGAGATCGATGTCGCCTCGAGCCAGGCCGCCAAGACCCACGAGAGGGCCAAGGAGCAGGTGGATGACCTGGCGGCCGGTACGGTGACCGCCGTCCGCACCGTGACGGAACAGGTCGTCCAGGACTGCACCCGCATTGCGCGCGAATCGGCGACCGAGCTGACGGCGTTTCTGCATCAAGCGAGTCGTAATGTCGGGGGGGCCCTGCAGGAAGTCGAGAGCCGTCTGGCGGCGCTTCGGCTGCCGCCCGAGGACGTCGGGCAGAAGCTCGCGGTGATATTGACGGAGCTCACCGAACGCGCCGAGCTCCTCCGGCAGACGAGCGCCAAGGTGGGAGCGGTGTACGGCGAGTTCGAAGGGGTGCTGAGCAATGCGGTGCAGGGGGCGCAGGACGGGGGCCGGGCGTTCCAGGCGCTGACGACGTCCGCCGATGCGGCGACGGCGGCGGTGACGTCGGCGAAGACGAACGTCGAGCGATTCGGCCAGCAGCTGACGCAGATCGGCGACCTGACGACCGGGTTCGAGAAGCTCCCGCAGGAGGCCGCGACCATCATCGCGACGCTGAGCAGCTTGCGCACGAACCTCGGGGAAGCGAACCGTGCCTGGGTGGAAGTGACGGAGGTGACCGACGGCGCGAGCAAGTCGATTGCGAAGGCCGGAGCCGCCCTGTCCACGCTCGAACACGGGACGCAGGCGGCGGAGCAGTCGATCCTCAACTGGAGTGGCGGCTTGACGAAGGCGAGTGTCGGCCTGGAGGCGCTGAGCGAAATCGCCGAGCGGGCGGTGCGCCTCGGCAGCGAGGCGGTCACCACCCAGGCCCGGCTGTCCGCGCAGCTGTCGGGGCCCCTGGCCGATCAGTTACGCAACCATGGCGAGGCCGCGAGCGCTCTCGTGAAGCGGCTGCAAGAAGACCTGCGCGCGTCGGAGGAGGCCGTCAGAAAAGTGCATCATCATCTCATCGATGCCTCGCGCTTCATTCTGAGCAAGGTCGAATACCGTCGGTGATGGAGCGGAACCGGGCCACCCGGAATCGTGACGTCGCGCTCACCATGCTCATCGATCTGCTCGTCCAGGTCATCTTTGTGTTCACCCTCATCCTGATCTCCGCCAACGCGATCGAAGGTGACCCGCAAGAGCGGGGGTGGGTAACCCCGGAGGCGTGGAAAACGCTGATCAGCATCTTCGATATCGACCCGCGGAATGTCCGCGGGGCGGAAGCGCAGCTCGGCGTGATCAAGGGAAAGTACGAGAAGCTGAACACCGAGCTGGTCGCCTGTGACGCGAAAACCGGCGCGTGTGACAAGCAGGCCGGAAGAGGCCCCGGGAATTCACCGTGCCGGAATTCGGCTGGCGTCGAGATGGTTGTGGCCGAAGCGACGATCGACCAGCGAGGAAGGATCACCGTCGCGCTCGGGCGCCACGCGCGAGACCTCCCGGACCGACAAGCAGTCAGCGCCCGGGCGATCGGCGTCCCGCTTTCCTTCGAGGAGTTCGGGTCATCGTTCCGATCATGGCGAGAGCAGGGCCTGGCGCGTCGTCCGCCGTGCGCGTTCAAGTTCGATGTGAGGTACGACCCACGTGCGCCGGCCGGGAATTACGAACCCGCTCGGCGGGCCATCGCGAGCTTTTTCACGCTGTCGGCGCCCCCACAGCAGTTCTGAGGAGCGGCCAGTGGCTCGAGAGATGCGCGAGGATCTCACCCAGCAGCTTGCGGGGCTTCTGAACGAAGTGGATGAAGCCATCCGTGCGAGGTTCCGGGACTTGCGGCGGCGCGAGACGGTGCGACGGGGACGGGGACGCCGCGGCGGCTTGCGCGGCGCGGTCATGGCGGCTCTTGTTCGGTTGGTTGGCTCGGCTGGGCGCCTCTCCGAGCCCGGGTCCAGAGGTCCACGCTCGCGCTGAGTCACTCTCGCAAGCTCGAGCGCCAGTCCCCTTCGAGCGACGCGAACGGCTTGCCGTAGGCGGTCTCGTAGCTCTCAGTCTCGTACAGGCTCCGGAATTGCGGTAGCCCGTGGCGCTCGATGAGGAATCCCACGAACGATCCCGCCAGGACGTACGCGATTTTCTCGTCGAGAACCGCCCCCAGCGGCCGCGGCGTCCGCACAGCGTTCAGGGCTCGCACGGTCTCGGCGCCCGGCAGGTCACGCGCGGCCAGCCGCCGGAGATCCTCGCCGAAGTTCGGAAACGCGGGATTTCCGGCGAACTTCGCGTGCAGGTAGACGGCGAGGCCCTCGGCGAGAAAGCGGTTGCCGTGGGGCGCATAGATGTGGACGATCTCGTGCAAGAGCGCGCTCGTGCCGTCTCCGACCCGGCGCGCGGGCATCTCCAGGAAGCCCCGGTTGCCCTGATAGGCCGGCACCAGCGCCCGGCTGATCCGGTACTCGCTGCTCACGTGAATGCGAATGGGCGCCGTCCACGTCGGCCCCCAGTACTCCTCCACCTTCTGCCGTTCGCGGACGGCATAGCGGCAGTAGGTCTCCGCCTGGGCGACCGTCAGCTCCTGCGAGATGACCTGGACCCCTTCACAGGTGAACGGCTCCCGCGTCAGCGGAGCGCACCGCGTCGCCAACATGGCCAGGGCGATCGCGACGAACAGGGGCCCGCCCGTGCGGCTCATTTTTCTCCCGGGCTATGCTACCTTCCCCCCAACGTCAGGCGCGAGGGAGAAGCCATGGACTTCGAGGTCACGTACACCGAGGAGCAGCAGCGATTCCGGCGCGAGGTGCGCGCCTGGCTCGAGGCGAACGTGCCGTCGAGCGTGCAGCGCACGCCGGTCTCCGCCGAGGACAACTACCAGCGCTATCTGGAGCTCCGCGCGCTCGGACGGAAGCTCGGCGCCAAGGGCTGGCTCTACCCGACGGCGCCGGCGAAATACGGCGGGGGCGGCCTCGATGTCGACCACGCAATCATCCTGGAAGAAGAAGTCGACCGCTTCGATCTCTCGCTGCCCCCGTACTACGACTCGGGCGGCCGGCTGGGCTCGGCGTCGATCCTGGTGTGGGGTACGGAGGAGCAGCGCCAGGCGTTCTTGCCGCCGATCTATCGGGGCGAGGTGCGCACCTGGCAGCTCCTGACCGAGCCCGGCGCCGGCTCCGATCTTGCCGGCGTCCGGATGACGACGGCGGTGCGGGACGGCGACGATTACATCATCAAGGGCCAGAAGATCTTCGTCGGGAGCGACAACGGCACCGACCGCATCTGGCTGATCGCCTGCACCGACCCGAAGGGCAAGCGGCACGAGAATCTCTCGTGGTTCATGATCGACGCCAAGCTGCCGGGCATCAGCATGCAGCCGATGGAGCTGATGGGCACCGGCGGCGAGGGTGGGACCGACAGCGGCGTCAAGCAGACGGTCTTCTTCGACGACGTCCGCGTACCTGCCTTCAGCCTGGTGGGCGGCGAGAACAAGGGCTGGACCGTGGCCACGACGCATCTGGAGCTCGAGCATGGCGGCGGCGGCCGGATCGGCCGTAACCGCGTGTGGGATCGGCTGCTGCGTTACTGCCAGGAGACCAAGCGCGACGGCGTGCCGCTGAGTCAGCAACAGGACGTGCGCGACAGCCTGGCCGACATCTACATCAAGACCGAGGTCCAGCGGCTCTTCGGGCTGCGCAACTTCTGGCTCACCTACGCGCGCAAGCCGAAGTCGTACGAAGGTCCGCAGCTCTCCTACTTCCGCAAGACGACCGGCCTCTGGATGACCGGCGCGATCCTGGACGCCGTCGGCCCGGCCGCGCTCACCACCGATCCCGCGTGGGGCTCCGCCGCCGGATTCCTCGAGACCCAGCAGCGCAACGGCATCGTGTCCGTGCATCCCGGTGGGACCACGGACATCCAGCGCGTGCAGATGGCGCGCCGGATCGGCATCGGGCGCTCGACACGCGAGAAGGCCGGCACCGTGCACGGGGCGGAGTGAGAGGCGGCCCATGGATCTCGGACTGACCGAAAGCCAGGAGCTGCTCCGCACCACCGCCCGGAGCTTCATGGAGCGCGAGGCGCCCATCGACGTGATCGTCGGGCTGCAGAAGCGCGAATCGTCGCTCGATCCCGACCTGTGGAAGAAGGCCGCGCAGCTCGGATGGCTCGGGATTCTCATTCCCACCGAGTACGGCGGCAGCGGCGAGCGCCTGAGTGACGCCGCCGTGCTCTACGAGGAAATGGGTCGCGGGCCCCTACCGGGCCCGTTCTTCAGCTCCGGAGTTCTCGGCGCCCTCACCGTGCTGGAAGGCGCGACCGAGGAGCAGCGCCGGCGGATTATCCCGAGTGTGGCCGGCGGCGAGCGCGTGCTGGCCGTGGCCATCACCGAGCCGAACGCGTCGTGGGGACCGGGCGGCATCACGCTGGCGCCGCAGGGACGCAACGGCAGCTACGTCCTGAACGGTCACAAGCTCTTCGTCGCCGACGCGACCTCTGCGACAGATTTGCTGGTGGCCGTGCGTACCGGCGAGGGACCGACCGACGTGAGTCTCTTGCATGTCGACGCGAAGGCCCGCGGGGTCACCACGCGCCGGCTACCGGGCTTCGTGTCGTGGCAGTGCGAGGTGAGCTTCGACAACGTGGTCGTGCCGGCGAGCGCGCTCCTCGGCGAGGCGCAGCGCGGCTGGGCGGCGCTCTCGCGCGCGCTCGAGCGGGCGCTGCCGCTCTTGTGCGCGTACATCGTGGGCGCCTGCCAGGCCGTATACGAGAAGTCCGTCGCGTACACGCAGAGCCGCGTCCAGTTCGGGGTGCCGATCGGGCGGTTCCAGCGCGTGCAGGATCACGTCATCCGGCTCGTGAACCACCTGGACAGCGCGCGCTGGACCACGTGGGAGGCGCTCTGGAAGCTCGACACCGGGCGGCCGGCGACGGCGAGCGTGCATATGGCCAAGGCGGTGGCGAGCGAGGCCTATCTCGACGTCTGTAACGCCGCCCACGAGGTGCACGCCGGCATGGGCGTGCTCGTGGAGTACGGGCTCGTTGCCCACACTCAGATGTCTCGCACGTTGTTCCACTACCTTGGCGAGCCGCGGTGGCATAAGCGGCAGATGGCCAACGCTCTCGACTGGTAGCTCTCGCTTGGCGACGGGCTTGGCGGCGGGGCGGGCGCGGGGGTAGGGGTCGAGGAACCACGCGGCGCGCGTGCGCTGCTCCACTCGTCCGGGCTCCATCCCGGCACTTAGCTTCCGCCGCCGCACTCAGGGAACGGGTTCCTCGACCCCTACCCCCGCGCCCGCCCCGCCGCCAAGCCCGCGACTTCTCGCTCTTGCGTAGGTCCGCGACTCTTCGGACGGCCTCCTGCCACCACGACTCCTGCTGTCGCTGAATGCTGTCGCCGGCTGCGTCCTACTGCGGCGGGACTTCGACTGCTCGGTGCGGTCGCGTCCGGCTTCGGGCGGCGGCTAGCTTTCGGAGGCGGGCCCCTTCGCCTTCTTCTTGTCGGTCGGGGTCCAGCCGGGGTCGAAGGGGTGGCCGGGTTGGTCGAGGTCGATGAACAACGGGGCGTGGTCCGAGGGGATGGGCTTGCCCTTGCGGGCGTCGCGGTCGATCTCGACGAAGACCGTTCTTTCCGCGACGGGCTTGGTGACGAGCAAGTGGTCGATGCGCATGCCGAAGTTCTTGTGGAAGTTGCCGGCGCGGTAGTCCCACCAGGTGTACTTCCGGGAGTCGGGGTGCTGCGTGCGGAAGACGTCGATGAGGCCCCACGCGCAGAGCTTGGCGAAGGCGCGCCGCTCCGGCTCCGAGACGTGCGTACCCCCGTGGCAGGCAACAGGGTCCCAGACGTCCGCGTCCGACGGGGCGATGTTGAAGTCGCCTCCGAGCGCGACCGGCTCGCCGGGGTTGCGGGCCTCCAGGAGCCACCGGGCGAGGCGCTCGTACCATTGAAGCTTCGCCTGATAGAACGGCGAGTCGAGCGAGCGCCCGTTGGGCGCGTAGAGGCTCACGACGCGCACGCCGCCGCAGACCGCGGAGACCATGCGCGCCTCGGCGAGCGGTTCGTCGTCGTGAACGTCCGGTGTCTTGGCCGTGCCCAGCGGCTGGCCGAAGTTGCTGATCACGTCGGAGATGCCGACGCGGCTCGCGATCGCGACCCCGTTCCATCGGCCCTCGCCATGGTGCGCCAGCTCGTAGCCGGCCTGCTGGAAGGTCTCGCGGGGCGCGTCGGCGTCGGAGAGCTTCGTCTCCTGCATCAGGAGCACGTCGGGCTTCGCGCGGTCGAGCCACCACCCGACCTTCTCCAGGCGAGCCTTCAGCGAGTTCACGTTCCAGGTCGCGATCCGCATTACCGTCCTCCGAGATCGAATCCGGGCGGGCGGGGAAGCTCGGGCCGCCGCTCGAAGAGCCGTCGCCAGGCCGCGCGGGCGATGCGATCGGCCTCGGCGACGAGCGCAGGCTCGTCCAGCGTCAGCACGCGGCCGTCCCGCATGATCCACCGCCCGTCGACCATGACGGCGTTGACGTCGCTGGGAAGCCCCTGGTGCACGAAGCACGAGACGACTCGCAGGGCGGGGGTGAGATGCGGCTTTCTGAGGTCGACCAGGATCAGGTCTGCGCGATTGCCCGGCGCAAGCCAGCCGCCGTCGCGAATTCCGAGGGCGCGATAGCCGTTGCGCGTGGCCCAGACCAGGATCTCTTCGGGGGTCGGCTGCTGGCCGTCCGCGCGCCGGACCCGCTCCATGAAGAGGGCCGTCCGCATCACCTCGATCATGTCCTCGGCCATGTTGTCCGTGCCGAGCGTAATGAGACAGCCCGCGCGCTCGAGCTCGTCGGCGCGTGGCGAGAGACCGCGGCGGGCCGCGATCGCCGAGTTGAAGGCCACCGAGGCGCGGAAGCCGCCGAGAACCTGTTCCTCCTGCGGCGTCATGCAGCGACAGTGCGCCGCCACCAGCCGCGACGACAGGAAGCCTTCGCGCGCCAGGTACTCCGTCGGCGGCAACCCGCGCTGCTCCTTGACGGCCGCCACCTCGCCCCAGATCTGGTTCAGGTGCACCGTCGCGATCGCGCCGAGCTCCTCCTGGAGCTTGCGCAGGCGGCCGAGGAAGCCCGGCGAGCACATGTCGGGCGCCCACGCGGCCACGCCGGCCTGGACGCGCCCATCACCCTTGCCGTGCCAGCTCGCGTGGAATTCTCCGATTCGCGCCAGCCCGGCTTCTCCGAGCGCCGCATCGAGCTTGAACGGCCCGGGCTGCCCGATCGACGCGTTCGCCCGGTCCCAGGCGCGCTCGCAGAGAACGAGGCGCAGGCCCGTGTCGACGAGGGCCCCGGCGTAGCCAGCGAGCCCGGCGCTCTCTTCCAGCACGAGCGTGGTGCCGCTCCGGATCGCCTCCAGGGCGCCCAGTAGCACCATCGTGCGCTCCTCGTCCGGCGTCAGCTCCGGGAGCGGCAGGGGCGCCAGACCGCCGGTGAAGGGCGGAGTGTGCGGAGGCGAGAGATCCTCGTAGATGCCCCGCGCCAGCACGCGAGAGAGATGCGTGTGCGTGTTGGCGAGGCCCGGGAAGATCGCCCGGCCACGCCCGTCGAGACGCTCCGCGTCCGGGTGCTTCGCCACCAGCTCCGCCGACGGTCCGAGCGCGGCGATGCGCCCGTCGCGCACCAGCATTGCCGCGTCGTAGAGGATCGAGCCAGCCTGGTCGGCGGTGACGATCGTCGTGTCATGGATCAGGTGCTCGATCGAAGTCATGCGTGGCTACTGTCCCGTGGCCCGCGACGGCAGTCAAGCCGTGGTATCGTTCGGGCCTGGACGCCGGGGCAAAGCCGGAGACGAAAGAGGAGGCCAGGCGATGCGCGATCTCGTGAAGCGACTCGACGAGCTGTGCGACCGAGCCGAATTCGACGCGGGCTGGTACCTGAAAGACCTGGCGACAGGCGCCAGCGCCAATCGCCGCGGCGACATCCCGGTGCCGTCGGCCAGCACGCGCAAGATCTCGATCATGATGGCGGCGCTCGCCGCCGTTCACGCCGGCAAGCTCTCGCTCGATCAGAAGGTGACGATCGACGCGAAGTACCAGGACAACGACTCGGGCACGTTCCAGCACCTGACGCCCGGATTCTGGCTCACGCTGCGGGATTTGATGGTGATGATGATCATCGTCAGTGACAACACCTGCACGGGTACCGTCGTCGACCTGGTGGGGCTCCCGAACGTCCAGCGTTACACCGAGGCGGTCGGCTTGACCGGGACGGTTCATCGGTACGGGATCCCGCCGAAAACCGGGCCCGACAACACGCTCGACCGGATCACCACCACGACGCCCAACGACCAGGGTCTCCTGCTCGAACAGATCTTGAAGGGCACGACCGATGCCGCAGCGGCCACGCGGCTTCAGTGCACGACGGCGCTCTGCCGGCTCGGGCTTGACATCCTCTCGTGGCAGAAGCTGAAGACGCGGCTACCGTCGCTTCTGCCGCTCGGCACGAAGGTCGCGCACAAGACGGGCACGGGCTACCGCTGCTACAACGACGCCGGCATCGTCTTCAAGGGCGACCGGCCTCTGTTCATCCTGTCTGCCTACACCTCGAACGTTCCCGAGACTTTGAAGGACGGCACTCCGGGCTTCGCCGGCGCCTACCAGCTGATCGGCCGCATGGCGCGGCTCGCCTGGGACGATCTCGGGCGGTGAGGAGGCAGACATGATCGTCGAGGCGAAGCTCGAGAAGCTGGGCCTGGAGCTCCCGAACCTCGAGGACCTGTACCGCACGAACTCGTCGGGCGCTCACTACATCTCGCACTTTCCCGTTCAGAACCTGCTCTATCTCTCGGGGACCACGCCGAGAAAGGGCGGCCAGCCCTACTTGCCGGGTGTCGTCGGCAAGGACCTCACGCTCGCGCAGGGCTACGAGGCGGCGCGCTACGCCATACTCATGACGCTCGCCGCGGTGAAATACGCCCTCGGCGATCTGGACCGGGTCCAGCAGTTCGTGCACCTGCTGGGCTTCGTGAACTCGGCGCCCGGATTCGGCGATCAGCCCCGCGTCATCAACGGGGCGGCCGATCTGCTGGTCGAGCTCTTCGGCGATCGGGGCAAGCCGACGCGCGCGGCCATCGGCTGCCAGGGGCTCGGCGGCAACGCGTCGATCGAGGTGATCGTGACGCTGCTCTTCTCGGGCTCCGAGGTGCGCGCAGCGCTCGCGCGCGATCAGTTCGTGAAATGAGGCGCCTCGCGTTTCTGCTGCTGGCCGTGCCGCTCGTCGCGCACGCCGGCGGCTCCAATTACGGCATCACGCCCGGGGCGCATCCGGATCTGGCCGGCAAGGTGAGCGAGTGGCCGGTGCCCACGCCGCGCTTCGCGCGCGATCCGGCCGTCGCGCCCGATGGAAGCATCTACATTACCGTGATGAGCGGCAACAAGGTCGCCCGGTTCGATCCCAGGACGCAGAGCTTCAAGGAGTGGGATCTGCCCCCGGGACACCATCCGCACGGCCTCTTGGTGGATCGGCAGGGCATGGTGTGGACCACCGGAAACGGCAACGGCACGATCGGTCGGCTCGATCCGGCGAGTGGCCGGACGACCGAGTTCAAGACGCCGTCGGGCGGCGGTGGACCGCACACACTGATCATCACGGACGATCAGAGCACGATCTGGTTCACCATGCAGAGCGGCAACAAGGTCGCGAGCCTCGCGACCAGGACGGGCTCGATCAAGGAATATCCCTCGTCGGGCGGGCCGTACGGGCTTGCGCTCGACCATGCCGGCAACGTCTGGTTCTGCCGCATGAGCGACAACAAGATGGGCCGGCTCGACCCGAAGAGCGGGCAGATGACCGAGGTCGACATGGGCAGCGGCTCGCTCCCGCGCCGCGTCGCCGCCGCGCCGGACGGGATGCTGTGGATCACGCTCTACGGCAATGGCAAGCTCGCCAAGCTCGATCCCGTCGCCATGAAGGTCGTGAAGACATACCCGCTGCCGGCCGGCGACGGCGGACCATACGCCGTCACCGTCGACGGCGGCGGCATGGTCTGGGCGAACGAGATCAAGACCGACACCGTCGTACGCTTCGATCCGAAGACCGAGCGGATGCGTGTCGTGAACCTCCCCTCGCAGAACGTCGGCATTCGGAAGATGGTGGTCGACGCGAGCGGGCGCCTCTGGTACATGGGCTCGCACAACGGCCGGCTGGGGGTCGTCGAGTAGCGCTAGTCGCGGCGCTCGGCCAGCATGGCGGCGATCGACGCGAGGGTCAGCCCGAGCGCGATCCCGGCGAGGGTGTCGGCCGGCCAGTGGGCGCGCAGGACCACGCGCGCGACCGCCACCAGCACGATCGTCAGTGCGGCGCCGATTCGTACGAGAGCGCGTGGCAGCGGCGGGAGCGTCGCCGCCAGGTAGAACACGGCCCCGAAGAAGGCCGCGGCGGCCGTCGCGTGACCGCTCGGGAACCCCATCGAGGCCTCCTCCGGACGCGCCCGCCCGATCAGGATCTTGAGCAGCCCTTCGCAGATGGGGGCGGCGACCATCATCCCTCCCCAGATCCACCAGCGCCGCCGGGCGAGCGGAAAGATCAGGAAGAGAAGGAGCGACGCAGGAAGGAGCACGCGCCAGTGCCCGGCCCGATTGATCACCCGGAACGTCGCGACGACCGGCGGGGTCGCGAGGCCCAGGAGCCAGTCGCGAACCGCCGGGTCGCCTGGAACCGACGGAAGGACCATCACGGCCAGCGTCAGGACGAGAAATCCTGCCGCGCCGGCTACCATGCCCCAGAAGGGGCTACGGCGAGGGCGTGAGCTCAGCGCCACCGCCACCCCCGTCGCTGACGAATCTCAAGACGCGCCGGCCGGGCTCCTCGTGCAGCGTGACGCGGCCGATGCCGTTGGTCCCCTGGTAGCGCGCCTCGGTGGCGAAGCGGGCCACGGTGATCGCGCCGGAGAATTCGCGGTACGTCGGCTCGACGAAGAGCATGCCGTGATACGCGCCGTCGTCCTGGATCGTCACGAGCACGGGCGCGTTGCCGAGCGGGCCCGTCATCCGGCCGCGCCAGGTTCCGGCCACGGAAGCCGGGGTGTCGATCGCCAGCGAGGGCGGTAGGCTCGCGCAGCCGGCCGCGAGCGCGGCGAGCGCAAGGACGGCGCACGCCGATCGACGGATCACGCGGACGGGGTGAGCCGCCCCGACGCTGGTCGCGCCGCCTGGAAGGCGATCCAGAGCGCGATCAGCGTGAGCCCGAATGCGCACACTACCGTCGCTCCCGTCGGAAAGTCGAAGATCGCTGACGCCGCCATCCCAATGACGCTTACCACCGTACCGAAGCCCCACCCGATGACGAGTTTTTGCGAAACGGTCCGGCCGAGGAGGATGCCGGCGAGCGCCGGCACGATCAGGTACGAGAACACCAGCAGGACACCGGCGATCCGGACCGAGCTGGTGACAACGACGCCGAACGAAGCGTAGAAGAGGAAGTCCCACAGCCGGACCCGCCAGCCGTCGCGGTACGCTTGGTCCGGATCGGTCGAGATCAGGAAAAACTGACGGCGGCAGAGCCAGTGAAAGAGCCCGATCAACGCATAGAGGATCGCGACCTTCAGGACCTCCGGGGGTCTCACCGCGAGCAAATTGCCGATGAGCATCGTTCGCACCTGCTCGGCGCCGTGCGCGGAGCGGTCGGCCACGAGCACGGCGGCGGCGGATGAGACTGCGTAGACCACGCCGATCACCGCCTCCTGGGAAACATGACGGCGTCGGCTCCGCGTGAGGGCCAGGACGAGCGCGCCCAGCAAGGTGGCGAAGATTCCGAAGGCGTAGGATTCCCAGGTATCCATCTCGTGACCGAGCACGAACGCCGCCGTCGCGCCGAGGGCGGCGATCTGCGCGAGCGCGATGTCGACGAAGACGACCTCGCGTGCGAGCACGTGGACGCCGAGATAAGCGTGGATTCCCGTGAGCACGAGGCACATGAGAAACGGCGCCCAGAGCAGCGCGATGAGGTCGGTGGTCATCTCATTTCAGTACCTGGGCGAGAGTCGTGACGTTGTACTCGATCGCGGCGATGTAGTTGTCTGCGCCCTTGACCGCGCCCACTGCCGTGGCCATGACGAGCGCCTTGGCGCCCCCGGCCTCGGCGGCGACGCGCTCGGCGAGCTTCAGATCGTTCCACGGCTCCACGAGGATCACCTTAACCTGCTCAGCCTTCATCTGACGGATTATCTGGACGAGGTGCTGCGGCGACGGCGGAATTCCTGGGCGGTCCTCGAGCGTGCCGACCTGAACCAGGCCAAAACGGGTCAGGAAATAGATGAAATCAGGATGGAACACGATGACCTTGGCCCCGCGTACGGGCTCCAGGAGCTTGATCCAGCGGTCCATCTCGCGGTCCAGCTTCTGCAAGAACGTCGCGCGATTCTTCTCGAACGCGGCCCTGTTGTCGGGGGCCAGGCGTGAAAGGCCGTCGACGATATTCTGCGTGATCGCCGGCGCGAGCCCAGGATCGAGCGAGAAGTGGGGGTTGCCCAGGGGATGAACGTCGCCCATCGAGCGGTCGACCCGGGTCGAGGGGACCTCGAGGAGCGGGATACCGCGCGAGATGTCGATCCGTCCCGGGGCGCCCCGGATGATGTTGCCGTTGTTCGCGCCGGTGACGGCGACGTCCGCCCACGCGTCGAGATCGGCGCCGTTCTCGATAAGGGCGTCGGCGCGGCGGAGCTTCAACATCATGCTCGGCCGGACCTCGGCCTCGTGAAAGTTCTGGGTGCCGCGAGTGAGCGAGTCGACCTCGACGAGGTCCCCGCCCACCGCCTCGGCGAGGGATTTGAGATCAGGGATGGTGGTGACGACCCGGAGCTTTTGAGCCGCCTGCGCGCTCGGCTGGTGCAGGTTCAGCAGCGAGAACATGGCCAGGACGACGAGCGTGATGTGTCGCATTGGTCGCCTCCTAGAAGGGATGCGCAGGGTGGGCGCCGAGGATGAACGAGGCCTGGAAGAGGAGCTCGTCCACCGTGCGAGCGCTGCCGCCGTTCAGGTTGAAGGCTTCGCGGGTCTGCGTGGTGCGCTCCGTGTGTTTGTAGGCCAGGCGGAAGCGGAGGAACTCCGACGGCCAGAACGAGATATACGGCTCGACCGCCCATTCCATGCCCGGGTTCTGCAGGTATTGCGACCAGTCGTACCGCAGCCCGCCGGCGAAGCGGCGCCACGGCTGCACTTCACCGCCGAGGTACCAGCCCCAGCGGTTCTTGTTCCGGCGCTCGAACGTATCGAGCACGCCGTCACCGTTGGTGTCGGCCCCGACGTTGAACTGGCGGATCGAGTACAGCGCCTCGCCGGTCACAGTAACCAGGGGATGGAGCCAGCCGTCCGGTCGGTACTTGTAGCGGCCTTCCCAGCCGAGGATCGTGCTGGGCCGGTCCTCCGAGGTCTGACCGCTCGCGACGGACATGCCGAGCTGGAGCGCATGATCCGTGCCGAGCTCGAGAAAGGTGCGCAGCCGGCCCGTGAAGAGCGGATTCTCGAGCGACCCGCGGCCGAAGGCCGTGTCGTTGTCACCGTTGAAGACCCCGCCGAGCGCCTCGACGTAGAAGGGCAGGTCGGGGACGAACGTCGCCTCGAACCCCTTTTCCTGGAGCCCCTCTTCGCCGAGGAAATTGCGCATGACGTTCGGGCGGTCGACCCACGGCAGGTCGTGCTCGTG
>JBKPCO010000106.1:0-21583 GCA_046727415.1 Candidatus Methylomirabilota bacterium
GGCGGGCACCGTCGCCGACGTGGTCGCGCGAGCCTTCGAGTCGAGATAGTCGTCGTAGCTGCCCTGATAGGTCACGAGCGTCCCGCGGCTGATCTCGACGATCTCGGTCGCGATGCGATTGATGAAGTAGCGATCGTGGGAGATGAACACGATCGTACCCGGAAACGACGCGAGCGCCCCCTCGAGCACTTCGCGCGAGGCCAGGTCGAGGTGGTTGGTCGGCTCGTCCAGGCACAGGAGCGCGGCCGGCCGGACGAGCATCTTGGCCAGCGCGACCCGCGCCTTCTCGCCGCCCGACAGCACTCCGATCTTCTTTTCCACCGCGTCGCCGGAAAAGAGGAATGTGCCCAGGATCGTCCGGAGCCGCGTCTGGCCGAGCTCGGGAGCCGCGCGCTCGAGCTCCTCCAGGACCGTCAACGACGGCGTCAGCGCCTCGAGCTGGTGCTGCGCGTAGTAGTGAACGGCCACGTGGGTGCCAAGCGTGCGCTCGCCCCGGTCGAACGGGAGCACGCCCGCCACCATCCGCAGGAGCGTCGACTTGCCGGCGCCGTTGGGTCCGACGAGCGCGGCGCGCATGCCGCGTTCGACCTCGAAGTCGACCGACGAGTAGACGACGTTGTCGCCGTACGCCTTCCGGACGCCGGCGAGCGTCACCACGCGCCGCCCGGTGCGGGGGGGCTGCGGAAACGCGAACCGGATCACGCGCGCGTCGCGTTCGACCTCGACGAGCTCCATACGCTCGAGCATCTTCACGCGGCTCTGCACCTGGCGAGCCTTGGACGCCTGGTACCGGAAGCGATCGATGAACCGCTCGATCTCGGCCACGCGCTTGGCCTGGTTGCGCGCCTGCGCCTCGAGCAGCTCGCGGCGCGCTTCCCGCTGTACCAGGTACTCATCGTAGTCGCCGGGATAGACCGTCACGCCCGACGGCGAGAGCTCGGCGATCGAGGTGACCATGCGGTTCAGGAAGTATCGGTCGTGCGAGACGATCACCACCGTACCTTCGTAGTCGGTCAGGAACGACTCGAGCCATTCGAGCGACTCGATGTCGAGGTGGTTCGTCGGCTCGTCGAGCAGGAGCAGCGAGGGACGCTGGAGCAGGAGGCGCGCGAGCGCCGCGCGCATCCGCCAGCCGCCCGAGAACTCGGCGAGCGGGCGCGCGAAATCTGCCGGTCGGAACCCGAGGCCGTCGAGGATCGTCTTCGCCTCGGTCTCGAGCCGGTAGCCGCCCAGGGCCTCGAACCGGTGTTGTAGGTCGCCGTAGCGCGCGGTCAGCGCGTCGCTGCCGGCGCCGCCGGCCGCGGCCGTGAGCTGCTGGGCAACGTCCTCCATCTCGCGCTCGACCTGCCAGACGTCGGCGAAGCCGGCGAGCGCCTCGCCCAGCACGGAGTTGTTCGGGCTGGAGGCGGCCTCCTGCGGGAGATAGCCGACGGTCGCCTCGCGGGGCCGGCTGATGCGGCCCGCGTCCGGCTCCTCGACGCCGGCCAGTAGGCGGCAAATCGTCGTCTTGCCGGCGCCGTTGGGACCGACCAGCCCGATTCGCTCGCGATCGGCGATACGCCACGACAGCTCGTGGAGGACCGTCTGCCCGGCGTAGCTCCTCGAGATCCCGTCGAGCTGGATCATGCGCGCGCGGGACGGCGGGAGCGGATCCCGCTCATCCCATGCTCTGGACCTTCTCGGGCAGGATCTTGACGATCACCCGCACTTCGCCCGGCCGGCGATTGGCGTACTTGTCGCGCCCCGTGTACTTCTTGGAGAGCGCGTCGATGTGTGTGTCGGCGTCCTTCTCGGTCATCTCGACGACGCGCCCGCGTACCTGGACGTAGCGGTAAGGATTGTCGGGATCCTGTGCCGAGAGCGCCACCTTCGGATTTCGCTGGAGGTTCTTGTCCTTCACGCGCCCCCGCGCGGTGTTGATGCGAACGTGCGTGCCGTCGTAGTCGACCCAAACGGGCGTCACCTGCGGCGCGCCGTCGCGGCCGACGGTCGCGAGGTGAGCGAATGCCTTCTTCGCAAAGATGTCGCGGAAGTTCTCGGGGATCGTCGCCATATCTCCTCCTCCGATCAGTCAGTGGTCCGATCAGCCAGTCGTGGTCGTCAGCTCGCCCGCGCGGGCGTCGGCCATGGCGCGCAGGGCGAACAGCATCCGGATCACGCATTGCTGGACGAGTAGTGCGTCCTGCGTGAACGGATCCGCGAGCCATTCCCGCGCCCAGCCGGACTTCTCGGCCGTGAAGCCGAGCGTGGGCGACAGGGCGCCGAGCCGCAGCAGCAGGTCATCGGGCGGAAGCCCCGAGGCCCGGAGGCGCGTCACGACAGCCGCGCGCACGGCGGCATTCCAGACGCCGGTGAGCCCCTCGATGAGAGCGGCGTAGCAGGTCAGTTCCCTGCGGTCGCCGAACTGCTTGAGCACCGCCGGGACCAGCGGATTCACCGCGGCGTCGCCCTCCTCGTCCACTCCGAACAGCGGGCCGATCACCGGATCGCTTTGCGGCTGCGAGAGCCGTTCGAGAAGCTCCAGGGCGGCCACCGCCGGAATCGCCGGAAGCTTGGCCAAGCGCTCGAGCAGCGGCGCGTCACCCGCCATACCTCTATCCTCCCACGCGTGTCGGCTCGCCGCGCATCTCGGCACGGGCCAGGTCCTGCGCGCGCCCCGGCGGCACGAGGAACGACGAGGCGAGCGCCGCAACGCAGATGGTCAAGCCCACCACGAAGACACCGTGCAGCGCGTCGGCCATCGGGAGCGCGGCGTGCAGGCGCTGCGACATCACCGCCCCCATGACCGAGAGGCCAAGCGCCCCGCCGATCGACATGAAGAACTGCGTCATCGAGGTGGCGGCGCCGAGGTCCCGCCGCGCCACCACGCTCTGGACGGCGATCAGCATCGGCACCACCACGAGCCCCATCCCGACGCCGGCCAGCAGGACGTCCACCATCGCGGCGCCGGGCGTGAGCGCTGCCGACCAGCGCGTGAACAGCAGGAACGCGCCGGTGAGTGCCGCCATCCCGGTGAACACGACGCTCCGGAAGCCGACCCGGAGGACCAGTCGCGCGCTCAGGACCGAGGTGACGACCCAGCCGAGCACGAACGGCGTGAGGACCAGGCCCGCGCCGGTGGCGCTGGCCCCGGTCACCGACTGCAGGAACAGCGGCACGAAGGAAAGCGCGCCGAACATGGCCATGCCGGCGAGGAACCGCGTGACCACCGCGGCCACGACCATCCGATTCCTGAAGAGCCCCAGTGGCACGATCGCGTCGGTGGCGCGCCGCTCAACCAGGACGAATCCGACGAGCACGACTGCGCCGAGCGCGAGGAGCGCGACGACGTCGATCGTCGACCAGGCTCCGACGCGCCCGGCCTCGACGATGCCGAGCAGGATCGCCGAGACGCCGGCCGCGAAGAGCGCGACGCCGGCCCAGTCCACGACGGGCCGGCTGGTCGGCCGCGGAATCCCGCGCAGCGTGGTCGCCAGCATCGCCATCGCGATCGCGCCGATCGGGAGATTGATGTAGAACACCCAGCGCCACGAGACGTAGTCGGTGAGCATCCCGCCAACCCACGGCCCGATGAGGGAGGCCAGACCCCACACGCTCGAGATGTATCCCTGCATCCGCGCCCGCCGCTCGAGACCGAACAGCTCGCCGATGATGGTGTAGCCCAGGGTCATCAAGGCGCCGGCGCCGAGCCCCTGGACCATCCGGAACACGATCAGCTGCCCCATGTTCTGGGACGCGCCCGACAGCGCCGAGCCGACCAGGAAGGTCGTGAGCCCGGTCAGGAAGATCGGTCGGCGACCGTAGAGATCGGAGAAGCGTCCCCAGAGCGGCATCGTCACTGTCTGCGTGAGCAGAAATCCCGAGAAGACCCAGGAATAGATGCGGATGCCGCCGAGGCGCGCCACCACCGTCGGCATCGCGGTGGCCACCACCGTCGACTCGATCGCCGCCAGGAAGATGGACAGGACGATCCCGGCGAAGACCCAGCGCTTCTGCGTCTCGTCCATCAGTGACCGCCGGTGCAGCCCGCGCAGCGGCACAGCGCGCGCAGGTCCGGGTACGCGTAGAGGCTCGTGTGGCGGTCGACCCAGGTCACGGAGAGTCCCTCGGCCGTGCGCTTGATCTCGGCGGGCCACGCGATCTCCGCGGGGACCGGATCGAGCGCCGCGCACTCGCCGCAGGCGCAATCGTGCCGGAGCCGGTCGAACGGATAGATCGAGCCGTGGTCGTCGGCCCAGTCCACGCCGAGCGCGTAGCGGCCGACCAGGTGCACGTCCTTGGGAACGTCCGGGTCTGGCTGACCCAAGATCTTGAGGCCGCTCTTCTTCACGTGCCGCCGCCGACGGCAGGCCGCGTCAAACGCATCCCGGCCAGCATGTAGTGGACGGCGAGATTCTGGTGCTGCCCCCACGTGTCGGCGCGCCGCCGGATCGCGTTCTCGCTGAGCGCTCGTCCGCGCCCGTAGTAGTGATCGAACGCCTTGCGCACGGCGAGATCACCGGCCGGACAGACGTCGCCGCGCCCGAGACAGCGAGCGAGGAACCAGTCCGCGGTCCACCGGCCGAGCCCGCGGAGATCGGTGAGCCGCGTGATGACACGCTCGGTGGGCTCGAGACAGACCGCCTCGAGATCGATGGTGCCGGCGACGATGGCACGGGCCAGGTCGCGGATGTACTCGGCCTTACGCGTCGAGTACTTCAGCGCCCGGAGGTCCTGCGGCCGCGCCCGCGCGAGCCGCGCTGCTTCGGGAAAGGCCCACACGGTCTCGCGCCCCATCCGCACTGGCGTTCCATACCGGCGCACCAGGCGCGCGCGGCACGCGAAGGCGAACGAGAGATTGATCTGCTGGGCCGTGATCGAGCCGACCAACATCTCGAAGGGCGTGGGCGACAAAGTCGGCCGGAGACCGTAGAGGGACTCGACAAGCGGCGCGAGCGCAAGGTCGCCCTTCGCCATGCGGTAGAAGCCCGTCAGGTCGAAGTCGAGCCCGAGGATGCGCCGTACCTCGGCGATCGCGGCCGCGCTGATCGCGTCGCCACGGGCGCCCGGAATCCGGATGACGATACGCGCGTCGTCGACGGAGCCGGTCCACCGGACTTCGTACGGCACCAGCTGGCTCTCCACGCGCAGCACGCGGCGGAAGACGTCGTCGCCAACCTGATTCGTGGGGTCGTCGCCCCAGCGGTGATAGCGCGAGAGCGTGCCGCGGACGTCCAGCGGGCCGTCGGGGGTGAGAGCGATCTTCATCGGGTGACCACGCGGCTTCCGAGTGTACCAGAGAGTTGCTCGGGCCCTGCTACGCGGCCGGTCGCCGTTGCGCGCACTAGTGACGGAGGTGGTACGGAACGTCGGTGACGATGACGTTCTTGCGGAAGAGCATCGCGCCCTTGATGAGGAAGGCCGTCTGGTTGTGGAGCCCAAGCTGCCACCAGCGGGCTGGAATGAATTCCGGCAGCACGATCGTGACCACGTGGTTCTCCCCGTGCCCCTGGAGGTGGTCGATGTACTCGGTCAGCGGGCCGAGCAGTGACCGGTACGGCGAGCTCAGCACGATCAGCGGCGCGCCCATCCCGTACTTGCCCCACTTCTCCTCGAGGCGGCGCGTGCGCTCCGGGTCCGTCTCCACGAACACGGCCTTCGCGTTCGGCGAGAGCGTCTGCGCGTACTGGATCGCCTTGACCACGCCGCGATGGAGGTCGCCGACCAGCACCAGGACCGTGTTGGTCATCGGTGCCGGCGGGCCGAGGCCGTCGAGCGAGAGTTGCACCGCCACTTCCTCGTAGTGGCGATGTACCAGCCAGAAGATGGCGACCAGCGTGGGGATCAGCAGAACGACGATCCACGCGCCGTGCGTGAACTTGGTCGCGGCGATCGTCAGCATCACCAGGCCGGTGACGAGCGCGCCCACCGCGTTGAACCACCATCGCCACCACCAGCCCTCTTCCTTGCGGCGGAGCCAGCGGCGCACCATGCTCGCCTGCGAGAGCGTGAAGGACAAGAAGACGCCCACGGCGTACAGTGGAATCAGCGCGTGGGTGTCGCCGCGGAAGATCACCAGCAGGAGCGCGGCCACCCCGCCCAGGATCACGATGCCGTTGGAGAACACGAGCCGGTCGCCCTGCGTCGCGAACTGACGCGGGATGAAGCGGTCGCGCGCCAGGAAGAACGACAGCCGCGGGAAGTCGGCGAACGACGTGTTGGCGGCCAGGAGCAGGATCAGCATCGTGACCGCTTGCAGCTCGTAGTAGAGGAAACCACCGCCGAAGACGTGGCGCGCCAGCTGCGAGACGACCGTTTCCTCCGGACGCGGCGTGATGCCGAAGTCGTAGGCGAGGAAGGTGGTACCCAGGAAGAGGACGATCAGGATCACCCCGAGCCACGTCAGCACGATCCGCGCGTTGTGCGCCTCCGGCGGCTTGAAGGCCGGCACGCCGTCGGAGACGGCCTCGACGCCGGTCAGCGCGGTGCAGCCGGAGGAGAACGCGCGGAGGAACAGGACGAGCCCGACTCCTTCGAGTCCGGGCGGGTGCCGCTGATAGGGCGCCTCCGGGAGGAAATCGAACAGGGCGCCGACGCTGCCGTAGACGATCAGGCTGCCAAGGCTCGCGACGAAGAGGTAGGTCGGCGCTGCGAAGAGCTTGCCGGACTCGCGGATGCCCCGGAGATTCGTGACCGCGATGCCGACGACCGCGGTGACACACAACGCCGTACGATACGGAAACAGCTCGGGAACGGCCGACGTGAGCGCCGCGACGCCCGCCGCCACGCTCACCGCCACCGTCAGGACGTAGTCGATCAAGAGCGCGGCGCCCGCCACCAGGCCGGCCGGCACGCCGAGATTGTCCTTGCTCACGATGTAGGCGCCGCCGCCCTGCGGGTACGCGCGAATCGTCTGCCGATACGAGCTGACGACGATCGCGATCAGGATGGCGATGGCGATGCCGATGGGAAGCGAATAGCTGAGCGCGATCGTGCCGGCCAGGATGAGGACCAGCAGGATCTCCTCGGTCGCGTACGCGACGGACGAGAGCGCGTCGGAAGCGAAGACGGCCAGCGCGGTCGCGCGCCCGAGTCGCTCGTGCCGTGATTGCGCGGTGGGAAGCGGGCTCCCAAGGAAGAGACGCTTCAGCTGGCTCAGCCGCACGAGGCCCATGATACGACGGGCCGCACGGCGAGCCTAGAAGGGCTGCGGCTGCCTGTGTCCCTCTGCGATGTTCTCGAAACGCGCGTACTGGGGTAGGAAGACGACGCGCACGGTTCCCACCGGGCCGTTGCGCTGCTTGCCGATGATGACCTCGGCGATGTTGCGCTCGTCCAGCGGCAGGTCTTCCTTGTACTGCGACTGCCGATAGAGGAACAGGATGACGTCGGCGTCTTGTTCGAGCGCTCCCGAGTTGTGGCTTACGATCCCGTCCGCCAACCACGAAGCGGGTCCGGGCACCGTGAGGTCGTAGACTTCCTCTTCCCCGGCCGGCTCGATCGCCACGATCCGATCCCAGAACAGATCGCTCGTGGCGACGGCACGTAGCTCCCGGTCGTCGAGGAGATCCGCGTATTCGAGCAACATCGCGCGCGACGGCGCGAAACGGAAGTGAGAGGTCCCGCCGTAGGTCGTTCCTCTCAGCGCCGCCATCCTCCGCTGCGAGATCCCACGCGCGCGCATCAATTGTTTCACGCGCTCGAATGACTCGATCGGCAGCGTATCGACGTTGGTGTTCGCGGACCGGCCGTCGAGACGGGCGGCCAAGTGCTCGGCCTGCTGTCGACGAGGGCCGAACGCACCGACCACATCCAGAAAACGCCGCTGATCGTCGACGCCGGACACCTGCACCATGAACGACGGCCGGTAGGCGCCCTTCTTCGCCGACGTGATTCGCGCCACGATGCCCAGACGCAGGAGGAGCGCCGCCACGTCGCGAGCCAGCCCTTCGCTGTTCGTGGCGTAGGAGACGGCGTCGCTCCCTCTGCCTCCCCGGCGGACGGCGATCGTCCCGTCCGTAGCCCAGAGATGGCGCAGCAACAGCGCGATCAGTCGCGCCGACAGGTGAAACGCCGCCGCCGGAACGCGCTTCTCGAACGACCGCTGCCCGAAGATGCCGAGTGTCTTCAGCCAGGCGGATACTCCGGCGGGATGCCAGCGATTTCCGTTTCCGCTGATGAGAAGCTGGTGCCAGCTCCTCCGGCCCGCGTAACGGGTCACACGGCAGCCGAATTCTTCGCACACGGCATGCGCCACGATCTCGCTGTTCTCGTCGGAGCTCGTCGTGTAGCGCAGCGGCTGATGGCTCAGATAGCTGCCGTCCCCGATCAGCTGGCCGAGGAGCGCGACACGCTGATCTGGCCAGTGGTCGGGGGCGAGAGAATTCGGGACTGTTCGCGCCAGTGCGAGACAGTCGTCCACGCGAAGCTCGGAGATCGTCGCCCATCCGCGCCCGGAGAAGAGCCGGTGCTGCACCGTCGCGCGAAGCGCCCGCCCGCTGGAGAGCCGCACTGAGAAGACCGGTCGCGAGCCCACACACCAGATGCGTTCCGTCTTGGCCGTGACGATCTTGCCATCGGGCGACATCGAGAGGACCTCGGGCGCCGTCTCGACCAGATCCCGGATGGGGACCCGTCCGCCGTCGGCCAGGAGCACCGCCGTGTCACCGGTGACGCACTCACGAAGATCCGAAAGCTGCGGTTTGAATTCGCGCGCTTGTCGCGCCTCGACGGCGCGCGACAGCTGCGAGAGCGCGACGACCGGAACGTTCAGCTCCTTCGCCAGCGCCTTCAGCGACCGCGAGATCTCCGAGATCTCCTGCTGCCGGCTCTCCATCGCGGCGCGGCCGCGCATGAGCTGCAGGTAGTCGATGACGAGCAGGTCGAGCCCGTGCTCGGCCTTCATGCGGCGCGCCTTGGCGCGGGCCTCCAGCACCGTCAGTCCGGGGCTGTCGTCGATGAAGATCGCCGCTTCGGACAGTCGGCCCGCGGCGGCCGTGAGCCGGTGCCAGTCGGCCGAGCTCAGATAACCGGTGCGCACGGCCTGCGAGTCCACCTTCGCCTCGGAGCAGAGCATGCGCTGCACGATCTGCTGCGCCGACATCTCGAGACTCAGCACCAGCACGCGCCCGCGCAGCGTGATCCCGACGTGCTGCGCGATGTTCAGCGCGAACGCGGTCTTCCCCATACTTGGTCGACCGGCGATGATGATGAAGTCCGAGGGCTGGAAGCCCGAGGTCTCGAGGTCGAGCTTCTCGAAGCCGGTCGCGACGCCGGTGACGTGCTCTTTTCGTTCGTACAGGCGCTCGATGTACTCGAACGTGTTTCTCAGAATTTTGCCGATGGGAAGCGCGCTGCCTTCCAGGCGCCGCTCGGCGAGGCTGAAGATCCTCCGCTCGGCGTCGTCCACCAGCGTCTGCACGTCGTCCTTCGCGTCGAACGCCTGCGCGATGATCTGGCTCGACGTCTGGATGAGCTCGCGCAGCACCGCGCGGTCGCGGACGATCGACGTGTACGAGCCGAGGTAGGCGGAGATGGAGCCCTGCTCGACGAGCAGGGCCAGCGCCGCGGGCCCGCCCACGAACTCCAGCTGATCGGCGCGCCGGAGCTCTTCGGTCAGCGTCAGCACGTCCACCGGCTCGCCCCGATCGAACAGGGTGAGCATCGAGCCGTACATCACGCGATGGGCTTCCGTATAGAAGTCCGAGGGCCTGAGGACCTCGATCACGCGCGGGAGCGTCTCGCGGCCTTCCAGGAGGACGGCGCCGAGCACGGCGCGCTCGGCGTCCAGGTTGTGCGGAGGAATTCGCGCCGGAACGTCCAGCGGGCTCACGAGCTCACGCTACCGCTTCCATGCTGCGACGATCCTCGAACGCTCGCCGCGTCTGCGTCAATAAAATTCCCACGCGAGCGCCATTCGGTGGATGAGTTCGTGGACATCCCGTGGGTATCCACCCGTCAGCCGTGGATGACGGGTGGATGAAACGTAGATAAAAACAACGGGCCCCCGACGAGTGCTCCTCGGGGGCCCTGGATCGCGCGAGCGCCGCGCCCGCTATTCGCGGACGACGGTGACCTTGAGCTGGGCGGTGACGTCCGGGTGCAGGCGCATCGAGACCGAAAACTCGCCGAGCGCCTTGATGGGCTCATCGAGCGTGATGCGCTTGCGGTCCATCTGGATACCGCGCGTGCCGAGAAAATCCGCGATGTCCTGCGCGGTGACCGAGCCGAACAGCTTGCCTTCCTCGGACGCTTGCCGGCGTTCCTCGTAGGCGAGCGCCTCGATGCGCGCGCGCAGGCCTTCCGCGTCAGCCTTCACGCGGTCGGCTTTGGCCTCCTGCTGCTTCTTGATGTGCTCGAGGTTCTTGAGGTTCCCGGCGGTGGCGGACAGCGCCAGCCGCTTGGGGATCAGGAAGTTCCGCGCGTAGCCGTCCGAGACGTCGCGCACTTCGCCGCGGCGTCCGACCTTCGTGACGTCGTCCAGCAGAATGACTTTCAATGGCCTAGTCCGCCGCGAGGTACGGCAGGAGCGCCACCGTTCGCGCTTGCTTGATGGCGTGCGTCAGCTGGCGCTGGTGACGGGCGCAGCTGCCGGAGATGCGCCGCGGAATGATCTTGCCGCGCTCGCTGACGAAGCTCCGCAGACGTCGGACGTCCTTGAAGTCGACGAGGTCGACCTTGTCCACGCAGAACTTGCAGACCTTCCGCCGTCCGAACCGGCGGCGCTTGACGGGCTTCTGGGCTGTCGGGGGAATGGCTCGCTCCTTCCTCTCGTCTCGCGCCCTTACGCGCTAGAACGGCACATCGTCGTTGCCGGACCCGGACTCCTCGGTGAACGGCTCGGCTCCCGCCGGCACGGTTGCCGGGGCGGCCGCGCGGCCGCGTCCCATGAACTGGACGCGCTCGGCCACGACCTCCATGACCGTTCGCTTGCCGCCGTCCTTGGCTTCCCACTCGCGGGTCTGCAGCCGACCCTCGACCAGGATGGGGCTGCCCTTGTCGAGGTATTCACCGCAGCTCTCCGCCTGCTTGCCCCACACCACCACCGTGAGGAAGCAGGTCTCCTCGCGCTTCTCGCCCCCCTGCGTCGTGTAGTTGCGGTTCACCGCCAGCCGCAAATCGGCCACTGCGGTCCCGCTGGGCGTGTAGCGAAGCTCCGGGGGCTTGGTCAGGTTACCGATCAGGAACACCTTGTTGAGGCTCGCCATCAGCTGACCTCCTCGAGCACTTCCTGGGTTTTCGCCGGCCGAGCCTTTTTGCGGATCGGAACCCGCGTGCTGACGAAACGCAGCACGTTTTCGTTGAGGCGCACCTGTCGCTCGAATTCCTTCACCATGGATGGCTCGGCAGAAACCTCGAAGACCGCGTACGTGCCTTCCCTCTGCTTGCGGATGTCGTACGCGAGCCGACGCTTTCCCCAGTTGTCGACTTTGGTGACCTCGGCGCCGAGCGTCTTGAGCTGCCCGCCGAGCTGCTCGAGCAGCGCGGCGACTTCCTCATCGGTCGGACGCGGATCGACGATCACGAGGACTTCGTACGGTCGCAGTGTTCGCTCACCTCCTTTGAGCTCGATCGAGCTGACCGAGTTAAGCGCCTAACCGTATCAAACATCCAGGTAGGGTGCAAGGTCAACGCCGACAAATAGATACAACCCGGACCGCTCCAGCCCAGCCCGAGTGTTCGAACCGCGTACGCCTCCACCGCTCCGAGCGCCGGCTTTGCCGGCGCAATCGAATCCGGGGGAGGTCGGAGGGGGCCGTCGGGGCCCCCTCCGAGATCAAGGGGGGCAAGGCCCCCCTCCGAGTTTGGCTAATACATGTCGCCGTGCGGCATGGGCGGCGCCGCGGCCGGTTTCTCCTCCGGGATGTCCGTGATGAGCGCCTCGGTCGTCAGCAGGAGCGACGCGATCGACGCCGCGTTCTGCAGTGCCACCCGCTCGACCTTGGTCGGGTCGATGATGCCGGCTTGGACCATGTCGACATAGTCCATGCTGTCCGCGTCGTAGCCGCGGTTGGCCACCGTCTCGCTCTTCACCTTCTCGACGATCACGCTGCCCTCCAGGCCGGCGTTCTCGACGATCTGGCGAATCGGCTCCTCGAGTGCCCGCTTAACGATCATGGCGCCGACCTTCTCGTCGCCCTCGGCCTTCACGCGATCGATGGCCTTGGACGCGCGCAGGAGCGCCACGCCGCCGCCAGGCACGATGCCCTCCTCGACGGCCGCGCGAGTCGCGTTCAGCGCGTCTTCGACGCGCGCCTTCTTCTCCTTCATCTCCGTCTCGGTGGCCGCGCCGACCTTGATGACCGCTACGCCACCGGCCAGCTTGGCCAGCCGCTCCTGCAGCTTCTCGCGGTCGTAGTCCGACGTGGTCTCCTCGATCTGGGCGCGGATCTGCTTGATGCGCCCCTCGATCTCCTTCGCCTTGCCGGAGCCCTCGACGAGGGTCGTGTTGTCCTTATCGACGACCACCTTCTTCGCGCGCCCGAGGTCTTCGAGCTTGATGTTCTCGAGCTTGATGCCGAGATCCTCAGTGATGGCCTTGCCGCCGGTGAGGATCGCGATGTCCTCGAGCATCGCCTTGCGGCGATCGCCGAAGCCCGGCGCCTTCACCGCGGCCGTGTGCAGCGTGCCGCGCAGCTTGTTGACGACCAGCGTAGCCAGCGCCTCGCCCTCGACTTCCTCGGCGATGATCAGGAAGGGCTTGCCGGAGCGCGCGACCTGCTCGAGCAGCGGCAACATGTCCTTCATCACGCTGATCTTCTTCTCGTGGATCAGGACGATCGCGTCCTCCAGCACGACTTCCATGCGCTCGGGATCGGTCACGAAGTACGGCGAGAGGTAGCCGCGGTCGAACTGCATGCCCTCGACCACGTCCAGCACCGTCTCGGCCGACTTCGACTCCTCGACGGTGATGACGCCGTCCTTGCCGACCTTCTCCATCGCCTCGGCGATCAGGTTGCCAATCGTCTTGTCGTTGTTCGACGCGATTGTGGCAACCTGGGCGATCTCCTTCTTGTCCTTGGTGGACTTCGAGAGCTTCTTCAGCTCGTCGTTCACCGCCTCCACCGCTGCCTCGATGCCCCGCTTGAGGCCCATCGGGTTGGCGCCGGCGGTCACGTTGCGGAGCCCCTCGCGGAAGATCGCCTGGGCCAGCACGGTCGCGGTGGTGGTGCCGTCACCGGCGATGTCCGAGGTCTTGGAGGCGACCTCCTTCAGCATCTGGGCACCCATGTCCTCGTAGGGATCTTGCAGCTCGATCTCCTTGGCGACGGTGACGCCGTCCTTGGTGATCGTAGGGCTGCCAAACTTCTTGTCGATGACGACGTTGCGCCCCTTCGGGCCCAGCGTCGCCTTCACGGCCTCGGCCATGATGTTGACGCCCTTGAGCAGCGAGCTCCGGGCCTCCTCGTCGAATTTGAGCTGCTTCGGCATGGATCAGGTTCCTCCTTACTCGAGAATGGCGAGGACGTCTTCCTCGCGCAGGATGAGATATTCCTTGTCGTCGATCTTGACCTCGGAGCCCGAGTACTTCCCGAACAGGATCTTGTCGCCGGCCTTCACGTCGAGGGCGATCTTCTTGCCGTTCTCGCCGACCTTGCCGTTGCCGACGGCGATGACCTTGGCTTCCTGCGGCTTCTCCTTGGCGGTGTCGGGAATGATAATCCCGCCCTTTTTGACCTCTTTCTCCTCGAGCCGCTCGACGAGGATGCGGTCATGCAGCGGACGAATCTTCATGGTGTCTCTGCCTCCTTCGTGCTGTGTTGGTGTCGCGCCGGTTTCCTAGCGGTGGGTCTGGCCATCCCAAGCCCCCAAGAACCATTTAGCACTCAAGTCAAACGAGTGCTAATGTACCGGGGCCCGAAGAGCCGAGCAAGCGGAAAAAACCGGAAGAGGAAATCGATGAGCAAAAGCGTCCTGGTCTCGAACGTCTTGCCCGCCGAAGCCCTCGCCATGATTCCCAAGGAGATCGCGGTCGACTACCACAACAGCCAGGACCCCCTGCCCCGGCCCGAGCTCATCGCCCGGTTGCGGGGCAAGGACGGCCTTGTCTGCCATATCGTCAGCGCGATCGACGACGAGGTCCTGGCCGCGGCGCCGACCGTGAAGGTCGTCGCCAACGTGGCGGTCGGCTACAACAACATCGACGTCGCCGCCGCCCGCCGCCGGGGCGTGGTCGTCACCAACACGCCCGACGTCCTCACCGAGACCACGGCGGACTTCGCATGGGCGCTCCTCATGGCGGCCTCGCGCCGCGTGGCGGAGGCGGACCGCTACGTGCGCTCGGGCCAGTGGGACCGCTGGCTGTGGGAATTGCTGTGGGGCGCCGACATCCACGGAAAAACTCTCGGCATCGTCGGCTTCGGCCGGATCGGTCGTGCCGTGGCGCGGCGTGCCCTTGGCTTCAACATGCGCGTGCTCTATCAGGACGCCGTGTCGGCGGACGCCACCGTCGAGCGCGACCTGCGCGCGTCTCGGGTCGACCTCGAGACGCTCCTGAGAGAAGCCGATTTCGTCAGCCTCCACACGCCGTTCCTGCCGGAAACCCGCCACCTGATCAATGCGCGTACGCTGCGCCTTATGAAGAAGTCGGCGATCCTCGTGAACGCGGCGCGCGGGCCGGTTGTCGACGAGGCCGCGCTCGTCCAGGCCCTTCAGGAGGGCTGGATCGCCGGCGCCGGGCTCGACGTGTTCGAAGAGGAACCGAAGGTCCATCCCGGGCTCATCGCGCTGACGAATGTCGTGCTGGCGCCGCACATCGCCAGCGCCTCGCGCGACACCCGGGTGGCGATGGCAACGCTCGCCGTCCGCAACTGCTTGGCGGTCCTGGACGGCAAGCCGCCCATCACGCCGGTCTCGTGAGCCACGACCGAGCCTGATCGAATGGCGCTGGTCGAGCTCGAGACCGTCACGGCGATCCTCGTCACCCACGACCAGGAGGAAGCGTTCGTCTTCGCCGACCAAGTTGGGGTCCTTCAGGAGGGCCGCCTAGCGCAGATCGGGGCGCCGGAGTCGATCTATCACAATCCGGCGACCCCCTTCGTCGCCGAGTTCGTCAGCGCCGCCGACTTCCTGCCGGGAGTCATGACAGAGGAAGCTGTGATGACCGAAATCGGTGTGTTCGCCAACGCGAACGGGCGCCCGGCCGGTGCGAGGGTCAGCGTGACCCGACGACGTCACCTTCGTGCCCGATCCGGCCGGCGACGCCGTGATCGTCCGCCGCTACTTCCGGGGCTCGGAGAACCTCTACTGCCTCGGCCTACCCTCCGGCCAGCGCGTCCACTCGTCGCAGCCCTCTTCGGTCGCCTATCCGAGCGGCCTGCGGGTGCGGCCCCAGGCCCCCGTCCTGCACGTCGTCACGTTTCTCACGTGACGGGGTGGCGCATCCACACGTTCGGTTCGACATAGCGCCCTCGGTTGCGCGGGCGATCGATTGCGACCGGCACCAGCGCCCCGGGTACGATGTACCGGCCGCTCTCCGGGAACGTCATCGTCGTCCACTCCTCCCACTCCGCCACCGTACCGGTCACGACCATCGAGCGCGGCGCCACCCGAAGCAGCTTCGCGCCCAGCCGCCAGTGAACGCGGAGCCATGGATCGAGGGGCGCGCCGTCCTTCCGCTTCCATCGCGCATAGCGACGCATCGGCGTCGTGGGGTACCGGTGCTTGAGGGTAGGCCGCACTGGCGCGATCAAGACATCGAGCCCGTGACGGGCCGCGACGACTCTCATCGCGCGAATGACCCGCGCGCTGAGACCGTGGCCCTGCCGACTCGGCGCCACCGCGGCCAGCAAGGCGGACAGCGCGTTGGGCGTGCGACCCCTCGCCCGACCACGCACACCGCGCTCGAGGGCGCCGTCGACGCCTGACGGCAGGTCGCGAACCTGGCCACTCCACACCAGGGGTATCGTGAACCCGGCGGCGACCACAACGCCACGCCCCTTGCACAGCACGGGCTGGAATTCCGCGAACTCCCCGTAGAGCGCGCCCCAGTGGCGCCCGCAGACGGGATCGTGATGGATGTACTCCATCTCGCGGGGCCAGATCGAGCCGACGAGACGGCGCACCGCGCCCTCGAGGTCGGGGCGCTCGGCGAGGGTGAAGGCGCGCAGTCGCGCCGGCACCGCGCTGCTCACGCGCGCGGGGCGGAGCCGCTCGGGGTCATTCGCGCGGTCGCGACGGCAAGCCGACGGCGCTCGTCATGCGCCGCTCCAGCCTGCCGAGCCGGTGCGTGAAGGCCCCGACCGTCCGCAGTGGAGCGCCGGCGGCCTCGGCCAGGCCGAGCGCGTCCTCGACCACGGCGCGCGCGGTGACGAAGTCGCGGCGGCGGTGCTCGTGGAACTTCGCCAGCTCCTCCCACGGCCGCGGATCGAACCCGGCGTGACGCTTGGCTTCTTCCCAGAGCGAGCACGCGGCGTCCCAGCGGGCGAGGCGTTTTTCCCAGCGCGCCAGGTGGAGGCGGACGGCCTGCGCGGGCGCGCCGGCGAGCCCGGCGTCGAGGGCGCCGCGATAGCAGGCCAGCGCCTGCTCGAGATCGACCGGCTCCCAGAGCCTGCCGAGCCCGCTTATCTCCCCCGGCGTCAGCGCCTCGCGGGTGGTCAGGGCACCCCCGAACCAGGCGAGCAGCCCGACCAGCGTAAGGACATCGTCGCGATTGTGGGCGAGAACGCGGGCCAGCGGTGCCGCACGCCGCGAGCGCAGATAGTCGAAGTAGAGCGCCGGGATGAAGCCGCCGGGAATGTCGTCGTCGCGCACGAGCCCGATCACCTCGCGCTCGAGCGTCGCGAGCCGGCAGTCCGCGAAGCACGAGGCCCACACGCGCCGCGCCGGACGCAGGAGGTCGAGGTGCGGTAACGCGGCCGGCCAGCGGCCGCGCGCCATGATGAAACGCGTCTCGAGGAGCGGCAGGTCGAAGGTCGACCCGTTGAAGGTCACCAGTCCGCTCGCGCGCTCGAGCAAGGGCTTGAGCGCCGCGAGGAGCGCCGGCTCCTCGTCGAAGTCGCGCATGAAGTGCTGCGCCAGCACGAGGCGATCTTCCTCAAGCCAGGCCGCGCCGACCAGGAACGCGTACGTGCCTGTCCCGCCGGCGAGCCCGGTCGTCTCGGCGTCGAGGAACAGGAGCCTCCGTGCGTCGACCAGGGGCTGCGCGGCGCGCGTCATCGCGCTCAGAAGCTCGAGCGGCGCCTCGCGCGCGGCGGCGAGCCGCTGACGGCCGTGCTGGTGCGAGAGCGGAAATTCGCGGCGGACCACCAGCAGTGGGCCCGCGCCGGTGTCGACCAGCTCGCCGCCCAGCACCTCCTCGACCGGCGTGGGAGCCGGGCGCTTCGGGCGCCGGTTCTCGATGCGCCGGATGACGCGACGGAGGTCGTCGAGCGATTGAGCGGCCACGCGACGTCAGTCGGTCAGCGCGCGCAGCAACGACCGCGCGGTGGACTTGGCCCGGCGGCCGACCTCGTTCACTGGACCGACGCACGAGGGACAACCAGCCTGGCAAGCGCACGCCTCGAGCGTCTCGAGCCCGCGGCGCAGGAGGTCCGGAAGGATCTCGAACAGGTGCTCGGCGAGCCCGATGCCGCCGGCATGAGAATCGTAGAGATAGATGGTCGGGTTGAACTGCTCCGCCTCCATCAGGCGTCGTTTGGCCGATTCGCGCGTCGCGACTGCGCCGCTGGTCGCCGGCGTCGTGTCACCGAGCCAGGAGCCGAGGTCGCGGATGTCGCAGAGCAGGAAGATCGGCGCCAGGTGGTGCAGCAGATACGTCACCGCGCGCAGGCCGTCGATCAGCTCCTCGCGCGACGGGCTGACCCGCGCCAGCGTCTCCGGCGGCACCGTGAGCCAGACGGACGTCGTCTGCATCTCCTGCTGAGGCAGCTCGACCTCGCCCGAGCCGACATTTTCGAGCGTGCCCATCTTGATCTTCTTGAAGCCGACGACCTTCTCGGCCACCAGCACCTCACCCTGCTCGGCCACGTAGGCAGAACGCGACTGGTCGGCGAGACGCTGCAGGATCCAGACGCCCTTGGCGCTGATCGCGTCGGTGAAGTAGTCCACGTTGACGCGCTTGACGTAAGCCACCTTCTCCTCGTCTTCGCGGAAGTGGAGCTCCTGCACCTCGTACGGCTCACTCTCTACCAGATAAATCGCCTTGGGATAGATGGTCGCGAACGCGCTGCCCCAGTCGACTTCGGCGATGATCTGGCGCCGCTTCGTCTGCTTCTCGTCGCGTGCGGTGGTGTCGATGACGACGAAGTTGTCGGTGGTCACCGTGCGGAGCGAGACGTGGTCGGCCGGATAGGTCTCGGCCGCCCAGTGCCACCGGGAACCGGTGTGGTGCAGCACGCCCTCGTCGTCGAGAGCCGCCAGGAAGCGCCGGACGTCGAGCTCCCCGAACCGCTCGTCGTCGCCGATCGGCAGCTCGAACGCGGCGCACTTGAGATGGTTCACCAAGATGAACGGGTTGTTCGGGTTCACGCGCGCATGCTCTGGCGGCGTACCGAAGAGGTACTCGGGATGGGTGACCATGAACTGGTCCAGCGGCGCGCTGGTCGCCACGAAGAGCGCAGCCGATCGGCCGCTGCGGCGTCCGGCGCGTCCGGCCTGCTGCCAGAGCGACGCGATGCCGCCCGGATAGCCGGCGAGCACCGCGACGTCGAGATGACCGATGTCCACGCCGAGCTCGAGCGCGTTGGTGGAGACGACGCCCAGCACCTCGCCCTCGCGCAGCCCCTTCTCGACCGCCCGGCGTCGGGTCGGCAGATAACCGCCGCGATAGCCACGCACGATCCCGCTGTCGCCCGTCTTGTCGGCCACGCCGCTCTTGATCGCCGTCAGCAGCACCTCGGTCGCGAGCCGGCTCTGGGCGAAGATGATCGTCGCGATCTTCTCCCGGAGGAACCGGATGGCGAGCTTCGCCGCTTCGCCGAGATACGGCGCGCGAATGCCGAGCTCCTTGTTGACGACCGGCGGGTTGTAGCAGACGAAGACCTTGTCCCCGGTCGGGGCGCCGCTCTGCGTGATCTCCTCGATAGGCTCACCCGTCAGCCGGCGGGCCAGCTCGCCAGGGTTCGCGATGGTCGCCGAGGCCATGATGAACTGCGGCGTCGAGCCGTAGTGGCGGCAGATGCGCCGCAGGCGGCGCAGGACGTTGGCGAGATGGCTTCCGAACACGCCCCGGTACGCGTGCAGCTCGTCGATGACGACGTACCGGAGGTTCTGAAACAGGGTCGCCCACTTCGTGTGGTGCGGCAGGATTCCGGAGTGGAGCATGTCCGGATTCGTGAGGACGAGGTTCGCGCGGGCCCGCACGGCGCGACGCGCGTCCTGCGGCGTGTCGCCGTCGTAGGTGAACATTCGCATCTCGGGGAGCTGGCGCGCGAGCGCCTCGAGCTCGGCGAGCTGATCCTGGGCGAGCGCCTTCGTGGGAAACAGGTAGAGCACGCGCGCATCGGGCTGGTGCACCAGGGCCTGCAGCGCCGGCAGGTTGTAGCAAAGCGTCTTGCCGGACGCGGTTGGCGTGACGACGACGACGTGGTGGCCCTTCTCGATCAGCTCCCACGCGCGCGCCTGATGCGAGTAGAGCTCGCCGATCCCCCGCGCGCGCAGCGCCTCAGCGATGCGAGGGTCGAGCGACGAGGGGAGCGGGACCAGTACTGGAGACCGCGCCGGGAAGTGGCGCGTCGCCGTAATGCACGGCCCCGTCGACGGGGAAGTCAGCAGATCGTCGAGGATCCCGCCGAGCATCGCGGCAACTGTAGCACGGCCGTTGTGCCCGGCCGCCTTCTACTGTCTACCTGAGGACTTTCGCGTACGCCTCTTCGCTGAATCCGACCAGGAGCGTGCGGCCCACCCTGACCGTCGGCGCCCGGAGGCCGCCGGTGGGCCCCAGGAGGAGCGCCAAGAGCTCGGCCCGTCCCGGCCGGGAGGTCTTGAGGTCGACCTGGATCACCTTCTTGCCCTTGGCGACGTAGATCTGGTCGACGTCGCGGGCCACCGCCAAGGCGGCGTCACCGACGATGGGCGATTTGCGGGTGTCGATCGTCTCGACGACCGCGATCTTCTTCTTCGCAAGGAACCCCTGCGCTCTGGCGCAGGAGGTTCAGCCCTTCCGGTGATAGCTCCAGTCGACTCGAGTCATGGTCGGGTATTTGTACCATAGGGGCGTGCGCCCGAAGTACTGGCTTCCACCTATCCTCTGGATGACCATCATCGTCGGGCTCTCCACCGACGCCGGGAGCTCGGAGCACACCGAGAGCTGGCTGTTGCCGCTCTTCAGAACGCTCGCGCCATGGGCCACGCCCGCCCAGCTCGAAATCCTGCACTGGCTCACGCGCCGGCTCGCCCATCTCTCGGAGTACGCGATCCTTGCCGCCCTCTGGCTCCGCGCCTTCGTCCGCGGCCGCAACCTGACCCCGCGAAACGCTGGCCTCCTCGCCCTCGCAATCAGCGTCGCCTGGGCGATCCTGGACGAGCTGCACCAGTCCTTCGTCCCAAGCCGCTCCGCAAGCATCGCCGACGTCCTCGTCGACACCCTCGGAGCCCTGGTCGCCCTGACCGTAGCGCACGTTGGATGGCGCCAGGCCGTCGATCGCACCACAGCGACACTGCTCTGGATCGCCCTCATCGGCGGCGCCGGATTCCTGCTCGTGAACACCGTCCTCGGCGTCCCCTCCGGCCCCCTCTGGCTAACCGCCCCCACAGCCGCCATGGCGCTCATCGTCCGGACGATGCTTGCGCGCCAGAGATCCCGCCGCTCCTGACGCCGACGCCGGGCGTGGGCGGTGGCGCGGCCGGGATGCGGGAGGGGTCGAAGCGACCCGTTCCCAAAAAGCGATCGGCGGGCGCTAGGCGCCCAGACGAGTGGAGCAGCGCACGCGTGCCGCGTGGTCGTCTCGACCCCTCCCGGATCCCGGCCGCGCCACCGCTTACGCCCGGAAGCGGCTACAGATTCAAACGAGGATCGAGCGTATCGCGCAGTCCATCGCCGAACAGGTTGATCCCCAGCACGGTGACGAGAATCGCCAAGCCCGGGAAGGTCGCTAGCCACCACGCTGTAGAGATGTAAACGCGCCCGTCGGCCAGCATTCCACCCCATGTCGGCGTCGGCGGCTGCACGCCGAGCCCGAGGAACGAGAGCGCCGACTCGATCACGATCACTCGCGCCATGTCGAGCGTCGCCACGACGAGCCAGGGGGTGAAGGCGTTCGGCAGGATGTGACGCAGCAGCACGCGGCCGTCGCGGCTTCCGAGGGCGTGCGCCGCCTGCACGAACTCGCGCTCGCGCAGCGACAGCACCGCCCCCCGCACCACTCGCGCGTAGACGACCCAGCTCGAGACGCCGATCACCACGATGATCACGGGCAGGCTCGGTCCCAGCACACCGATGACAGCAATGGCCAGCAGGATGAACGGGAAGGCCAGCTGGATGTCGGCGAGCCGCATGAAGACGTCGTCGAGGCGTCCCCCGAAGTAGCCGGAGAACAATCCGACCATCATGCCGAGCACGCCCGAGATGGCGACGGCGGCGAAGCCGACCATGAGAGCCGGGCGCGCCCCGTAGAGCACGCGAGCCAGGATGTCCCGGCCGAGATGGTCGGTACCGAGGACATGG
>JBKPCO010000107.1:0-35620 GCA_046727415.1 Candidatus Methylomirabilota bacterium
CCCCCACGCCAATCGTGGCTCTACGAGGCAGGGCGCGATGCGTTATCACCGCGCGCATTCATCAGGAACCGTTTCATCCGCGCCTCACGCCTCTTGCATGAGGAGTCCAGATAGGCTTGTTAGCGATCACTCCGGCATCCACCCTGGCCGTTTGAACGTTTCGTCGGGCAGGTCTTCCGGAAGATCGAAGCCGATGCGGCTCATCGCCGAAACCCAGTGCTCGATGTCTCCAACGCTTCGAAAAGAGACGTGTATGACCCCATGATGATCGGTCTGGATGAGCTGACGTGCATGGTCTGGGACTACAAGCAGATCCTCCCCGACTGACCAGCCGAAGATAGTCGTTGAGAAGAGGAGGGTGATGAGGGCGGAGAGATCGGCGGTGGAACGCGACGACCTCGGATGTTCCAAGCGGCAGACCGAGTCCTTGAAGGATCCGACTCTCGACAACATCATTCACCGGGCTGGCCATCAGCACTAACCGGATTAGGCCAACTCCCAGGTGACGCCACACGTGGCAGGTTTGCCACTCGCCCAACAGTTGCAGCAACGAGGCGATCAGGTAGGGGCGGCGCGAAGGCTGTGGCGGGACGGTCCAGAAGCGGGCGTCTGAGCCTCCCTGATAGTCCAGGACCGCAGAATCAGGGTACTGGGGGTCGAGAGCGAGCCCCTTGCCCGCGGCCCACTGCAGGAAATCGCGCTCGGTTGTCGTTCGCATGTATCGCTAACGTCCAGGCTGAGCGGCTGGCGAAGCCAGTCCGCTCTAGCCTGTTGTTCGGCGTCTGTTACGAATCAGCCCTACGACTTGACGGTAGTTCTCAGACACGGGCGGCGCCGACCAGGCTGCAGATTGTGGCAGCCTCGCCCAAATGGATCGCGTTGTGCGTGATCGCCGACGTGCCGAGCTCGAACGCACGCGGCTGCCCCAGGAAGACCTTGAACCAGTCGGGCGCACGTGCGGCGTCTGCCGAGCTCACGACCTCCGTCCAGCGCGCAGGCCCGAGAGCCTTGACGACATCTCGGGTTCGTCGCCCGACCGCATCGCGATATGCCCGGATTGCGTCGATGTCGGCGACCGCGGCGAACTCAGTCAACTCCTCGTCCGCCATGCCATTGCCGACATCCGTTCGAAGGAAGCCCAGGCGGGCAGACCAGCCCTCGTCGAGCACTTGTTGGCCCGCCATAACGATCAAGTTCACGCCAACATCCTCGACGCGCGCCATGTGCCACAACAGCCAAACCAGCGAGTTGAGTCCCTTGGCTGGGCGGCACGCATCTGCTGGTCCGTCAAGCCGCTGAAGATCTGATCAGCGATCGACAGAACGGAAGACACGTTCGATGAATGGACGCGCCCGTGTTGTAGGCAAAAGAATGCAACCAGGTCCATGTCCTTCTACCTATGTCCTCCTCGCTGGGTCTTGATGTACGCCGAACGCTCGCGGTGAGCGGCCGCGGCGAGCGAAGGTGAGCCAGCGGACCGCTCCACTTCACACATAGGTGATTTCAGCATAGTGAGACTGGGAATCCGACGCAATGATGTATCTGCACGGAGACTCCCCGCCGTCTAGGTGGGCTCTAACCCCCGAGATACGCGCGCCGCACGTGGTCGTCCTCGAGCAGGTCGCGCGCGGCGCCCTCGAGCACGATGCGCCCGGTCTCCATCACGTACGCGCGATCGGCCATGCGAAGCGCGGCATACGCGTTCTGCTCGACCATCAGCACCGTCGTGCCCCGGCGCCGGATGTCCGCGATGATGCCGAACGTCGTCTCTACGATGGTCGGCGCCAGGCCCAGCGATGGCTCGTCGAACAGGACTAGGCGCGGCCGAGCCATCAGCGCGCGGGCGATGGCGAGCATCTGCTGCTCGCCGCCCGAGAGCGTGCCGGCCATCTGGTGGCGGCGCTGGGCCAGAACGGGAAAGTGGCGGCAGACATTGGCGACGTCGTCGGCGATCGCCGCGCGATCGCGCCGCACGTAGGCGCCCATTGCCAGGTTCTCCTCGACGGTCAGGTGCGGAAACACGCGCCGCCCCTCGGGGCAGTGGGCGATGCCGGCCCGAAGAATCGCCGCCGGCTCGCTCCCGTGTATCTCGCGGCCGTCGAACACGATGCGCCCCCGGCTGGGCGAGAGCAGGCCCGAGATCGCGCGTAGGGTCGAGGTCTTCCCGGCGCCGTTGGCGCCGATCAGGCACACGAGCTCGCCCGGCGCCACAACCAGATCCAGGCCGCGCAACGCCGTGATCGGGCCATAGCCGGCGTGAATGTCCTCCAGTCGCAGAAGCGCGGGCGCGTCAGGCGGGGCCACGCGAGGCTCCGAGGTAGGCGCGGATCACGTCCGGGTGCGACTGGATCGCGGCGGGCGGCCCCTCGGCGATCACGCGGCCGCCGTTGAGCGCGATCACCGTGTCCGAGATGCCCATGACCATCCGCATGTCGTGCTCGACCAGCAGGACAGTCACACCCTGCTCGCGAATTCTCCGGATGAGGGCGCTCACCACCGTCTTCTCGGTGCCCGTCATGCCCGCGCCGGGCTCGTCGAGCAGCAGCACGCGCGGGCGCGCCGCCAGCGCGATGGCCAGCTCGACGAGCCGTTGCTCTCCGTAGGGCAGGGCGCTCGCGGTCTCGCGCCGGCGGTGGGCGAGCCCGACCAGCTCGAGAATCGCGGCCGCTTCGGCGGCGAGGGTCTTCTCCTCGGCGGCCAGGCGGCGCCGGCCCGCGAGCACCTCGAAAAAGCCGGCGGTGCCACGCAGGTGGAGCCCGGTCAGCACGTTGTCTTCGACGCTCAGCGTCGGGAAGACGCTGGTGCGCTGGAACGTCCGGACGATGCCGCGCCGGGCGATGGCCGAGGGGCGGAGCCCGGTCAGCGAGACGCCATCATAGGTGATACGGCCGCCGGCCGGACGGAGATACCCTGTGATCGCGTTGAACGCGGTCGTCTTGCCTGCGCCGTTGGGGCCGATCACGCTCGTGATTGAGCCGGGCCGCACCTCGAACGTCACCGCTTCCAGAGCGGCGACGCCGCCGAAGCGCACGGCGAGGTTGTGGACCGCGAGCGTCACGAGGCGCCGCGGCCGCGGAGCGCCTGCACCGCGGGCACGATGCCGCGAGGCAGGAAGAAGACGAGCAGGACGAGGAGCACGCCGTATGCCAGCATCTGCCATTGCCATGTCGTCGCCGCGCGTAGGACTTCGGGCAGCGCTGTGAACAGCACCGCACCGACCAGTGGGCCGGCCAGCGTGCCCTTTCCGCCCGCGACCACCATGACCACCATCGTCACGGTGTAGGTGAACAGGAAGACCTCCGGGCTGACAAACCGGGTGTAGTGGGCGTAGAGGCAACCGCCGAGGCCGGCCATGGCCGCGCTGACGACCGCGGCGAGCACCAGATAGTGCGTCACGTCCACGCCGATCGACTCGGCGAGCGGCTCGTTCTCTCGCAGCGCCACGAAGGCGCGGCCAATCCGCGACCCCACCAGGCGAACGCACACCAGGTACGACAGCGCGAGAGCCGCGAGGACCAGATAGTAATAGGCAGTCTTGCTGCGCAGCGACCACCCGAAGAGCTCCGGCGCCGGCACGCCCGGCAGGCCGAGCGGGCCGTTGGTCAGCTCGATCCAGTTCACGCTGACCAGCGAGATGACACCCGCGAAGCTGATCGTGACCAGCACGAAGTAGGCGCCGCGAAGCTTCAGCGAGAGCTGCCCGATGAGCCAGCCGGCCGCGCCCGCCAGCGCGACGCCGGCCGCCAGCGCTGGCCAGAACGACCACTCGGCCTTCAGCGTGAGGAGCGCCGAGGTGTAGGCGCCGATCCCGAAGAACGCCGCATGGCCGAGCGAGAGCTGGCCGGTGAAGCCGAGGAGCAGGTTCAGCGAGAGCGCGAGCACGCCGAAGATGCCGGCCATGATCGCGACGTGCAGGTGATACGCGCTCGAAAGCCACAACGGCAGCGTGAGCGCGGCCGCCGCCACGAGCCAGCCGCCGGCGCGCGTCATGCGATGCGTTCTTGGCGCGCGAAGAGCCCGGAGGGCCGGAGCAGCAGGACGACTATGATGATGACGAAGCCGACCGCGTCCCGGTAGCCGGAAGAAATGTACCCGGCGCCCAGCTCCTCGACGACGCCCAGCAGGAGCCCGCCGACCGTCGCGCCCGGCAGGTTGCCGAGCCCGCCCAGGATGACGACGGAAAAGGCCTTCAGCGACGCCAGGTCGCCCATCGACGGATAGGCGAGGAACACCGGCCCGAGCAGGGCGCCGGCAGCCGCCGCCAATCCGGAGCCGAACGCGAAGGTGACGGCGTGAATACGGCCGATGCTCACGCCCATGAGCGCCGCGGTGTCGCGGTCCTGGAAGGTCGCGCGCATCGCGCGGCCGAGCTTCGTCTTCTGAATGAGGAGCCACGAGGCCGCGATGAGGGCCGCGGCCAGCACGAGCACGAAGAGACGGAGCGGCGCGATCGCCACCGGGCCGAGAACAAGCGGCGCCGTCGGGAAGGGATGCGGAATCGACTTGGCGACCCCACCCCAGACGAGCAGCTCGCCGTTCTGCATGGCGATCCAGACGCCGATCATCACCAGCATGGTCGTGTCGATCGACTCGCCCCGGAGCGGGCGCAAGAGCGTCTCCTCGCAGAGCCAGCCGAGCGCGGCGCCGACGGCAATCGCCATTAGCAATGCCAGGAAGAAGCTCACGCCGGCCCACGCGAGCGCGGCGAAGGCGACGTACGCCCCCAGCGTGTAGAACTCGCCGTGGGCGAAATTGACGACGTTCATGAGGCCGAAGATGAGGGTGAGCCCGATGCCCAGCAGGGCGTACGTCCCGCCGAGCACCAGGCCGTTCACCAGGTGCTGAAGGAGCTGCTCCATCCGGCCGCGCGTGCTACTTCTTCGCGAGGAAGTCGGGCAGCGCCACCTTGCCGTCGCGGATCTGCACGATGAAGATGCTGGGCTGGCTCTGGCCGCTCTCCTTGCCGGCGGGGCCTTCCTTCTCGAACTTGATCGGGCCGTTCACGCCCATCAAGCTTACCTTCCAGAGGGCGTCGCGCACGGCCTTGGGCTCGTCCTTGCCGGCTACCCGGATAGCCTCGGCGATGGTGGCGATGCCGTCGTGGCCGCGAAAGCCCTCGGTGAGCCCCTCAAACGGATGGCCACGCTTGGTCCACTCGTCGACGAACGCCTTGGCGAGCTTGCCGTCGGGCATCGCCTCGGGGAACCACGGCATGAAGAACACGATGTGGTAGCTACCCTCGGCGGCCGCGCCGGCCTGCTTGATGAGCTGGGTGGGCGACGAGCTGCCGCCGGTCGTGACGATCTTGCGCGCCAGACGCTGCTCCTGCGCCTGCTTCATCACCAGGGTGATCTGCTCGACGGCCGTCGTGAGAAAGAGCGTGTCGCCGCCCGTCGCCTTGATCTTGGTGATCTGCGCGTTCATGTCGGTCGCGGCCTGGTCCATGAACTCGGTCGCGCCGACCGAGGCGCCCCTCTTTTTCAGCATGTCCCCGAACGCGGTGATCGAACCGCGGCCCCAGTCGGTGTTGACGGCCAGGAAGTCGACGTTCTTGACGCCGAGCTTGTCCACGTAGCGTTCGAGTCCGAGCGCTTCCATCTCCGACGGCGGGCTGATGCGGAAGATCCACGGGTTGCCGCGCTTGGTGATCGACGCCGCGCTCGAGGTTTCCACCACCATCGGCACGCCGTACTCCTCGAGCTTGGGCATCGCCGCCAGCGTCATCGAGCTGCCCCAGGCGCCCATGATGGCCGGCACCTTGTCGCGCACGATGAGCTTCTCGGCGGCGCTCGCCGCCTCCTTGGGATCGGACTTGTTGTCCTCGATGAGCAGATCGACTTTGCGGCCACCGACTCCGCCCTTCGCGTTGATCCAGTCGCGCGCGATCTCGGCGCCCATGCGGACGTAGTTGCCCGACGCCGCGACGGGGCCGGAGAGCGGCTCGATGACGCCGATCTTGATCGGCGACTGCGATTCTCCGGGCACCACGAGCCCGGCGAGCGCGACGAGAAGCAGAGCCAGGAGCACGACTGACCGTTTGCCCATCGAGAGCCTCCTGCGAGATCGAGATGTGGCTGGCAGGATAGCGCACGATCTCACTGGCGGAAAGCGGGTGTATAGTCGCGAGGCCGGGCGAGCGATGGGCGCAAAATTCTTCGGCGCGGCGGTGAAGCGGCGGGAAGATCCCCGATTCCTCCGGGGCGAGGGTCGCTTCGTCGACGACGTGGTCGTGCCCGGCATGTTGCACGCCGCGTTCGTTCGCTCGCCCCACGCTCATGCGCTCGTGCGGGAGATCCACACCGAGTCGGCCGCCGCCGCGCCGGGCGTGGTTCGCGTGTTCACGTTCGCCGACCTCGAGCGTTGGATGAAACCGTTGCCGCTCTTCGGCGCGGTGCCGGCCGGGCTCGGCGCGGTGGTCAAGTTCGACATTCGTCAGGCGCCCCAGTGGGCGCTCTGTCGCGATCGCGCGCGCTACGTCGGCGAGATCGTCTCGATGGTCGTGGCCGACACCCCCGAGCGCGCCCAGGACGCCGCGGACCTCGTCCAGGTCGACTGGGAGCCGCTACCGGCGGTCGTTGACATGGTCAAAGCCGGCGAGCCGGGCGGCGCGCTCGTGCACCCGGAGTGGGGTACCAACGTCGGGGTCGGCTTCTCGCATGCCATCGGCGATGCCGACGTGGCTTTCGCCCGGGCCGACGTGACCGTGAGCGAGACGTTTCACATCCAGCGCTACGTCGGCATGCCGCTCGAGGCACGGGGCGTCGTGGCCCTCTGGGATCGGCGCGACGGCATGCTTACCACCTGGAACTCCACCCAGGTCTCGCACTTCGTCCAGCAGGGGCTGGCGCCGGCGCTCGGGCTGCCGCCCCACAAGATCCGCGTGGTCGCGCCCGACCTCGGCGGTGGCTTCGGTACGAAGGCCTCCGGGTACCCGGAAGACGCGCTGGTCCCGATCGCGGCGATGGCGCTCGGCCGGCCCGTGAAATGGATCGAGAGCCGGCGCGAGCACATGTCCGGCGCCGCGCATGCGCGGCATCAAGTCCACGCGATCTCGCTCGCCGCCACGCGCGACGGCACGATCCTCGCGGTGCGCGATCGCATCTGGCTCGATCTCGGCGCCTACAACGTCTGGGGCGTGGTACTCCCGTACAACACGGTCGCGCACCTGATCGGGCCGCACCGGATCAAGAACATGCGCGTCGACGTGCGGGCCGTCGTGACGCACAAGACCCCCAACGCGCCGTATCGTGGCGCCGGCCGGCCCGAGACGGTGTTCGCGATGGACCGCATCGTCGACTGCCTGGCGCGCGAGCTCCGGATGGACCCGGCCGAGCTGCGGCGACGCAACTACATCCGGCCCGATGAGCTGCCGTATGACTTTGGCATGCCCTACCGTGACGGCAACCCGCTGGTCTACGACACCGGCGATTTCCCCGACGCGCTCGAGAAGGCGCTGGAAGCGGCGGACTACCGGCAGTTCCGCGCGGAGCAGCCGAGCCTGCGCGCCCGTGGCGTGTATAGAGGCATCGGCATCTCCGGTTACGTCGAGGGCACGGCGATCGGGCCCTTCGAGGGCGTGACGGTGAAGCTCGATCTGGCCGGCCGCGTGCTGGTCGCGACCGGCGCGATCAACTCGGGCCAGGGGCACGAGACGAGCTTCGCCCAGGTCGCCGCCGACGCGCTCGACGTTCCGCTCGACTGGGTCACGGTGGTGGGCGGCGACACGGCGCAGGTGCCCTTCGGCGTCGGAACGTTCGCGAGCCGTAGCGCGGTGACGGCCGGCAGCTCCATCGTCGACGCCTGCCGCGAGGTGCGCGGGAAGCTTGTCCGCGCCGCGGCCGCCCTGCTCGAGGCCGCTCCGGACGACATCGAGATCGACGACGGCCGCGCCTTCGTCAAGGGCTCGCCGGGCTCGGCCGTCGATCTGGCGAGAGTCGTCCAGGCGTCGATCCCGACCTTCGCGAAGCCCGGTGTGGCCTCGCCTGACTTCGAGGCAAGCGCCTACCACCATGTGCCCACCGTGACCTACGCGAGCGCGGTCCACGTCGCCCTGGTCGAGGTCGACGTGGCGAGCGGCGGAGTGAAGCTGTTGCGCTACGTCGTCGCCCACGATTGCGGCCGCGTCATCAATCCCATCATCGTCGAGGGCCAGGTGCACGGCGGCGTGGCGCAGGGCGTGGGCGGCGCGCTCTTCGAGGAAATGGTCTACGACGAGACCGGCCAGCTCCTGACGGGCTCGCTCATGGACTACGCGGTGCCCAAGGCGGACGACCTGCCGCTGATCGAGACGGTGCACCTCGAATGCCCGTCGCCGCGCAACCCGCTGGGCGTGAAGGGGCTCGGCGAGGGCGGCGCGATCTCGCCGCCGGCGGCGATCGCCAATGCGGTCGAGGACGCGCTGGCGCCCTTCGGCGTGCGCGTCACCGAGACGCCCGTGTCCGCGGCGCGCATCGCCGCCCTGCTCCGGGCGGCGCGCTCGCGGCCGAGCGCCTGAGCCTCCGCCGCCTTACTTCCAGAGCGCGCGCGAGGCGATCCGCGCGCCTTCCACCATGGCGCCCAGCTTGGCCCACGCGATCTTTGGATCGATCGTCGGCGTGTCCGCGAAGGTGGCGAAGCCACAGTCGACTCCCGCAATGACCCGGTCGCGCCCGACCACGCGCGCGTACTGAATGATCCGCTGCGCGACCAGCTCCGGGTGCTCGATGAAGTTCGTCGTCGTGTCGAGCACACCGGGGATGATCACCTTGCCCTCCGGCAGCTTGACCTCCTCGAATACACTCCACTCGTGCGCGTGTCGGGGGTTGGCTCCCTCGACCGACAGGCCGGCCGGCCGCGCCTTGAACAGGATGTCGACGAGCTCCCGCAGCGGGACGTCGCGGTGGTGAGGTCCCTCGTAGTTGCCCCAGCAGATGTGAAGGCGCATGCGCTCGGGCGGCAGGTCGGCCACCGCGTGGTTGAGCGCCTCCACATGCATGGCGGCCACCTTCTGGAACTCCTTCAGCGTCAGGTGCTGGAACTGGTTGTTTCGGCCCGACGCCAGATCGGGGCAGTCGAGCTGCAGCGTGAACCCGGCGCCGACAATGGCTGCATATTCGCGCTTGAGCACGTCGGCCAGCGCGCCGATGTACGCCTCGTCCGTCGGGTAGTAGCGGTTCAGCAGGAAGCGGGCGGCCTGACCCGGTGACACGGCGGTCATGAAGACGTTGTCGGCGCCCACCGCCCGCGCGGCCTTCGAAAGGGTCTGGATGTCTCGCTCGACAGCGCCGAAATCCTTCCACGCGATCGGCCCCGAGCAGGTCGGCCGCTTGAAGACCGAGCCGCGACGTCGCGCCGCGAACTCGGGAAATTCCTTCATATCGGCGCCCATCACCTGGTCGGCGTGCTCCCCCTCGAAGCCGGTCAGCCGATCCTTGATGTAAGTCGAGTAGTCCGTCCGCCCCTGCTCGCCGTCGTTGACGATGTCGATGCCCGCCGCCGCTTGCGCCCGGACCACGTCGGCGACCGCCGACTGCGCCCGCGCGTCGAGCGCCGCGCCCGCCGCGCCGCCCGCGTCGTGCTGCCGCAGGAGCGCTACCAGGTCGTCGGGACGCGGCAGGCTCCCGATGTGCGTCGTCAGAATCCTCATGGGCCCACCCTCACTTTCGTAGGGCGCGACGTTAGCACATTCCTGATATAGTCGCGGTCGACGATGACCGCCGATCGACCGGGCTGGTTGAGCGTGCACGGTGTGACGCTCGAGATCCTCGAGCGCGGCCAAGGGCGACCGATCCTCTGGCTCCACGGCGAAGACGGCCTCGATCCGTCGGCGCCGTTCATCGATCTGCTCGCGGCCTACGGCCGGGTGGTCGCGCCGTCGCACCCGGGCTTCGGGCACTCGCCCGACGCGAGTAACGTCGACAGCGTCGACGATCTCGCCTATCTCTACCTCGACCTGCTCACCGAGCGGAATCTCCGTGACGTGATCGTGATCGGCTCGTCGCTGGGTGGCTGGATCGCTGCCGAGATGGCCGTCAAGAGCGGCGAGCGGTTCGGCGGGCTCGTCCTGGTGGCGCCGCTCGGCATCAAGGTGGGCGACCGCGAAACCCGTGACATCCCGGACATCTTCGCGCTACCGCCCGACGAGGTGACGCGCCTGCAGTACCGCGATCCGGCGCGCGCCGCGCTCGATCCGTCCAAGCTCTCCGACGATCAGTTGACGGTGATCGCGCGCAACCGCGAGGCGACGGCGCTGTACGCGTGGGAGCCCTACTTCCACAACCCGAAGCTCAAGCGGTGGCTGCACCGCGTCAGCATGCCCACGCTGCTCCTGTGGGGCGCCGACGACCGGTTCGTCACCGCGTCGTACTACGGCGCGGCCTATCGAGGCGCCATTCCCGGCGCCGAATTCGAGACGATCGACGGCGCCGGGCACTTCCCGCACATCGAGGAGCCCCGCGCGTTCGTCGAGCGCGTGCGGGCCTTCCTCGCGGAGCGTAAGGCGTAGGAGTCCCGAAGCATGCGGGCGTGGTTCTTCAGTGAGAACGCGTATCACCTCTTGCCGGACCCGAAGGAATACGACTCGATCCGGGTGAAGCTGCCCAACCGGTACTACGACCCGAAGATCGGCGCCGACCTCTATCACCGCTTCATCGACGAGTGGAAGATCGCCGAAGATCTCGGGCTCGAGATCATGGTGAACGAGCATCACCAGACCGCGACCAACCTGAACCCGTCTGCGGCGGTCGTGATGGGCGCCCTCGCCCGCGACACGAAGAAGGCTCGTCTCTTGATCCTCGGCAATCCGATCGCGAACCGGCGCGAGCCCGTGCGCGTGGCCGAGGAGATGGCGATGGTCGACGTGTACTCGCGCGGGCGTCTGGAATGCGGCTTCGTGCGCGGCGTGCCGTACGAGATCTCGGCGGGCAATCACCGGCCCACGCGCATGCAGGAGCGATTCTGGGAGGCGCACGACCTCATCGTGAAGGCGTGGACCAGCCACGACGGGCCCTTCAACTGGGAAGGGAAATATTTCCATCACCGGCAGGTCAACATCTGGCCGCGCCCCTACCAGGAGCCGCATCCGCCGATCTGGATCACCGCGCTCAGCCCGTCCGGCGCGCGCGAGGTCGGTGAGCGGGGCTACGTCGTCGCCTGCTTCCTGACCGGCTTCGAGGGCACGAAGACCGTGTTCGGCTCCTACCGGGGCCGCCGGGACGAGCTCAAGCTACCGGCGGCGGCGCTCGATCGCTTCGCGTACGCGGCGCTCGTCTACGTGGGCGAGACCGACGAGGAGGGCTACGCCGGCGCGCGCAAGCTCATGTGGTACCTCGAGTCCAACAAGGTGCCGCCGCAGTTCACCAGCCCGCCGGGCTATCACCCGACCGCCTCGACGGTGAACGCGATGAAGGGCGCCAACCCCGGCATCTTCAAGATGTTCCAGAATCCCGCGCTCGGGCCGCTGATGGACGCGGGGCTCGTCTTCGCCGGCAACCCCGATTCGGTCTACCGGCAGATCATGAAGATGTACGAGCACGTCGGTGGGTTCGGCCACCTGCTCATCATGGGCCAGGCCGGGTTCCTCGACCACGACGAGACGGTCAAGGGCATGCAGATGTTCGTCCGCGAGGTCTATCCCCGGCTCAAAGAGCAGGCGTGATCCGCCCGCGCCACTAGCTCGCGGTACAGGCTCTCGACACACTCGACTTTTCGCCGCGTCGAGAAGAGCTCGATGACCCGCCGGCGCCCCGCTTCGGCCGTGCGTCTGGCCTCGGCGGGATTCGAGATGAAGCGCTCGATGGCCGCCGCCAGCGCCGGCACGTTCCGTGCCGGAAAGAGCAGGCCCGTCTCGCCGTCGATCACCAGCTCGGGGTTGCCCTCGACCGCCGTGGCCACGACCGGCGTCTCGACGGCCAGGCTCTCGCGGAGCGCACCGGTGAGCCCGAGCCCGGCAAAGGACGCATCGACCGAGCAGTCGCTGCCGGCCAGGATCTCCGCGATGTCCTCGCGGTAGCCGAGCACGTGGAAGTTTCGCCGGAGCCCGAGCGCCCGCGCCTGCTCGTGGAGCTTCTCGGCTTCGCGCGCGCCCACGATGAGCAGGTGCGCCGACGGCAACCTGGTCGTGACCGTCGCCATCGCCGCTATGACGTCGTCGTTGCCCTTCTCGGCGCGCACGCCGATCTGGGTCACCAGGAACTCGCCCGGCTTCAGGCCGAGCTCAGCTCGAATGCGCCGGCGATCGACTCCGGGATGGAAGCGATCCGTATCGGTTCCGGAGTAGATGACGTGAATCTTCGATTCGGGGACACCGCATCGCATGAGCTGCGTCTTGATCGCTTCGCACACGGCGATCACCGCGGTGACCCGCCGGGTCACGTAGCCGAGGCGATTGAACGCGTCGAGCGGGAAGGTGACGCCACGATTGAGAATCAAGACCGGCAGGCGCGTGACGAGACCGGCCAGGAGCGCCAGGGTTCGCGCGCGGCCCTTGTGCGCGTGGACCACCTGGATGCGATGCTGCCGCAGCACGCGCACCAGGCACGCGACGGAGCGCAGGTCGATCTCCGAGGTCATCGGCAGGCCGTAGTGGGTCACGCCGGCTTCCGCCGACTTGGTCGACCAGATCGACGCCGGTCGTGTCGCCAGCGCGACGTCGTGGCCGCGCGCCTTCAGGCCGCGAACCAGATCCCAGACCTGGATCGCCGCGCCGGTGAAGAAATCGCCCTTGGGATAGATGTGCAGGACGCGCACGGGCGCGCGCGCGTCGCCGGAAGACGAGTCGCCCAGGTCCGTATGAGAGCTCACCCGGGCCATCGCTCGGACTCTATCACGGGACGTTGCCCGCAGCCGTAGGCTGGCCGCGCAACGGTGTCCTCACGCGCCCGAAGCGGATGCGGTAATAGCGGATCCAGAGCGCGATCAGCGGCGTGCCGACGATCGTCGGCCAGAGCCAGCGCGCGGCGATCGGCAGGAACGCGAAGTTGACGACGGAGAAGGCCGACACCGCGGCGATGTACGAGCCGAGCATGCCGGCCATGTGCGCGAACCACCAGGCGCGCTCGTCGGCGGGCGGCCGGACGAACCGCCAGATGTCGATTCCGGCCAGCACCATCCCGAGCAGGCCGAACACGACCGGCACGATCCCGAGCCGCTCCCAGCTCGGACCCGGCCGCAGGAGCCCGAGCACCACCAGCGCCGCGCTCGCCGCGAGCGTCACGATCGCAGCCGCCCAGTCGAGCGCGCGCGGCCGTTCACCTCGTGCCGGGCGCTTGCGCCAGAGGACGCGGTAGCCCGCGAACGCCTGATAGAAGCTGAAAACGGCGAGCAGCGTGAGGAAGATTCGGGGGCGCCAGAGGCTCAGCACCACGGCTGTCACCGCGACCAGCGCCATCGACCAGAAGTAGATCATGCCCCACCGGCGGTGGGCCCGGCCGCCCTTGACGGTGAGCATCGCCGCGGGCGCGACGACCAGCGCGATGGTCCCGGTCGCGATGTGAAGAGCAAGAAGCGTCGCCATCAGGCTTTCCATGATTCGACCTCCTCAGCGCCGCCGGCGGGCCCGCCGTGTGTCGAGGCGCCGCAGCGCGCGCAGCGTCTCGGCACACCAGGCGAGCATCGCGCGGCAGCGGTGCTGACCGTGATGAAGGGTGGCGAGCGAAAACGGAAGCTGGGGGTGGCCTGCCATCTCCTTGACGAGCTGCCGCTCGATGCCCAGGTACGTCTCGAGGAGCTCCCTCTGGCGGGTCTGATAGTGCTCGATCTGGGCGAGGCTGTCGGCCACCGGGCCGGCGACGCCCAGGAAGAGCTTGAGCAGGAGCTCGCTGCGGACGGGCTCGTGCCGCGCCGGGACGGCGAGCCAGCGCCGCAGCTCGGCGCGCCCCTTGTCGGTGAGCGAGTACACATGGCGGTCGGGCTTCCCGCGCTGCGTCTCGCGCCGGCGCTCGGCGAAGCCCTCGGCGGCCAGCCGGTTCAGGATCGGGTAGATCTGACCGTAGCTCTCGTTCCAGAAGTGGGCGATCGAGCGCTCGATCAGTTTCTTGACGTCATAGCCGGACATCGGACAGAAGCCCAGCACGCCCAGAATTGCGTGCCGGCTCGTGTTCGCGCGACGTGAGGCCATCGCCCTCCTCTATCTGGTCGCTATATATCTAATAGATATATCAGCCGGAGTCAAGCGCGGCAGAAAGCCGCGCGGGGATTGCTAGTCGTTCTCCTCCAGGACGAACAGCTCGCCCTGGCGCCAGACGCCGGCGAAGGTGCGCCGGTGGAGCGGGCACGGGCCCCAGCGGTCGAGCGCGGCGAGGTGCTCCGGGGTCGCGTAGCCCTTGTGGCGGGCGAAGCCGTACTCCGGGAATTTCTGATCGGCCTCGAACATGAGCCGGTCACGCGTCACCTTGGCGACGATCGACGCCGCCGCCACGGTCGCGCAGCGCGCGTCGCCGTCCACCAGGTTCTTCTGCGGGTAGGGGAGATCGCGCAGGGCGACGAAGTCGGTGATGACGAAGTCGGGCGTCACGGCGAGCCGCGCGAGCGCCTCGGCCATCGCCAGCCTGGTGGCCTGCAAGATGTTGACGCGATCAATCGTCTCGTGATCGACGATGCCGACGCCAACGGCCACGGCGCGCCCGAGGATGACGGAGAACAGCGCCTCGCGCTGCTCGGCGGTGAGAAGCTTCGAATCGGCGAGTCCCTTGATGCGCCGGTCGGCTGCGATGATCACGGCGCCGGCCACCACCGGCCCGGCCAGGGGCCCGCGGCCGGCCTCGTCAACGCCAGCCACCAGCGTGACACCCGTCCGCCAGGCCAGAGCCTCGTGGCGGTAGGGCGCCGACGGTGGCGGCGTCACGTGAAAGTCGGCTATTCCGGCTCGGCGGTGGTGGCGGGAACCAGGGCCACGCGCTTTTCCTTGAGACGCGCGGCCTTACCGGCGAGCCCGCGGAGGTAGTAGAGCTTCGAGCGCCGCACGCGGCTGCGGCGGACGACCTCTACGCGATCGATGCGCGGCGAATGCAGCGGGAAGGTCCGCTCGACGCCGACGCCGTACGAGATGCGCCGGACCGTGAACGACGCGCGGCCCCCCTCGCCGCGCCGGCGGATCACGATGCCCTCGAAGAGCTGCGTCCGCTCCTTCTCGCCCTCGATGACCTTCACGTGCACGCGCACCGTGTCGCCGGCGGTGAATCCCGCCCGGTCCTTCTTGAGCTGTACCGCCTCGACTAGTCGAATCGCGTCCATGACCGCATTCCCTTTCGTCGGATACGTCTCAGTTCGCGGGGTCGTCGAGCTGCTCCGGCGTCTCCCCACGCTCGAATCGTTCCACCACCCGGCGCTCGTCGTCCGTCAGCGGCGCCGTCGCCAGCAAGTCCGGTCGCTCGCGCCACGTGAGCCAGATGGCCTGCATTCGGCGCCACCGCGCGATGCGCGCGTGATCGCCGGACAGCAGCACCGCCGGCACCCGCGCGCCCCGGTAATCCTCGGGTCGCGTGTACTGCGGCGGCTCCAGGAGCCCGTCCGCGAACGACTCGCGGGCCGCTGCGCCCTCGGCGCCGAGCACGCCCGGCAGTAACCGCGTCACCGCGTCGGTCACCACCAGAGCCGGCAGCTCGCCGCCCGTCACGACGTAGTCGCCGATCGACACCATGTCGTCGGCCAGCTTTGCGCCGACGCGCGCGTCGACTCCCTCGTAGCGTCCGGCCAGGAGAATCACGTGCGTCTCGGCGGCCAGCTCGGCCGCGATCTTCTGCGTCAGCGTCCGGCCCCGCGGGTCCATCAGCACCACCCGCGCGCCCGGCGTGCGCAGCGCCTCCACCGCGGCGAAGAGCGGCTCGGGCTTCAGCACCATGCCCCCACCGCCGCCGAACTGATAATCGTCGGCGACCCGGTGCCGACCCTGCGCGTAGTCTCGGAGATTGACCACCCGAATGTCAACGAGTCCGCGCGCCCGAGCTCGTCCGAGCATCGACTCGGCGAGCACCGGCTCGACCATCCGCGGGAACAGCGTCACGATGTCGATGCGCATCGGCGTCCGGCTACAGATCGAGCAGCCCGTCCGGCGGCCGGATGACGACGCGGCCCCCGGCCAGATCGACCTCGATCACGATCTCGGCCACTGCCGGGATGAGCCGCTCGCGCGCCCCGTCGTCGACCACCCACAGATCATGCGCCGGCGACTGCTCGATTCGCCTCACCCGGCCCACGTCGCGCCCGTCTTCCGTGAAGACGCGGCACCCTTCGAGCTGCCAGGGGTAGAAGCGGCCCGGCGGCAAGGGCAGCGCCTCGTCCTCGGGCACCGCGACGAGCCGCCCGACGAGCGCGCTGGCGGCCTCGACGGTCTCGCAGCCCGCCACCGACACCAGGACCGCCGCGCCCTGTCGTCGCGCGGCGGTGATCCGGCACCGCTCGCGCGTGTCGCGCGCCTGGTCCCACAACACGCACTCGGTCACGCCCTCGAACCGCTCGGGACGGTCGGTCAGCGGCGTCACGCGCATCTCGCCGCGCAGGCCATGGGGCCGTGCGATCTCGCCAATGACCACGAGGCGGGAGCTCATCCGTGCCTCACGGCGATGTCCGGCCGCCGTCGGGCCGGGTCGCCGTCGTCTTCTACTTCGCCGCCGGGACCGGCACGTTCGCGATCAATTTCCGAACCGTGTTCGACGGCTGGGCGCCCTTCTTGATCCATGCCTCGATCTTCGCCCGATCGAGGGCCACCGTCGGCGGCTCGGTCAGCGGGCTGTAGTGCCCGAGTACCTCGAGGAAGCGGCCGTCGCGCGGCGAGCGCGAGTCCGCCACGACCACCCGATACGCCGGTCGCTTCGTCGTACCCATCCGTCTCAACCGAATCGTCACTGCCACGTTCTCACCCCCTCGGCATTCCCAATCCCGGGAAATTCTTCAGACGGGGAAGCTTCCCCTCCATGCCCTTGAACTGCCTCATGATCTTCCGGAGCTGCGCGAACTGCTTGAGCAGCCGGTTCACGTCCTGCACGCTCGTGCCGCTGCCGCGCGCGATGCGCTGGCGGCGGCTGCCGTTGATGACCTCGGGGTTGCGGCGTTCGCCCGGCGTCATCGAGCCGATGATCGCGTCGAAGCGCCCGAGGTCGGCCGATTCGCCGTCGATGTCCTTCGGCGCCCCCTTGAGCATCTTGCCGAACGGGAGCATGCCGAGCACCTGATCGAGCGGCCCCATCTTGCGGACCTGCGCGAGCTGCTCGCGAAAGTCTTCGAGCGTGAACGTGTCCTCGCGGAGCCGGCGCGCCAGCTCCTCGGCCTTCGTCTGGTCGACCGCCGCCTGCGCCTTCTCGACGAGCGAGAGCACGTCGCCCATGCCGAGGATGCGCGAGGCGAGCCGGTCGGGATGGAACGGCTCGAGGGCGTCGGTCTTCTCGCCCACGCCGACGAACGCGATGGGCCGGCCGGTGACGTGCCGCACCGACAAGGCCGCGCCGCCGCGCGAGTCGCCGTCGAGCTTGGTCAGGATGACGGCGTCGATGCCAACGGCCTGATTGAAGCGGTCGGCGACGGTGACCGCGTCCTGCCCGGTCATTGCGTCCACCACCAGGAGCACGTGGTGCGGCGAGACTTCGCGCCGGATCGCCTTGAGCTCTCCTAGCAGGCCCTCGTCGATGTGGAGCCGGCCGGCGGTGTCGAGAATGAGCGGCGTGAGTCCGCGCGAGGCGGCCTCTTCGCGCGCCGCACGGCAGATCTCGAGCGGCGTTTGCCCGGGCGCACCGGTCACTGGAACGCCGAGCTGGGCGCCGAGCGTGCGAAGCTGGTCCATCGCGGCCGGCCGCTGGGTGTCAGCGGCCGCCAGCAGCGGATGCTGCCCCTGCTTCGTATAGAGCCGCGCGAGCTTCGCGGCGGTCGTCGTCTTCCCCGACCCCTGGAGGCCCATCAGCATGATGATCGTGGGCGGGTGCGACGCCATCGTCAGCCGGTGTCCGCTGCCACCCAGTAGCTCCACCAGCTCGGTGTGTACGACCTTCACGACCTGCTGCGCGGGCGTGAGCGAGGCCAGAACGTCCTGTCCGACGGCCTTGTCCTTGACGCGGTCGATGAAGGCGCGGACCACCTTGAAGTTGACGTCGGCCTCGAGGAGCGCCACTCGCACCTCGCGGAGCGCTTCCTGGATGTTCTCCTCCGACAGACGGCCTCGCCCGCCGAGCTTGTCGAAGATCGCTTGAAGCCGGCTACCCAGGGAGTCAAGCATACAAAGTCCTGACTTTACGGAAGGATTTCTGGAATATCAACCCGGGCGGATCTTTGGACGGAGCTCTACCGGGGGACGAACTGCACGGGCAGCTTCCGCCACTGGTAGACACCCACGTTGAGCTGGTCGATCACCCACCGCTCCGGGTAGACGAACCCCGTCGTGGTTTCCGTGACGAAAAAGCCCGGGACCTGCGCGACCTGCGTCTCGTACGACGCGGGAACTCCGGCTGGGGCCGGCACGTAGACCTGCATGGCTACAGGCCTCGGGGGCACCCAGTACTGGCGGACGGCGTACCCCAGCCCAGCCGCCGGCGTCATCGGGTGGGCGTTGTTGTCTCTGTATGGCTCGTCACTGAATGGCACGGTCTCCCGCGAGAACGGCGTGCCCGGGGGCACGACCACGAATGGCCCGGCGGGGTTGGGTCGAATGATGTACACCGAGCTCGACGGGTTCGGGACACCCTGCAATCCGAGCGAGGGCGAGGGACCCAACTGCCCCGGCTGCGGCGTGGGTTGAGCCGCGGCCAGGTTGGCCACCCCGACCAGCAACCCAAGCACAAGAGCGACTTGAACGAGCCTCACGATGACGCACTATAGCTGGGAACGGGAACTAAGGCAACCTGTATAGTGCTCCGTCCACGGCTCCGCGCAGCCGGCCGCGCCGGCGTGGTCAGTACGCCGGGGGCGCGTAGACGGTCACAAAGAACAGCGGCACGCGGCCGGGATTCTTCACGTGATGGCGCGTCCGGGCGGGGATCATGACGAGCGCGCCAGCCGTTGCCTTGTGGTCCCGATCACCGATGCGGACGAGCGCCTCGCCCTCGACGACGTAAATGATCTGATCGCCGTCGTGTTCCTCCGGCGGGCCGCCGTCGGCGCCCGGCTCGATCGTCATGACGGCCGTCTGGCTCTTCGCGGTCTCCTGCAGGACCCGGAAGAACTGCCCGCGGTAGGCGTGAGTGTCAACGACGTCCACGGCGCCTATGCCGCCGTGGCGGCGGCGCGAATCGCCTTGAGCGCCGCGCCCGGATCGGCGGCGCCGAAGATCGCCGAGCCGGCGACCAGCACGCTGGCGCCGTCCTCGGCCAGCGACCTCGCGAGGCCGGCCTTCACGCCGCCGTCGACAGAAACGTCCACGGGCCGCGAGCCCAGAAGCGTTCTGACCTCCCGGATCTTCCGGTGCGCCGACGGAATGAAGGACTGGCCGCCGAAGCCGGGGTTCACCGACATCACCAGCACCAGGTCGATCTCGTCGAGCACGTACTCGAGGGCCGACGCGGGCGTCGACGGGTTCAGCGCCACGCCTGCCTTCGCGCCCAGCTCGCGGATTTGCGCGAGCGCGCGCTGCAGATGCGGACAGGCTTCGAGATGGATCGTGACCATGTCGGCCCCGGCCGTCACGAACTCGGGGACGTAGCGCTCCGGCTCCACGATCATCAGGTGGACGTCGAGGGGCAGGCGCGTGCGCTTGCGGATCGCCGCCACGACGGGCGGGCCGATCGTGATGTTCGGCACGAATCGCCCGTCCATGACGTCGACGTGGAGCTGATCGGCGCCGGCGGACTCGACACGCGCGATGTCGGCGCCGAGCGCAGCGAAGTCAGCCGAGAGGATCGAGGGCGCGATCTTGATCACGTGGCTGTTATACCGCGAAAGCTACGCGCGGTGGAAGCGGACGGCCGCGAAGCCGTCGGTACCGTGGCGATCCGGCCGGCACCGCAGCCAACCGTCGGCGTCGAGGAGCAGCGGAAACTTGTCGGGGAGATCGATCGCGAACTCCGGGCGCGCCTCGAGAAATGCGCTCACAACCGCCTCGTTCTCCTCGGGCTCGAGCGAGCACGTCGCGTAAACGAGCCGCCCCCCGGGTTTCACCATCGTGGCCGCGGCGGCGAGGATCTCGGACTGTTGCCGGCTCGCCGGGCCGAGATCGGACGGTTGCCGCCGCCACTTCACCTCGGGATTGCGGCGGAGCACGCCCAGGTTCGAGCATGGCGCGTCGACCAGGACCGCGTCGCACGCGCCGCGGAAGTCGGGCGCGAGCGCGTCCACGGCCCCATCGCGCGCGTCGATGATCGTGATGCCGAGCCGCCCGGCGGCCTCACGGACTCGCGCCAGGCGCTCGGGTTCTCTGTCGAGGGCCAGAATCCGGCCGCGGTCGGCCATGAGCTCGGCGATGTGCGTCGTCTTGGTGCCCGGCGCCGCGCAGACATCGGCGACCGTGCTGCCGGGCTCGGGCGCGAGCAGTCGCGCGACCAGCATCGAGGCCTCGTCCTGGACAGTGAAGCTGCCGTCCGCGAACGCGCGCCATGACGCCGGCGCGCCGCCGGAGCCCACCAGGAGCCCTTCGGGCGCGTGGCGCGTCGGCCGCCCGACGAGGCCTTCTTCGGACGCCAGCCGCGCGGCGAGGGCGTCGCGGCTGGTCCGCAGCGTGTTCGCCCGAAGCGTCACCGGCGGACGCTCGTTCGACGCGCGCATGAGCGTCTCGGCCTCCTCGGCGCCGAAGCGCGCCACCCACCGCGCGGCGAGCCACGTGGGAAACGAGCAGCGCGTGGCCAGCGCGTCGACGGGATCGCGTGGCGCCGCGGGCTCGCGCTCGTGCGACGAGCGCCGGGCGAACGAGCGAAGCACGGCGTTCACGAACGGCTTTACCCCGGGCGTCCGGGGTGCCAGCGTCACCGCGTCGTTCACGGCGGCGAACGAGGGCACGCGGTCGAGCAGGGCGATCTGGTACGCGGTCATTCTCAAGATAACGCGGACGCGGGCGTCGAGCGTCTCGAGCCGCCGGCGGGAGTGGGGCGCCAGGATCCAGTCGAGATAGCGCTGCCAGCGAAGGGTGCCGTAAACGAGCTCCATAGCCAGCGCGGCATCGCGGGGCGACAGCGGGCGCGCCGCCAGCTCGTGCTCGAGCGCGATATCGGCGAAGCTCGCGGCCGCCTCGACGCGCTCGAGCGCGCGCACTGCGACCTCACGGGCCGGCGACGCGAGCTGGCGCGCAGTGCCGGTTTTGCCGCGGGGCGGCGTCATCGCGGCGTTCCCAAGGCGTCGGGCGTCGAGAACGTCGCGCCCGGCGTGAGTCGGGCGCCGCGCAGATAGTCCGACCAGGACATCGCGCGGCGGTTCTCCGGCTGCACCTCGGTCGGGCGAAGCCAGCCGTCGGCGGCCGCGATGGCCGGCTCGCCCCCATCCGCGGTCCGCTCGAGCGTGCCGGGTGCCCGTGTCGTTCCCGATCCCGCCACGGTCGCGCGCCAGATCGTGAGCGAGCCCGCGGGGCCGCGTGTGAGGGCGCCCGGCCAGGGATTGCACCCGTGGACGCGGTTGACGAGCTCCCGCGCCGGACGGCTCCAGTCGAGATGGCCGTCGGTGCGCTTCAGCCGCGGCGCGAGCGTCGCGTTCTCGTGGCGCTGTGGCTGGGGTGTCAGCCCGTCGAGCTCGTCGAGGGTGCTCACGAGCACCTCGCTGCCGAGCACGGAGAGCCTCGCGGCCAGCTCCCCGGCGGTCTCCTCGGGGCCGATCGCCAGCGACGCCGAGCGCAGCATGGCCCCGGTATCCATGCCCTCGTCCATCTGGAAGGTCGTGATGCCCGTGACCGTCTCGCCGCGCATGATCGCCCACTGGATCGGCGCGGCGCCCCGGTAGCGCGGCAGGAGCGAGCCGTGGACGTTGATCGAGCCACGGCGGGGCGCGTCGAGCACCGCGCGCGGCAGGATCTGGCCGAACGCGACGACCACGGCCACGTCGGCGCCGAGGGCGCGCAGGCGATCGGGCCACTCCGGGTCGCGCAGTCGCCCTGGCTGGAGCACCTCTACCCCTGCCGCCAGCGCGCGCGTCTTGACCGGCGGCGGCGTCAAGCGCTGCCCGCGGTGCGCCGGTCGATCGGGCTGGGTGACGACGGCGACGACCTCGTGGCGGCGCAGCACCGCCTCGAGCGTCGGCAGGGCAAACTCGGGCGTGCCGTAGAAGAGAACTTTAAAGCGCGAAGGCGTGGCGGGAGGCGTCCTCGCGGAGACCCTCTTTCTTGATCTTCCGCTTGATACGGTCGCGCGTCACCGGATCGACGCGGTCGATGAAGAGGACGCCGTCGAGGTGGTCGATCTCGTGCTGCAGGACGCGCGCGCGGAGCCCCGTGGCGCGGAGAGCCAGCGACCGTCCGTTCGCGTCCTGCGCCTCGACCTTCACCCACGCCGAGCGCGTGACCGGCGCGAACACGCCCGGGATCGACAGGCACCCTTCCTCGCCCGTCGCCTCGCCGCCGCGATCGACGATGGCCGGATTCAAGAGCGCCTGCACGCCGCGGCCTTCCTCGTCGGCGACGACGATGAGCCGGAGCGAGACGCCCACCTGCGGCGCGGCCAGGCCGATGCCGACCTCGTCGTACATCGTCTCGGTCATGTCTGCGATCGTCGCCCGCACCTCCGACGTGACCTCGCCCACCGGCGCGGCGCGGCGCCGCAGCGCCGGATCGCCATATCGCAACACCTTCAGAACGGCCATTCGACCGGATCGACCTCCACGTCAATGATACCCCGGCTCGCCGGGCGCGGCGTTTTGAACTCCCTGAGCGCCTCTTCGAGAAGGCGCGGCAGCTCGGCGTCGCCTTTCACGACGATCCGAAGGGCGCGGTCCCTTCCCTCGGCCGCCGGCGGATAGACGGTGAGCCCGGCGCGCCCGCGCAGTGCGGCGCCGACTGTCTCGGCCAGCCGGCGCGTGCCGGCGTCGTCGCCGGCGCGCGTGGTAACGATGGAGAGACGCCTGAACGGCGGATAGCCGAGCTCGGCGCGGAATTCGAGCTCGCGCCGGTAAAACTCGTCGAGATCCTGGTCGGCGACCGCTGCGAACGCGTAGTGCCCGGGATTCTGCGACTGGATGATCAGGGCGCCATCCGCGCCGACCCGCTCGGCGGCCGCCCACAGGAGCCCGAGCGTGCGCTCGGCGGCGCGGAAGTCCGGCGCGCGCAGGAGCTGATCGGGCGCGACGAACGCGGCGAGCCCGAGTGACGCCGGACCGAACAGGCGCAGCGCGCCGCGTGTACCGATGACGACGTCGGCGGCGGCCGCCGTCAGCCGCTGCGCCTCGCCGCGGGCTCCGCGCACGGCGTCGGGATCCCAGCGCGCGATGCGCGCGGTGGGAAAGCGGCGGCGCACGGCATGCTCCACGCGCTCGGCGCCCCAGCCGAACGGCGACAGGCGCCGGCCGTGGCAGACCGCGCAGGTGTCCGGCAAGGGCTGCGCGGCACTGCAGAGCCGGCACACGAGCCGCGCCGAGGCGCGCGAGTAGGCGAACGCGATCGCGCACTCGGCGCAGCGGACCACCGTACCGCACTCGTCGCACGCCAGAGACGAGGTGAGCCGGCTCACCGCCAGGAAGACCCGACGCCGAGCGGCCAGCGTCTCGCGGATGGCGCGGGCGACCGGGGGCGTGAGCGGCTCGCGCCGCAGGATGCCGCGCGTGTCGGCGATGCTGACGGCGGGCCAGGGGCCTCGCTCCGGCGGCGCCATCGTCACGCGCCCCGACCTAGCGCGCCACCACGCCTCGGCGCTCGGCGTGGCCGCGGTCAGCAACAGAGAAATAGGCTCGCGGGCCGCCCGCTCGAGCGCGACGTCGCGCGAATGCATACGCGGGGGGCCGGGCGGCTTGTGCGCGGCCTCGTGCTCGTCCACGAGGGCCAGGACGGCCGGCGCTCGGAGCGGGGCGAGCAGTGCGGAGCGCGTACCGGTGGCGAGGCGCACCGAGCCGTCACGCAACCCGTGCCACGCCGCGGCGCGCTCGTCGTCCGCCACGCCCGAGTCGAGCCGCACGACGCGGTCGATGCGCGCCAGCCGCTGCGCCCACCGGGCCGAGGTCTCGACGTCGGCCGCGATGAGCATCGCCGTGCCCTTAGCGCGCTCGATGCGATCGAGAAGCCGCTTCTCCCGTCCGCTCGCCACCAGGAGCTCGGGCTTTCGCTCCGCCGGCTCCGGTTGGCTCGCCTCGGCGACCGCGCTCTCGCGCGGCGCGTCGGCGTCCGATCGCGACGGTGGTGGCAGGAGCGCGGCGCACGTCGAGCCGAGCGACGAGAGGCTCTGCGCCGAGATCCAGTGGACGAGTTCGAGCTGCGCCGGCGAGAACACGGGCTCGCGATCGACGAGCCGATCGAGCGGCTTGAGCTTGGCGTCGGCGCCGTCACGAACGGCCACCACCATCCCGATGCGCGCAGCGCCGCGCAGCGGGGCGAGCGCGCGCTGGCCGGGGCGGAGCGCCCAGCCGTCGGGCACGCGATACGAGAAGGAATGGCCGAGGGGCGCGTCGAAGGCGACGTCCGCGATGCGGCCCGGCGCGGTCATCGCGTGCGGCGGCTGTCGTACTCCCGTCGGGCGAGCTGGAGGTCCTCCCACGCCATGCGCTTGTATTCCTCGCCGGGATTGCGCAGGAGGAAGGCGGGGTGGAAAGTCGGGATCAGGACGGCGGAGCCATACGGATGCACGCGTCCGCGGAGCTTGCCGATGGGCTCCCGGGTGCCGAGTAAGGTCTGCGTCGCGACGCTGCCGAGCGCCAGGACGACCTTGGGCTGCAACACGGCGAGCTTCGCCGCGAGAAACGGCGCGCAGGCGGCGAGCTCGTCGGCCTCGGGGTTGCGATTGCCGGGGGGCCGGCACATGACGGCGTTGCAGATGTAGACCTCGTCGCGCGACAGCTCCACCTTGCGCGCTTCGAGCATCTTCGTGAGGAGCTGGCCGGCGCGGCCGACGAACGGAAGCCCCTGTGCGTCTTCATCGGCGCCCGGGCCCTCGCCGATGACGATGAACTCCGCCCGCGGGTTCCCGGAGCCGAACACGACGGTGGAGCGCCCCTCGCAGAGCTTGCACTTGCGGCAGCCCTGTGCGGCCTTTTCCTGGGCGGCGAGCGCCTCGGCCGGGCCGAGGAGGACGTCGGCGCTCAGGTCGGCCTCGGTGAATCCGAGATCGCGGTGATGGCGCAGTGTCTCGCCGAGCGCGCTCAGCGCGTCCGCGAGCTCCGCGCGCGCGTCGCCCGTCGTCATCGCCCGCTAGGCGGGAGTCTTGCGGCGGGCGGCGGCGCGGAGGGACAGCACATGGGACAGGATCGCGTCGGCGACGGCGGTCTTCGGCATGCGCGGCAGGGGCCGGGCACCGCCCCAGCGATCGAGGAGCAGTACCTCGTTGTCGTCGGCGTCGAAGCCGATGCCCGATCGGCTCACGTCGTTCGCCACGAGCAGGTCGATCCCCTTGGCCTCGAGCTTCGCCCGCGCGTTCGCGGCGACGTCGTTGGTCTCCGCGGCGAAGCCCACGACGAAGGCGCCCGTGCGCCGCGCCGCCACCTCGGCGAGGATGTCCGCATTGGGCGTCAGCTCGAGCGTGAGGTCGTGCTTGCCCTTGATCTTGGCGCTGGCGGCGTGCCGCGCGCGATAGTCCGCGACGGCTGCGGCCTTGACGACGATCGTCGCGTTCTCGAGGTGGTGGAGCACCGCCTCGCGCATCTCCTCGGCGGTCTGCACCGGGACGAACACCGCGCCGGCGGGCGGTGTGAGAGCCGTGGGGCCGGAGATCAGCGTGACCGCGGCGCCCCGGCGGAGCGCGGCGACCGCGAGGCCATATCCCATCTTGCCGGAGGAGCGGTTGGAGATGTAGCGCACCGGGTCGATGGGCTCGCGCGTGGGGCCGGCCGTGACGAGCACCCGGTCGCGCGCGAGATCGCGCACGGGCGCCAGCACGCGATGCAGGGCCTCGACGATGTCGGCGATCTCGGGGAAGCGCCCCTTGCCGCTGAGCCCCGAGGCGAGCGCGCCCGAATCGGGCTCGAGCACGGTGACGCCGCGGCCGCGCAGCGTGGCCACGTTGGCGACTACCGCGGGATGTTCCCACATGCCGCCGTCCATCGCCGGCACCATGAGCACCGGCGCCCTGGCCGCCAGCAGGAGCGTGGTCAGGAAATCGTCGGCGACCCCATGGGCCGCCTTCGCGAGCACGTTCGCGGTGGCCGGCGCCACGACCACCGCGTGACAGCGCTCAGCGAGCGCGACGTGCTCGACGGCATCCGGGCTCTGCGGATCGAACAGGTTGGTGAGTACCGGGCGCCCCGACAGGGTCCGGAACGTCAGCGGGCCGACGAACTCGCGCGCGTGCTCGGACAGGCAGACCGTCACGCCCGCCCCGAGCCGGCCGAGCTCGCGCAGCAAGTAGACCGCTTTGTAGGCGGCGATCGACCCGGTGACGCCCAGAATCAGCTCGCGCCCGTCGAGGCTCATGCCTTGGGCGTGTCGCCCTCTTCCTTGACGCGGTACTCGACCTTGGCCGCCGCGATCTCCTCCAGGGCGCCACTGGTCGGCTTCTTGTGTCGGCTGTCCACGCGTGGCGCGGCGCCGCGATTGAGCTGCCGCGAGCGCTTCGCCGCGAGGACGACCAGCAGGTACCGGTTCGAAACCTTGTTCAGCGCGCTTTCAAGCGAGGGGAATGCCATCAATCGCGTACCTCCAGATCGGGCAGGGTGAGGCCGAGGCGAATGATGCGACAGCGCTCGGCCAGGATGATCGACTCGAGCTGATCGAGAGCCTCCTTCACGTCGCGATTCACGATGAGGTAATCGTACTGCCGCCACAGGGCGATCTCCTCGCGCGCCCGCCGCAGGCGGCGCGCGATGTCGGCATCCTCGTCGGACCGCCGCTCGCGGAGCCGCTGCTCCAGCTCCTTCACCGAAGGGGCCACGACGAAGATCAGCACCGCGTCGGCGGCAGTGTACCGGGCCCGGAGCTGCGCCGCTCCCTGCGTGTCGATGTCGAGCAGCACGTCGCGCCCGGCGCTCAGCGCCTCCTCGAGCGAGCGCGCGCGCGTGCCGTAGAGGTTGCCGTGCACGCTCGCCCACTCGGCGAACTCTTTGCGCGCGAGCATCGCCCGGAACTCGGCCTCTCCGACGAACCGGAAATCGGTGCCGTCGACCTCCCCCGGTCGCGGTGACCGCGTGGTGACCGAGACCGAGTAGGCCAGGTCGGGCAGCCGCAGCCGGATCTCGCGGCACAGCGTCGTCTTGCCCGCCCCTGACGGCGCCGAGACGACGAACAGCGTGCCGCGACGGCTAATCACCCGCGGCAACCCGCTCGGTCACGAGCCGCTGCGCCAGCGTGGCCGGTTCGAGCGACGAGAGAATGAGGTGATCGCTGCCCGTCACGATGACCGCGCGCGTGCGCCGTCCGTTGGTGGCATCGACCAGCTTCGTGCTGCCCTTGGCGCTCTCGATCAGGCGCTTCACCGGCAGGGAATCCAGTCCCACGATCGCCACGATCTGCTCGGCCACGACGACATTGCCGTGTCCCACGTTCACCAGGTGCGTCCCCGATCCACCTCCACCGTTCGCGCGATTACTCAAGGTTCTGCGCCTGCTCCCGCATCTTCTCGATGATACCCTTGGCGGCGAGCGCCGCCTGGCTGAGCTCGAGGTCGTCGGCCTTGGCGCCGATGGTGTTGACCTCGCGATTCAGCTCCTGGATCAGGAAGTCCAGCGCCCGACCGACCGGACCGCCCTTGTCGAGGAGCGCCGAGAGCTGGTCGAGGTGCGCGGAGAGCCGCGTCAGCTCCTCGCGCACGTCGGTCTTCTCGGCCCACATCGCTACCTCGGTCATGAGGCGCCCCTCGTCGACGAGGGTGTCGCCGAGGAGCGCGGCGATCCGCTCGCGGAGCCGATCCTGGTAGCGCGCCAGCGCCGCCGGCGTGCGCGCCGCGATGGTGGCGACCTGCGCGCGGAGAGCTCCGTGCAGCCCCAGGAACTCGACGCCGAGGGCTTCGCCCTCGGTCGCGCGGCTGGCGACGAGCTCGTCGAGCGCCCGGCCGAGCACGTCTGCGAGCACGGGCCACGCGACGCCTGCTGTGGGCATCTCGGTCTCCTGCACGAGGCGCGTGACGCCCGGACGCTCGAGCACCCACGCGAGCGTCACGTCGCCGGTGAGACCCATGGCGCTCCCGAGCTCCCGGGCCTGCGCGACATATTGCGCGGCGAGCGCGGCGTCGATGGCGACCTGCTGCGAGGACTGGCCGGGCGCCGGCGCGAGCTGCACGGCTATGTCGACGCGGCCCCGCTCGAGACGGGACTGGATCAGGCGGCGCGCGTCCATCTCGAAGGCCGCGAGCGGGCGTGGCAAACGGAGCGCGATGTCGAGATGGCGATGGTTGACGGAGCGAGCCTCAGCCGTTACGGTCACGCTGTCCCCGACCGCCTCGGCCCGGCCGAACCCCGTCATGCTGCAAAGAGTCGAGACGGGGCCAGAGCGGGCAGGTGTCATCTAGCGATCATAGGGCGAAATCTCCTGTAGTGTCAATATGTTGCGGTTGACACTGTTCGATGGAGGGGCTAGACTCCCGCGCTCGTGTGGCTCATGCGCGCGCGTCGTCGGTGGCGGTGAGCGCGCGTGACTCGCTGGGCGCTCGTTACCCTCGGTGTCCTCCTCCTGCTAGGCGTCGCTACGGTCGCCCTCGCCCGGCTCCTCGGCAAGCCGGGATCGCGCGGCTCCGTCGTCGTGTCCATCGTCTCCCGGTGGCTCGCCGCGTACGTGCTGTGGAGTTTCGGGGGCGGCCTGGCGCGAACGTACGGCCTGCTCGGCGAGTACTACACGCCCGCGTTCGCTGTGATCGCGCTGCTCGGCGCGATCTCCGAGTACCGGACGCGCGTCCGGGCCGGGCGCGAGCGGGGGCTGGCGATTTTCGTCGGCGTGCAGCTGGCGTGGCTCGTCTTCGTGCTCCTGCAGAACGGCTTGCTCACCCCTGGGTGGTGATAGGCTCATGGAATGGGCGAGCAGGATGCGATCCTGGTCGTCGACGCCGATCCCGAAGCCGCGCTCCTCCTGAGCGATTTCCTCGAACGCGAGGGAAATTCGGTCGCCGTCGCCGCGACCGGCGGCGAGGGTCTGCGGCGCATTCGCCAGGAGCGCTTCGCGCTCGTTCTGATCGACCTCGAGCTCTCCGACATCGACCCTGCCGTTCTCGTGACCGAGGCCGGGCGCGTCGAGGCGCCGCCTGAGGTCATCATGATCACCGGCCGCGCCACCCTCGACTCGGCAATCCGGGCGGTCGACAGCCGGAGCGCGGGCTACATCGTGAAGCCGGTCGATCTCTCGCGTCTCGGCGCGATCGTCGAGCGGGCGTTCGAGCGATGGCGGCTCGCGCGAGACAACGGGCGGCTCAACGCCGAGCTCACGGAGCGGCTGACCGAGAGCGAAGCCTTGGCGGCGATCTCGGCGACGGTCAGCTCCACGCTGGATGTGCGCGAGGCGCTGCGACGGATCTGCCGTGAGCTGGCCCATCTGCTCGGCGCGGATACCTCCGCCGCGTATCTGCACGAGCTGGCGACGGGTCAGCTCGTCCCGGCCGCCGCGTATCACGTCCCCAAAGAATACCTGGCGACCCTTTCGTCGACACCGCTGCCGCTCAAGGAGCAGGGCTTCTTCCTCCCCCTGTGGGCGGATCGGCGGCCCGTGTTCACCGACGACGTCGCGCGCGACGCGCGGTTCACGCACGCGATGTTCCGGAGCTTCCCGCACCAGTCGGGCCTGCTCCTGCCGCTGATCGTCGACGACGAGGTGATCGGCGGCTTCTACCTGGTGTGGTGGACGGCGCGGCGGCTCTTTTCCGAGCGCGATCTGCGAGGGCTCGAGCGCGTCTCCGAGCAGGTCGGATTCTTCCTGCGCAACGCCCGCCTCTACGAGCAGGCCGAGCGCAACCAGCGTCGCCTCGAAGTCCTCAACGAGGTGTCGCGGCGCCTGGCCGCCGCCCACGACCCGCAGGAAGTGCTGACGATCATCGTCAACGAGGCCGCCCGGCTCGTCGGCGCGGAGGCGGCAGGGATTCGTCTGCTGGAGGGTGACGACCTCGTGGTCGGCGCCCGGACCGAATCCGCCGCGGCGGTCATGGCCCGGCCGCGGCTCAAGGTGGGGGAGAGCCTCACCGGCGTGGTCGTTGCGCGGGGCGAGCCCGTCGTCGTCGAGGATCTGGCCGCCGACACCCGCTACGATCCCGCCCACAAGCAGGGCGCCCTCGAGCAGGGATATCGCGGCTTCATCGGCGTCCCGCTCAAAGCCCACGGCCACACGGTGGGCACGCTCAATGTGTTCACCCGGGGCGCGCGCCGCTTCCTGCCCGACGAGACCGCGCTCCTGGCGGCGCTGGCTGACCAGGCCGCGCTCGCCATCGACAAGTCACGGCTGCTCCACCAGACCGAGGAAGGGCGCGCGCTCCTCGAGCGGATCTCCCACGCCGCCATCGCGATGCAGAGCTCCTGGGAGCGCGAGGACCGGCTCGAGGCGTTCGTCCGCGCGGCGCGCGAGGTCGTGGGATTCGATCGGGTGAACGTGTTCCTGCTGACCGCCGACGGCTCGGAGCTGGAGCTGGTGACGGCCGGCGGCGACGCCGGCGCACCCGGTCTCCGCCTGCCGGTGACGCCGGACGCCGGGCCCTACCACCAGGCGCTGAAATCCCGCCGGCCGGTGGCGGTGCTCTCCGACGGGGATCTGACGCGAGTGCTGCCGCTCGATCGAACGCACCTCGACCACCCCTACCTGCGCTCGCGGCGCTTCGTCGTCGCGCCGCTCGTCGTCGGCGAGCGGGTGATCGGCGTCGTCAGCGCCGACAACAAGACGAGCCGGCGCCCGATCAGCCGACTGAGCGTCGAGCCGTTCGGCTCGCTCTGCCAGAACCTCGCGATGGCGCTCGAAGAGAGCCGCCTCTATACCGCGGCGCGTGCCCGCGAGCAGGAAGCGACACGGCTCTACGCGGTGACGCGTCAGCTGGCCACCAGCCTCGATCGCGAGCGCCTGCTCGACGTCATCGCCGCGCAGGCCCGGGAGCTGACCGGCTGTGACGCCGTCGGCATCTTCTTCTACGACGTGGCGCGCGAGGCGCTCGTCTTCCATCGCGGACTGAATCTGCCGACCGAGCTGACCAGCGCTCTCGCTTTGCGTCCGGGCGAAGGAGTCGCCGGCCGCGCCTATCTCGAGCGCCGGCCGGTGTGGACCCGCGACCGGTTGAATGACCCGACGGTGCGCCACTCGCCGGCGGCCCAGCGGATCGTCGACGCCGCGGCGCCGCGCGCGTATCTAGCGGTGCCCATCATCAGCCGCGAGGAGACGCACGGCGTCCTGGTCGTGTACTTCTTCACGCCTCACGACTTCAGCCCGCGCGAGGTCCAGCTGGTTTCCACGCTCGCCGACCACGCGAGTCTCGCGCTCCAGAACGCGCGCCACTTCGAGGAAATGCGGCACCGCGAGCGCGAGGCCAAGACGCTCTCCGACGGTCTGGTGCTCTTGAACCAGGCAGCGCGCGCGCTTCACCGCACGCTCGAGGTCGACAAGATGCTCGACGGGGCGCTGACGGAATTGGCCCGGGCCTTCGGCGCCAGCGGCGCGCTCATCCATCTGCTCGCCGAGGACGGGCGCGTCAGCCGAAGCGTCGGTCACTGGGTGTCCGACGGCCAGCCGGGCGATCCCCGGCGCCGGGGCGGGATCAGCGACTACGTGTGCCAAACGCGGACGCCCTTGCTCTTGCGCGACGTCACGAAGCATCCCGACTTCGTCCATCCGGCGAACCTCGCGCACGGCGTGCGCTCGATCGCGGCGTTTCCGATCGTCGGCCAGCTCGAGCGGGTGCTCGGCGTCCTCCTGCTCTATTACACGACGCTTCAGCCATTCCCGGACACCGAGACGCGCCTGCTCACGTCTTACGCCGACCAGCTCGCGACAGCGCTCGAGAACGCGGGCCTTTACGAGGAGACTCAGACCCAGCGGAGTCGGCTCGCACAGATCTTCGACTCGACGTCAGACGGCATCGTGCTGGTCAGTCCCGCCGGGGAGATCCAGGCGGCGAATCGACAGGCGGGCGAGCTGCTGAGCTTCGACGCAGACAGTGTGATCGGCAGGCGCGTCACGGATCTCCTGGCCAACGCCCGCAGCACGCTGCCCGACTCCGACCGGGTGTTCGAGGACCTCGAGGCCCTGCTGCGGGATCCGGGCCGGGGCGGCGAGGGCGACCTCGAGCTCCGGCGCACGGGGCGCACGGTCCACTGGACGGCTCAGCCCACCCGGGACGCCGCCGGCGGCATTGTCGGGCTCACGCTGACGCTCAGCGATGTGACGCACGAGCGGCAGGCGAGCCAGATGAAGACGGACTTCGTCTCGTTCGTCACGCATCAACTCCGCACGCCCCTGTCCGGGATCAGGTGGATGCTCGAGCTCGCCGCCCAGGCGCCCGAGATGGCCGGCGAGGCGGGCAGCTACGTCGAGGACGCGCGCGCGGCCGCCGAACGGCTGATCGCGCTGGTGAACGACCTGCTCGACATCTCGCGGCTCGAGAGCGGCAAGATGAGCGTGGCGCTCCAGCCGACGAGCCTGGCGAAGCTCACCCAGAGCGTGCTGGACGACCTCGCGCCCCTGATCCGCGAGAAAGACCACCAGCTCTCGGTGACGGGCGGGGACGACACGACGGAGGTGCTGGCGGATCCGCAGCTCCTGCGCCAGGTCATCCTGAATCTGACCTCGAACGCCATCAAGTACACTCCCGCCCGGGGTGTCATCTCGATCGCGCTCGGGACTGAGGCGGGCTCCACGGCCCGCTGGGCGGTCACGGACCGGGGCATCGGCATTCCGGAGGGCTCCCGGGCTCGGCTCTTCGAGAAGTTTTACCGGGCCGACAACGCCCACACCGTCGAAACCGAGGGAACGGGACTGGGTCTCTACCTGGTGCGCCTGATCATCGAGCGGCTCGAGGGCCAGGTCTGGTGCGAGTCCGAGGAAGGCCGGGGATCGACGTTCATCTTCACGCTTCCGGTCAGCGGGTGACTTCCATGGAGACAACGGGCAAGCGGGTACTGCTGGTGGAGGACGACCGGTTCCTGCGGCGGGCGTGCGAAGCGAGTCTGCGCCAGCGCGGGCTGACGGTGACGACCGCCGCAGACGGCGAGGAAGGGCTCCGGCTGGCGCGGAGCGAGCGACCGGACATCGTGCTGCTCGACATGCTCATGCCGAAGCTCTCGGGTCTGGAGGTGCTGCGGGCGCTCCGCGGCGACGAGGCGACCCGTGGCCTGCTGGTGCTCATCCTCTCGAACTCGTCGCGCGAGCAGGACATCGCCGAGGTGAACCGCCTCGGAGTGTCCGGTTACTTCGTGAAGTCCAACCTGTCGCTGCAGGAGCTGGGCGATCTGGTCGGACGCGTCCTCGACGGCCAGAGCGCCTGACCCGCCCGCGCCGACCCACTAGAACGAAGCTTACAAACCGGAGGCTGCTTCAGCAGCCTGCTAGACGCGACTGCCGGGCTTGATCGCCGGGCTGCCGGCGCGGCAGAGCGGGCACTCTTCGGGCTTCCACGTCGTCGCTTTCACGATGGCCAGCGCCGCGCGCTTCACCGGGAAGTGCGTCGCGCCGCCGCTCCGGTCGATCAGCGCGCCGACGCCCACCACTGTGCCGCCGAGCGCTTCGGCGCACGCGATGACCTCGCGGATGGAGCCGCCCGTGGTCATCACGTCCTCGACCACCAGGCATCGCTCGCCGGCCGGCAGCGTGAACCCGCGCCGGAGCCGCATGACGCCGTCCTCGCGCTCGGTGAAGAGCGCCCGCGCGCCGAGCGCGCGTGCCACCTCGTGGGAGACCACGATGCCGCCGATCGCCGGCGCTAGCACGCTGCCGACCTGGGCGCCCCGGAACGGCGCCGCCAGCGCCTCGCCGAGCGCGGCGGCGTGTACCGGGTGCTGCAGCACCAGCGCGGACTGCAGATACACGTCGGAGTGGAGCCCGGAGGTGAGCCGGAAGTGGCCGTGCAGCAGAGCGCCGGTGGCCTCGTAGAGATCGAGCGTCTCGCGGTCCGTCACGGCTCGACAAGCTCCGCCAGGATCGCGCTCGCCGCCACGGCCGGATCGCGCGCACCGGTGATCGGTCGACCCACCACCAGATAGTTCGCACCGGAGGCCAGCGCTCGCCGCGGCGTGGCGATTCGCACCTGGTCGTCCCGCCGCTCCTCGCCGCTCGCCGGGCGGATGCCGGGCGTGACGATGATCCACTCGGGCCCCATCGCCAGGCGCAGCGGGCTGATCTCGTGGGCCGACGCGACGCAGCCGTCGAGGCCGGCCTCGCGGGCGACGCCCGCCAGATGTAGCACGTGGGCCTGGACGCTCGACGGCACGCCCACCTCGCGCTGAAGCGTCATCCGATCGAGGCTCGTCAACACGGTCACACCGATACAGAGCGGCCGCGGCATGCCAAAATCCCGCGCTCCCTTCGCCGCCGCCTCGGCCCCGGCGCGCATCACGGCCAGGCCGCCACTCGCGTGGAGGTTCAGCATGAAGACGCCGTGGCGCGTCGCCTCGCGGACGGCGGCGCCGACCGTGTTCGGAATGTCGTGGTATTTCAGATCGAGGAAGACGCGGAATCCGCGCTTCCTGGCCCTCTCGATCGCCGCCGGTCCGGCCGCCGTGAAGAGCTGCGAGCCGATCTTGCATCCGGTGACGAGCCCCTCGAGGCGCGCCAGCAGCGACTCCGCCTCGTCCAGGCTCGGGACGTCGAGCGACACCAGCAAACGCTCGGCGGCGCTAGGCGAGACCAGCGTGATACTCCTGCAGGCTCTGGACGCGGAGCTCGCCCTTCAGCAGGGCCTCGATCGCGCCGATGGCGGCCTGCGCGCCGTCGAGCGTCGTGTAGTGCGGGATGTTCTGCGCAACCGCCGTCCGGCGGATGATGGCCGAGTCCCTCCGGGCCCGACCGTCGGCCGGCGTGTTGATGACGAGCGCGATCTCGCGCCGGCGCATGAGGTCGATCACGTTCGGGCGATAGCCCTCGGCGACCTTGTGGGTCGTCTCCACTGTCATGCCGTAGCGCCCGAGCACGCGGGCCGTCCCCGGGGTCGCGACCAGCTCGAAGCCGAGATCGATCAGCCGCCGGGCTAGCGGCACTACCGCGCGCTGGTCGCGGCTGCGAACGGAGATGAAGATCTTACCCGAGATGGGCATCGGCAGGCCGGAGGCGATCTGCGACTTGAGATAGGCCTTGCGGAAGTCGAGGTCGAGGCCCATCACCTCGCCCGTGGACTTCATCTCAGGCCCGAGCACGGTGTCGACGCCCGGAAACTTGACGAAGGGGAAGACCGATTCCTTCACCGCGATGTGCGGCAGGTCGCGCGCGTCCCACGCGAGCCAGCGCTCCAGCGACTCGCCGAGGGCGGCGCGCGTGGCGATCTTGGCGAGCGGGAGCCCGATGGCCTTGGAGACGAATGGGACGGTCCGCGAGGCGCGCGGATTCACCTCGAGCACGTACACGGTATCGCTCTGGATGGCGAACTGCACGTTGATGAGCCCGACGACCCCGAGCGACAGCGCGAGCGCGCGCGTCTGGATACGGAGCGTCTGGATCTCCTCCTCCGACAGGGAGTAAGGCGGGAGCGCGCACGCGGCGTCGCCCGAGTGGATCCCGGCCTTCTCGATG
>JBKPCO010000108.1:0-49968 GCA_046727415.1 Candidatus Methylomirabilota bacterium
GTCGTCAGCATGGTCGGCCCGGTCGGCAGCGAGAAGACGAACGACAGGTAGAACCCCACGAGCGCGGCCGACACGCCGAAGACGACCGACAGGAGAAACGCCCTGCCCAGGCGCTCGGTGAGGGTCAGCGACGCCGAGGCCGGGATGACCATGAACGCGAAGACCGGCAGGGCCCCGATGGACATGATGGACACGGCAATCGTGAACGCGATGGTCAGAAGCAGGATGCGGTTGAAGAGCCGCGTGCGCAGACCAGAGGCGGTAGCGGTTTCGGGATCGAGCGACGTGAAGACGAACTCTTTGTAGAGGACGAAATGGATGAGCAGCACCGCGGCTGCCGTCACCGCCTGGACGCGGAGCTGTTCAACGGGCACGAACACCGAGTTGCCAAAGAGGATGTCCTCGATGGCGTGGGCTTCGGCGCTCAGCGCGTCGAGGATCAGCAGCGTGAGTCCGGCCGGCAGGAGGTAGCCGATCCCGAGGATGCTCTCACGCGTGATCCGCTGCTCGCTTACCTGTCGGGCCAGGATGATCGCCGCCAGACAGGCGAATACGACCGACGTCGCGCCCGGACCGCTGAGGAACTGCGACTTCACCTCGCTCGCATGATGTCCGAAGAGGGCTGCGACCAGGAAGGCGCAGGCGACACCGAGCGAGGAGATCTGGGAGATCGCCGCGCTGACGAACACGATGCGCTTGAGGATCACGTAGACGCCGAGGAACGCGCTCACGAGCGCCACCAGGACACCGGCCAGGATGCCATTCCGGAGTATGGGCAGGGCGTCGAGAAACGTCATGCCGTTTCGTTCGACCAGCAGGAGGCTGGACAGGACGGGAATGGACTTCACGAGGTCTTCCACGGCGCCTCCTAGCTGTCGGGCTCCCTCGAGCCATGCGCGAACAGGAAGCGCCGGCCGTCGACCGAGTGCACGTCGACGCTCACGTGGTACAGCTCCTCGAGCGTCTTGCCGTTCAGCAGCTCGTCTGTCGTCCCGGTCTTGAACACGCCCTCGTGGCCGTGAATGAGCATCAGCTGCTTCGCGTAGTTCGCGACCAGGTTCAACGAATGACTGATCATTAAGAGCGTTCGCCCGGAGCCGCGCACCAGATCCGAGATCAGCTCCATGATGCCGGTCTCGCCGGCGAGGTCCATCCCGTCGGTGGGCTCATCGAGCACGAGCACGTCGGGCTCGGGCACGAGACCACGCGCGATCAACGTGCGCTGCTTCTGCCCGCCCGACAGCGACCGAAACGGCTTGCGCGCGAGATTGGCGATCCCGACCCGCTCCATGTAGGAAAGGGCGAGCGCTCGATCGGCCCGTGACACTCGCCGACCGGGCCCGATGCGCGGATAGCGTCCCATCACGACGACGTCCAGCGCGGAGAGGGGGAAGATGTCGTCGATCACGCCGCGCTGCGGGACATAGCCGAAGGTGAGCCCCGGCCTCTGCTCGATCGTCCCGGCGTGTGCGGGGATGATGCCGAGGAGCGTCTTCATGAGCGTGGTCTTGCCGGCGCCGTTGGGGCCGACGACACCCCACCAGTCACCTTGCGCGATCGACAGGTTGATGCCGGACAGGAGCGGTCGGCCCACATACCCGATCGCAAGATCGCGAATCTCCAGAAGTGCGGGCATCAGCCCGGAATCCTGGTGGTCCGCAATGCTCCGGTCAAGCTCTCGTAGATGCGATCGAACAGCGCGAAGTAATCGTCGATGCCCTCGGCCTGGCTCACCGACCACGGCAGCGTCAGCAGCGACGCGTCCGCCTTCCGGGCGATTTCACGGAGCATGGCCTGGTTCTGATACGTCTCGGCGACGATCAGCTTGACGCCGCGCTGGGACATCCTCGCGACGAGCTCCGCCCTCTCATCGCGATCGGGCGGGTTGTCGACGTTGGTTACCGAGAGCATTAGGGGCTCGGGAGGCTCGACGTACCCGACGATCTGCAACCCATGCCGCCGGGCCAGATACGTCCAGCTGCGATGGGCGCTGACGATCGCCATGCCCTCGAACGGTTTCATCCGCGCGTCCCATTCAGCCAGCTTCTCGGTCAGCTTCGACGCGAACCGCTCGAAGTTCGCTCGGAAGGCGTCCGCGTGTGTCGGATCGAGAAGCACGAGCTTGTCGAGCATGGCCTGGGCCGCCGGCAGCCCGTTCGACGGGTCGAGCGAGTAGTGGTGGTTGCTCGTCGCCGGGATCTGGGTTTGCTTCGATACGACCGCGGCCTCCAAGGCGAACAGGGCGCGCAGCAAAACCGACGCCCTGACGTCGGCGGGATCGTACGGAATCAGCGTCGCCCCTGTCGAGGCGTCCAGGTAGCCCGGCTTGCCCTCGCGAATCCGGCTGTTCGTCGATTCGGCGAGCACGGTCGGAAGCCACGCCGACTCGAGCCCCTGCCCGTTCACGATCAGCAGATCGGCACGGTTGAGGAGCACCGAGAAGCTCCGCTTCGGGAGGATTCCATGGGGGTCCTGCGAGCCCTTGACCAGAAACGTCACGGAGACGTGCTCACCGCCCACGATACGCGCGAGAGCCGCATGGGTCTCGGTGGTCGCCACGATATGGAGCTTCGCCTCCGCAGGCGCCGGCGCGAAGGCAAGCAGCCCAGACAGGAGCAGGAAAGCGGTCGCTCGCCGGGTCATCCTACGTGGGCCTCGCGGCCTGGAGCGCCGGAACGAGCTCTCCATAGATCTTGTCGAAGAAGTCGGTAACCGTCTTGATGCCCAGGTCTTCGCTCACGGAGCTCGGCAGGATCAGCGCCTTGGCTCCGGTCTGTCGGGCGATCTCGTCAATGATCGAGCGACTCTGGTAGGTCTCGGCCAGGATCACCTTGACGCCGCTCCGCTTCATGCGATCGACCAGCGAAGCCATGTAGGCCGCGCTGGGCGGCAGGGTCTCCTTCGGCTCGATGTAGTCGAAAACCTTCAGGCCGTGACGGCGGAGCAGATAGTTCCAGCTCCGGTGATAGCTGACGATCTGCATCCCGCGAAACGGTTCCATGAGCTTGTCCCATTCCTTGAGATGTTCGCCGAAGTGCGCGGTGAAGCGCTCGTAGTTGCTCCGATAATACGCGGCGTTGGGCAGGTCGACCTCCGCCAGCTTGTCCGTGATGTTGCGCGCGATGATCGTGGTGTTGCCCGGGTCGAGCCAGTAGTGATGGTTGCCGAGCCGCATCGTCCCGCCGACGCCAAGGTTCAGGATGAAGAACGGCGTGCCTTCGATCTCCTCCGACGTGTACGGGATGATGTCAACCCCGATCGAGCAGTTCACGAAGCCCGGGTGCCCTTCCATGATGTTCGCGTTTCGTGCGTTGATGAGCGCGACGTCCAGCCAGCCCAGCTCGATCAGCTGGCCGTTCGCGATCAGGAGATCGGCCTTGTTGAACAGCACCGAATAGCTGGGCTTCACGGCGATCGTGTGCGGGTTCTGGGAGCCCTTGACGATCACGCTCATCTTGACTCTGTCGCCGCCGACCACCTTCCCGATCGCGCCGTAGTGCTCGAGCGTGGCGACGACGTTCAGCGCTGCCCGACTCTTCCGCGCCTCGGGAAGAGGCGGCGACTCGTCGTGCGCCGCTGCGACACCCGCGCAGAGGCACACGATCGTCAGTCCGATCTTGAGAGTTGTCTCGATGCGTGTCCGCATGCGAAATCCTCCGCCCGCCTCCCACGGTCCTACATCGGATCCAGGAACTTTCCGACACCCGGCGTCACGGTCCCCAGCCCGACGTTGAGCTGGAAGATGACGGCACTGTAGCCTGGATCACGCCCCGAGGGAAAACTGTAGTCGTATTGAATCCCGAGCTTCGCCACCGACGTGATCAGGAACCGCAGGCCCCCGGTGAGGCGAAGATGCTCGTCCTCGTTTCCCTTCGGGATGCCGACGTAGTCGACCCGGCCGGTCAGCTGCCAGTGTCGCGCGAACCGATAGCCGATCTCCGAGAAGAACCCGCCGACCACGTCGCTGTCGACCTGCTGTCCCTTTCGGGCACCCGCGACGACGATCGGGTTGTCGCGGATGGCCCAGATGCCTTCCGTCAGCCACCGGATGTAGGGCCAGCTCTGGGCCCCCGACTTCCAACGCAGCATGACGTCCCCGCCGATCAGGTAGGTGAGGTCGTTGCTGTTGGGCTTGTTCTTGCCCATGGCGCCGGAGACGCCCAGCGAGAGATCACTGTTGTCCGTCAGGTCGAAAAATGTCTCGGCTCGCGCGAATCCCACGATGTCTTGCGTCTTTTGCAGCGCGAAGGTCGGCGGCGTGCTGCTGGTCGCAGCCGGGAACCCGTCCTCAGTGCCCTTGCTTTGGACCGACAGCGCGAGCTGGAGGAACTGAGGGATGGGCACCTGATATGTCACCTCGGCGCCCAGCAGATGAACCCCGTCGACCCCGAGAAACTTCGTGTTGATCAGCGGCGGATCCTCCAGGAACCATTCGTGGTCGTGGATCTGGTTGAACTGCCCGAACTTGGCCCGGAACTGACCGACCGTCGCCTGGAAGTCCGAGAGCACCGGCGTGAACTCGCCGAGCTTGTGGAAAAATACGAAAGCTTCTTCGATGCTCGCGCTGTCCTGCTCGAACGTGAGGAACATCGCGAACTTCATCGGAAACTCGGGCGTCTCGCCGGTCAGCGAGAGATCGAAGCTCGTCAGGTTGAATCCCTGCTTGCTCCGATCTCCGATTTTGTCGAAGTCGACCTTGTTGGGGTCGCTGAAGATCGTGTAGTCGACGTTGCCCTGCAGGGAGACGTCGATCAACCCAAACCGGCTGAGCGTGAGCCCCTTGGTGTGGGCCTCGGCGTCGTGCGCCCAGAGGAGGAGGAGCACGAGCCCACCGATCCATCGGGGTAGTTCCGCATGTCGTCTCGCCGGCACGGGCTCCTCTCCGATCTTGCGCCGCCCGCAAACCTAGCAAGTCGCACGTGAAGAATTCAGGAAGCCACGCTGAATTCTTCTTCAGGATCATCCTCGCGGGAATCCTCGGAACCGAAGGCGAAACCTGAAGCAAATTCAATGTGAAATTCAGGCTATATTCAGCCGCCCCGACGTACCCTGCCTGCGACCGTATGCGCCCGAAGGAGAATGAGAAGTGTGTTTTCGCCGGCCGGCTAGCCTGACAGGTGCTCTGCTCGCCCTGACGCTTTCCATGAGCCTGGTGGACTTCTTCGAGGTCCAGCAGATGTCGGCCGACGGTCTGCGGGCGCGCTTCGGCCTTCAGCCCTCGTGCGACCCTGCGGTCACGGCCTCGATGGCCGATCCGTCGGGCAGCTCCTTGATGGTCGCCATCGAATGTCGCGTCAAGCCGGGCACCTCGGCCTCGGACGACTCGACCGCCCCCGAGAGCCCGTAGCTGGCAACGATCCCGAGGCGCCCGCGGCTCAGCGCGGATTGAAGGGCGAGTACTCGACGAAGCGCCAGCCGAGCGGTCCCCGCCCCTCGATCTCGACGATCTCGTCGACCTCGATCGCGATGGCCCGCTCGGCCCCCTTGAGGAGAGCCAGCGCCTCCGGCTCCCAGAGAATCCGCGCCCGACCGGTCAGCTGAAGCGTCGTTCCCGTGCCGAAGTCGACGAAGAGCAGCCCCACGCGCGGGTCCGCCGCGATGTTGCCGAGCGTCTGGAACATATTGTTCCCGGCATAGTCGGGAATCAGCAGCCGTCGCTCGTCCAGCACTCGCACGAAGCCCGGCTGGCCCCCGCGGTGCGACGCGTCGGCGCCGGTGTCGGCGTGAACGCTCGCGATGAAGAGCGTGTCGGCTCGCTCGATCGCGAGCCGCTGAGATTCGGTGAGCACGTGGCTGCGTACGGCGACGTCGGCTCTCTCGTGCTCGGCGCCCGGCTCAGGCGCGCGGGCCTGGATGTACTTCGGACAGTTGCCGAAGACCTCGTGGGTTTGCATCTCGATCGCGTGACGGTCCGCTCTCACGACCCGGCCGTTGACGCGCAGCCGGCGCCGGCGCTCCGGATCGATGACGAGGACGCCGAGCGGCCGACCGCGGGTAAGCCCCTCGCTCAGGGGATCGGCGTCCGGGAGCCCCGCGGCGAGGCGCAGCGTCCTGGGGCTCGGGGCCCCGATGACACCGGGCGGGCCGGTGACGAGCGAGGCCCATACGCGCCCCGAGGGGTCGACGCCGGCGAGGATGGCGATGCGCTGCGATGCCAGGAATGGCCGGGCCGCGTCGGGGATCGCGCTCGAGATACCCCGACCGAGATGGCCCGCCTCGTCCGCGACTCCGGCCCGCGATTGGACGGCGCGCTCGCCCGCATGGAACTTGTCCATCGCGTTTTGGACGCAGACGGGCCCGCGCGAGATTCAGACCTACAGCACGGCGTAGCCGTACACGATGCCGAAGACGATCGAGCCGATGCCCGCGCAGAACGCGAGCGCCTGGCGGGCGCGGCGGAATCGGAGCGCGAGCGACACCGGATAGGCCATGACCGCGGTCAGCACAGTCATGCCGATGATCGTCCCCACGCCGAAGATCAGGAGATACGCGACCGCGCTCGCCGTAGAGCGCAGCGTCGCCAGCAACAGCAGCGAGACCGCGGCGCTGCCGGCCAGGCCGTGCACGGCGCCGACGACGGCGGCGCGGCCGGCCGGCCAGCCGCTGCGCCATCCTAGGGCCGAGAGGAACTTCGACGGGTGGACATGGGCATGCTCGTGCGCATGCTCGGCGCCGTGCATGTGGGGATGGCTGTGGACGACTCCGGCGTCGCCGCCGTGCTCGTGGTCGGCGACCAGGTGGCCGGCCGGCACCGACGAGATGCTCCGCACTGCGTCGCGCAACCGCAGCGCGCCCAGCAGGATCAGCATGGCGGCCACCACCAGCTCGAGGCCGCTGCCGACCGCGGGTGTGATGGTGAGCTTCAACCCGATGATGAGCGCGCCGACGATCGTCAGGGTCGTCATGTGACCGGCGCCCCAGAGCACACCGATCATCGCGCCGTCGACGAAGCGGCGCTCGCGCGTCAGGATCGTCGCCACCGCCACGAGGTGGTCCGGGTCGGTCGCGTGCTGCAGACCGAGAACGAAGCCGAGAGCGATCGCCGAGAGGGCGGGATCCAGCAGCGTTACTCCGACATCTTGAGGAGAAGGCCCGTCCGGCGCGCCCGCTGGATCGCCGCCAGGAACGCCCAGTGGGCGAGCGCGGCGTAGAGGGCCGAGAGCGCGAGGCCGGTCACGATCGGCGCCGCGAACTCCGACTCGAAGCCGTAGTGCGACCGGTACGCGTCGAGGAAGTACGTGAGCGGGATCGCCTTCGCGATCGCCGCGATGGCATCCGGGAGGACGGAGATGGGATAGTAGATGCCCGCCAGCACCAGGACCATGTTCACGCTCGCCCACGCGAACGCTTCGGCGCGGTTGCCGAAGAGCGTGATGAGGGCGCACACCGCGACGCCGACCACCCAGGCGGTGAGGAAGCAGCCCAGCAGGAACGTCAGGAGCGCGACCCAGCCCGGCTGAAGCACGTGAAAGCCGAAGGCCCAGCGCCCGAGTATCGCCAGCAGCACGAACACAAGGAGGCTGCGGACCATCCCGATGACCCACGATCCGAGTGTCAGGTGGCGAATGCCGATCGGCGCCAGGAACTGGTGCTTCAGCGACTTCGACCACACGTCGAGCAGCACCGCGTAAGCGACCTCGAGCTGGCAGACGTTGACGATCGACAGCGCGATGGTGCCGATCAGGACGAACGAGGCCTGGGCCTCCGTCAGCTCGAGAAACCGCGACATCAGGCCGATGGAGAGAACCCCGACGATCGGCCAGAAGAGCAGCTCGAAGAAGAAGAACACGTTGCGGGCGCCCATGAGCGCGTTGCGCAGGGTCACCGCCCAGACGGCCAGGAGCTCACCGCGCCAGCTCAACGAACACCTCCTCGAGCTCGGGCTCGCGCACCTGGACGTTGCGGATCACGACCCCGTCGGCGTGCAGCAGGCGCAAGATCTCCGGAAGCCGCTTCTCGGCCTCGTCCACCGTGCACTCGACCCAGCCGTCGACCTCGACGCAGCGGAGCACGCCGGGCGTCTCGGCGAGCCACGGCACCCGCGGCGGGTCGAGCTTGAGCGCGACGACCTCGCCCAGTCGAATCTGGCGCTTGAGCTCGCCGGGCGTGCCGCGCGCCAGGATCTGTCCGCCCTTGATGAAGGCGATCTCGTCGCAGAGCTCATCGGCCTCGCGCATGTAGTGCGTCGTCAGCACGATGGTCATCCCCTGCTCGCGCCGGAGGCGGGCGATGTGGGCACGCACCCGCGCCGCGACGTCAGGGTCGAGGCCGAGCGTGGGCTCGTCGAGGAAGAGGAGCTCAGGCTGGTTCACGAGCGATTTGGCGAGGGCCACCCGCTGTTTCAATCCGGTCGACAGGTCGCTGTACGGAACGCGGCGGTACGGTCCGAGCTCGGTGAGCTCGATGAGCTCGTCGACCCGGGCGCGGAGCGCACGGCCGCTCAGGCCGTAGAGCCGCCCGTAGAACGCGACGATCTCGCCGACGCGCAGGCTCCAGAGAAAGGACGGCCGGCCGCTCGCCATGTTCAGACGTCGCCGCAGCAGGCCCGCCTCGCGCACGACGTCGTGGCCCAGCACCGTGATCGTGCCGCGGTCGGGCACGAGAAGCGTGGCGAGGATCGACAAGAGCGTCGTCTTGCCGGCGCCGTTGGGGCCGAGCACGCCGACGATGGCGCCGCGCTCCACTGTGAGCGAGACGCCGCGGAGCGCGCGGGTCTCGCGTCGCCGCAGCCATCCGGAGCGAAAGGTCTTCTCGACGTCGCGCGCGTCGATCGCGAGCATACCCATGGATGATACCATCCGGGTCATGGCGGGCCTGGACGAGTGGCGCTGCGCCGCCGCGCTGGTGCCGCCCGGCCACAGCGCGACCTTCCGTCTCGAGCGCGCCGGGCGCGCTGTGAGCGGCTTCGTCGTGAACCACGACGGTCACTTCTGCGCGTACGTCAACTGTTGCCCGCACGTCGGCACGCCGCTCGACCTCTGGCCCAACGAGTTCTTCAGCGAGGACGGCCGGGCGCTGATCTGCTCGACGCACGGCGCCGTCTTCGAGCCGATCAGCGGCCGGTGCACGGCCGGCCCGTGCGTCGGCGACCGGCTGACACCGCTGCCGCTCGCCCTCGAGGGCGAGACGCTCGTCGTGCGCCTGCCGGCGGCGACGACCAGCCCGCGATGAGCGACCTCGCCGAGGTCGAGCAGGCCAACGCCCGCTTCTACCAGGCATTCGAGACACTCGACCTCGCCCGGATGGACCAGGTGTGGGCGCATGGCGAGCACGTGCAGTGCGTGCATCCGGGCTGGCCGCTCCTGGTCGGCTGGGAGGCGGTACGGGCGTCGTGGGAGGCGATCTTCGAGAACACCGCCGAGATGCGCTTCACGCTCGCGGACGTGCGCGCCGCCGCTGGCGGCGACCTCGGGTGGGTGACGTGCACCGAGAACATCTTCTCGGAGGTCCGGGGCCGCCTCGCCGTCACCTCGGTGTTGGCCACCAACCTGTTCGAGCGCGGGCCCCAGGGGTGGCGCATGATCCACCATCACGCCTCGCACATCCTGACGCGCACGCCGGACGACGCGAGGGCCGAGACGAATTGAAGCGGGCGCGCGCTCAGCGCAGGCGGGTGTACCGGGCTCGGAGGCTGTCGAAGCGGCGGGAGCGGCGCACGCCGCGCCGGTTCAGCGTGAACCAGAAGAGGACGGCGAGGATGCGCAGGCCGTAGACGACCGAGGCGAGGAAGCCGGCCGACGACGCCTCCGGGAAGTACCGCGTGGGCACCGCGATCTCGGCGATCTTGAAGTGCGCGGCGACGACCTGCGCGATGATCTCCTGATCGAAGACGAAGCCGTCCGAGTTGGCCACGAAGTTGACGGTCTCGAGCACCTCGCGCCGGAACGCGCGATAGCCGGTGTGGTACTCGGACAGCGACAGCCCGAACACGCGGTTCTCCAGCCCGGTCAGGAAGCGGTTGGCGACGTATTTCCACCAGGGCATCCCCTGTGCGATCGCCGAGCCGCTCTTGAGGCGTGAGCCGAGCACCACATCGGCCTCGCCCTCGACGATCGGCTCGATGATCCGGGGGACCAGGCGCGGGTCGTACTGGTAATCCGGGTGCACCATGACCACGATGTCGGCCCCCGCCCGCAGGGCCTCCGCATAGCACGTCTTCTGGTTGGCGCCGTACCCGTAGTTGCGGTTGTGGACGAAGATCTCGAGACCCAGCTGGCGCGCGACGTCGAGCGTCGTGTCGGTGGAGCCGTCGTCGACCAGGATCACGAGGTTCACCGTGTCCTTTGGCAGCTCCTCGTAGGTCAGGCGCAGCGTCCGCCCCGCGTTGTAGGCGGGCATGACGACCACAACCTTGGGCAAGGTCCGCGCGTCGCTCACGAGGCCATCATCGGACCGCCGCCCCTTGATCAGCAAGATTCGAATAGAGGCGCCGTCCCCCGGCCTCGGCGATCAGATGGACCCCCGTCGGGGGCAGGGCCCGCACCACGCTGCGCGCCGGGTCCACCGCCGAGATGAGGAAGTGGCGCCCGGGCGAGGACCAGGCCTGCTCGAATCGCGGCGAATCCCAGAAGGTGTCGCGCGTGTCGGGCAGCGCGCCGCGCGCCAGATTCGAATAGAGGCCGTTGACGACGCGGACGGGACGAGGCACGACCAGGAGGATCGAGGCGCTGGCCGCGATGGCGCCCTCGTGCACGACGAGGTCCCCCGGGCTGAGCCGCTGGAGGAGCGCCGCTGTGAGGGGCCGGATGGAGCGGCTTCGCGCGAACTGGGTCATGCCATCGGCCGCCACCGCCGGCAGAAAGGCGATTGTGACGGCCAGGGTCACCCCCACGCCCACCGCCACGGCGCGCCGCCAGGCCGCGACCGCGAGCGCGGCGGCGCCGAGCACGAAGACGGCCGCGCCGGAATAGAACAGCGGCGTCCATGCCTCGAACGGCACGCCGGGGGCCCGCTGGCCCCGCGCCGTCAGGTTCCGCGTGGCGATGTCGAGGCTCGACAGCGCGTCCGCCGGAAGCGGCAGAAAGCCACCCGCGGCCGCGACGAACACGCCGGCGACCAGCGCAAAGAGCGCGAGCACCGGCACCAGAAGCGCCCGCGCCGACGGCGCTCCCGGCGCGCCCTCGACTCGCTCGTCCCACACGCGGGCCACCAGCAGGGCGAGGGCGGGAAACGCCGGTAGCGCCGAGTGCGGTAGCCGGTTGGGCACGAGCACGAAAAGCGCGAGAACGGCCGCCGACCAGAGCCCGAGCACGAGCCAGAGCCGATCCGCGGCGCTCTCCCATCGACGCTGGAACGCCCGCGCGAAGGCCCACGGCAGCGCGAGCGACCAGGGCAGCAGCGCCAAGACCGTCACCACCAGGAATTCGAGCGAGCCCAAGGGCACGTTCTCTTCCGGCAGCGTGCGCGGGCGAGTGAGGCCGTAGAGATTGCCGTCGAAGAGCGTGTAGCCCAGGAAGCCGGGGCTCTTCGCCTCCATCGCCATGTACCACGGCAGCGCGACGACGGCAGCGAGGAGCACCCCCCACCACGGCGCCCACGGGCTCAGCGGACGCTCGCGCGTGAGCCAGAAGAAGACCACGACGACCAGCAACGGGCCGAGGGCAGCCAGGAGCCCCTTGGCGAGCGCCACGAGCCCGAGCCCGATGTAGAAGATGGCGAGCCCGCGGCGGTCGCCCAGATAGGCGAGCGCGAAGCCGGTCCAGGCGAGCGTCACGCAGAACGTGGACAGGACCTCCGGCGAGACCATGCGGCCGTGGACGAACATTCCGAGGTTCGCAGCGACGATGAGCCCGGCGAGCAGCCCCAGGCGCGGACCGCCGAGCATGACGCCGAGGCGGGCCGTGAGCGCCGCGCAGCCGACCGCGCCGAGCGCCGACCAGAGCCGGGCCGCCAGCGGCGTGACGCCGGCGGTGCCGAAGGACGCGGAGAGGAGCCAGTAGAGCAAGGGCGGCGTCTCGAAGTACGGCACGCCGTCGATGCGCGGCGCGATCCGCTCGCGGTCGAGCGCCATCTCGCGCGCGACCTCGGCGTGAAAGCCCTCCGGCGGATCCAGGAACGGGGCGGCACTCAGCCCGACGAAGTAGAGGCCGACCGCGACGAGAGCGACGCCGAGAGGGACGCCGCGCACCGCTCGAGCTAGGCGACCCTCACGAGCGCGCCGGCCGGCAGACGCCGGAGGAACTCTGCCAGCGCTCCCTCGAGGTAGCCGCGATCCCGCGACTCCAGAGTCACCTTGACCTTGTACTCGGGATTGGAGAGCTCGGGGTACGAGCCGAGGAGCAGCTTCGGAAAGTCCACCAGGAGCCCGTTCAGATAGTCCGCGAGCACTCCTTCGCCGATCGAGACGAAGACGTTGGTGAGGTGGATCGGCTCGTCGCGGAATCGCTCGCGAATCACCTCGAACTTCTGGCGGAAGATCTCGGGCACACCCGGCAGGACGTAGACGTTCCGCATGAGGATGGTCGGGAAGCGCACGGTCTCGCCCCCGACCAGGTCGGCGCCCTCCGGCATCTCGGCCATCTTGAGATGCGCCTCGGTCAGTCGGTCGCGAAAGTGTCGCTCCAGGATCGACACGAGCATCGGGTGGCGCACGAGCTTGACGCCCATCCCGCGCGCGACGCCCTCGATCGTGACGTCGTCGTGGGTCGGTCCGACACCCCCCGAGGTGAAGACCACGTCGTGGTCGCGGCTGAACGCAGCGACCTCGCGGGCGATCAGCTCGATCTCGTCGGGGATGACCGTGATTCGGCGCACGTCGACGCCGAGGACGCGCAGCTCACGGCAGAGGTAGGCGGCGTTGGCGTCGACGGTCTTGCCGGAGAGGATTTCGTTGCCGACGAGGATGATTCCGGCGGTCTTCGGCATGGCTCCAGGCGATTCTACGATAGAATGCCTTCGGTCACGGGAGGAGACGCGATGATCCAACTGAAGGGCTGGGCCCTCGCGCTCGGCGCGTCGTCGGGGTTCGGGGAGGCCACTAGCCTCGCGCTGGCGCGCGCCGGCCTCAACATCTTCGGCGTCCATCTCGATCGCAAGGCCACGCTGGGCAATGTCGAACGGATCGTGAGCGAGATCAAGGCTCTCGGCCGCGAGGTCGTATTCTTCAACGTCAACGCCGCCGATCCCGAGAAGCGCGCCGAGGTCGTCGGCCAGATGGAGCGCGTGCTCGAGGAGCGCGGCGAGGCGGGAACTGTCCGCGTGCTCCTCCACTCGCTCGCTTTCGGGACCCTCAAGCTCTACGTCGCCGATCCCATGAAGGAAGCGGTCAACCAGTCGCAGATGGATATGACGCTCGACGTCATGGCGCACAGTCTCGTCTACTGGACCCAGGAGGTCGTCGGGCGGGGGCTCATGACCCGCGGTGGCCGGATTTACGCAATGACCTCCTCCGGGGGCACGCGGGTGCTGCCCTTCTACGGTCCGGTGTCGGCAGCGAAGGCGGCGCTCGAGTCGCACATCCGACAGCTGGCGGCCGAGCTCGGCCCGCAGGGCATCACGGCGAACGCGATCCGGGCGGGCGTGACCGACACCCCGGCCCTGCAGAAGATCCCGCGCCACGACCAGATCATCGCCGAGGCCCGCCGCCGCAACCCGAGCGGACGGATGACCACCACCGAGGACGTGGCGCGCGCGATCGTGGTTCTCTCCCATCCGGACACGTACTGGATCACGGGCAACGTGATCGGCGTCGACGGCGGCGAAGACATCGTCGGGTGACATACACGCAAGGCGTGGTCCTCGGCATCGTCCAGGGCCTGACCGAATTCCTGCCCGTGTCGTCCTCGGGCCATCTCATCCTGGTGCCCCACGTCTTCGGCTGGCCCGATCAGGGCCTCGCCTTCGACGCGGTCATGCACCTGGGCACGCTCGGGGCGCTCGTGGCGTACTTCCGTAGCGAGCTCCTGGGCATGGCGTCCGGCTCCGTCCCGCGCCGGTTGGCCGTGATGCTCGCGGTCGCGACGATCCCCGGCGCACTGGCCGGCCTTCTGTTTGGGAAGATCATCGAGAGTCAGCTGCGCTGGCCGATCATCATCGCGATCGCCACCGCCGGATGGGCGATCGTCATGTGGATCGCGGATCGCCGCGCCGTCCCCGCGCCGACCGCGCCCGGCGATCCGGTCGAGCGCGTCTCCTGGGGCCAGGGGCTGGCGGTCGGCTTCGCGCAGGCGCTCGCGCTCATTCCCGGCACCTCGCGCTCCGGGATCACGATCACCACCGGGCTGCTGGGCGGCCTCGACCGCGCGACGGCGGCCCGCTACTCCTTTCTGCTCGGCATTCCGATCACGGCGGGCGCCGGCGCGCACAACGCGCTCCGTCTCGCAAAGACAGGCTTGCCCGCCGGCGAGCTTGGACCGCTGATGGCTGCGCTGCTCGCCGCCTTCGTGAGCGGCTGGTTCGCGGTGTGGTTCCTGGTGAGTTACCTCAAGACACGCTCACTCCAGCCGTTCGTCGTCTACCGTCTGCTGCTCGCCGCGGTGATCTTCGTCCTCGTCCTGAGGACGTGAATCGGCGAGAGTTCCTGGGGCGATCAGCCCTCGCCTGCGCCGTGGCGAGCGCCGGCTGCTCCGGCGCGAGTCGCGCGCGCCCCGCAAAGCCCGAAATCGTCGTGGACCGGCCCGATGACCTCGTCGATAGCCCGTGGACCGTCCACCTTCGCGGCTTTCCGCCGGGCGGACGAGTGGAGATGATGGCAACCCTCGGCGGCTGGGGGGGAGCGCCATGGCGTTCCTGGGCGGTCTTCGAAGCGGATGCTGCCGGCGAGGTAGCCCTGGCGACTGCACCCGCCCTGAACGGATCGTATTGGGGAGTCTCCGCGATGGGGCTCTTCTGGTCGATGGAGCGCCAGGACGAGGCCGCCCCGGCAATTCCGCTCGACGGCGACTTTCCGCTGACGCTCGCGGCCGGCGGTCCCGACGGAGCGAGGGCCGAGGCCAGGCTCGAGCGGCGCCTCGTATCGAGCGGCGTCACGAGCCGCGACGTGGAGAACGACGGGCTGGTGGGCACGCTCTTCACTCCGTCGTCGCCGGGCCCGCATCCGGCGGTCATCGTGCTGTCGGGCGAGAGCGGCGGCGTCTGGCTCTCGCTGGCCGCGCTGCTCGCCTCGCGCGGCTACGCGGCGCTGGCGCTCGGCTATTTCGGCATGCCGGGACTACCGCGGACCCTCGTCAACATCCCCCTCGAGTACTTCGAGAAGGCCGTGGCCTGGCTCCTCGACACGGCTCGGCCGCCCGACGACTTCGTCGCGGCGATCGGCATCTCACGCGGGGGCGAGCTGGCGCTGCTGCTGGGCGCGAGCCTTCCGGCGATCGGCGCCGTCGTCGCGTACGCGCCGAGCGGCGTGGTGTTCGGTCCCGTCGGCTCGGCGGCGCCCGGCGAGAGCGCGTGGACCCGTCGCGGCCGTCCGCTCGCGCACCTGGGACAGCGCAACCGGAGCGTCGACTGGTCCTCGATCGATCCCAAGCGCACGCCGATCGTCGAGCGACCGCTCTACGAATCGATGCTCCGCGACCGCGATGCCGTCGAGCGATCCTCCATTCCCGTCGAGCAGACGAAGGGACCCGTGCTGTTGATCTCGGGGAAGGCCGACGACCAGTGGCCGTCCTACCAGCTGGCCCAGATCGCTTATCACCGGCTCCAGGGCAACCGACATCCCTACCCGTTCGCCCACCTGAGCTACGACGGCGCCGGCCACGCCCTCTCGTTTCCCTACATGCCGACGACCGTGACGAGCTACGTGCATCCGCTCACCGGGCGGCTCTACTCGCTCGGCGGCCAGCCCGCGCTGACCGCGCGTGCGAACGCGGATTCGTGGCCCCGGGTGCTCGCGTTCCTCGCGGACGCGCGGCGTCAGCGGAGGTAGCGCGAGAGCCACTCGAGGCTTCGGGCGACTGCGTCGCGGCGGTGGCCCGGATCGGTCAGGCGATGGTCGGCGCCTGGAATGATCACGAGGTCGCACGGGTCGGCCGCTCGCGCGTGCAGGATCGTGCCGTGCTCCACGGGCACGACCTCGTCGGCCTCGGCGTGAATGGTTAGATGGCGGGCGACACCGACGGGCGACACCGCGTAGCGGTGGGACGAGAGCTCCAGCAGGAACGGGACCCCGATGCCGTCCGAGTGGTGTGCTTCGTCGCCCAGATCCTCCAGGTTCGCGGGCGCGTTCCATGTCGCGACCGGAAGTCCCGCCCGCTCCGACGCCAGATGGAGCGCCACGAAGCCGCCGAGGCTCGAGCCCAGGAGACCGAAGCGGCGGTCGAGTCGCGGATGCCGCTCGAGAAGAGCCAGCACGGCGCGCGCGTCTTCCAGACGCGTGCCGATGGTCGTCTCGTCCTCGCGGCCCGACGACTCACCGCAGCCACGGAAGTCGAACCGCGCGCACGCCAACCCCGCGCGCGTCGACTCGTCACCGAGCATGAGGTACTTGTCGCTGTCCTTGCCGGCGCTGAGGCCGTGGAGCGCGACGACGCAGGGAACGGGCGGAGATGCGTCAGGAAGATGGAGAACGAGGGCGAGCTCGCCGCCCGGCAGGACGACGGTGTGTCGTTCCTGGGTCAAACCCAGACGAGGTCGAACAACAGGCAGGTATTCGTCGAGAGCTGGAACATCGCGTCCTCGACTGGCAGACCCTTCAGCTTCGCGACCTCCTCGGCCACCCGGCTGGCGAGCCAGGGCCCGGAGTCGATCCCCTCGAACTCGCCGCCGTACTTCCACGGACCGTCGCTCTCCACCAGCAGCGCGTCGATCGGCACGCCCATGACCATCTCGCGGTCGCGCTCCCGGGAAACGACATCGGCGGTGACCGAGACGTAGTAGCCCGCGTCCACGATCGCGTGGGTGACCTCGGCGGGCGCCTTGTGCCAGTGAAAGACGGCCCGCTCGATGCGGTGGCGCTTGAGTGCCTCGAGCGCGGCGGCAGCGGCGCCGTGCGGCGCGTGCAAGGCGACCGGCAGGTCCCAGCGCGAGGCGAGCTCGAGGAGCCGGCCGAGCCGTTTGCGGCCGCGCGCCATGACCGCCGCAGGGTCCGGCAGGCCCTCGAGCGAATACCAGGGCAGGCCGATCTCGCCGATTCCCACGATGTGGGAATGGTTCGCGGCGATCTGCTCCTCGACGCGGTCGAGATCCTCGTCGGTCAGCCGCGTTCGATCGGGGTGGAAGCCGAGGCACGCCCAGACCGCCTTCGGCGCGGCGGCCGCCGCAGCAAGCGTCTGTGTATTGGTCTCGACGTCGCAGCCGACGGCGACGGTACCCCAGACATCATGGGTCAGCGACCGCCGGAGCGTCTCCCGCAGATCCGCGAAGGCGGGATCGTGCAGATGACAGTGGCTGTCGATGATCATGTCGCGCCGCTCAGGTGCCCGCCACCACCATTCGGCTGATCCGGAGGGTGGGCGACACGGTGCGGTCGCGCAGGACCAGGTCGTCGCCGACGCCGTCGATCGCCGCCATCATCTCCAGGAGGTTTCCGGCCACCGTCACTTCCTCGACCGGATAGGCGAGCTCGCCGTTCTCGATCCAGAGGCCCACGGCGCCGCGGGAGTAGTCGCCGGTCACGCCGTTCACGCCGAAGCCGATGAGCTCGGTGACGTAGAACCCGTTCTTCACCGAGCCGATCAGCTCGCGCGGCGTCGCCTTGCCCGGCAGCAGCATGAGGTTACTGGTCGAGACCGAAACGCCGCTGCCGTCGCGGCCGGCGTGGTGCGTCGACTCGAGCCCGAGCTTGCGAGCGCTGTACGTATCGAGCAGATAGGATTCGAGGACGCCCTCGCCGATCAGGACGCTCCGGCGCGTTGCCAGCCCCTCGCCGTCGAACGGCCGCGAGCCGAGCGCCGAGGGAATCAACGGGTCGTCCACGATCGTCACCGCCGGGGAGGCGATCTTCGTGCCGCGCCGGTCGAGCAGGAAGGAAGCTCGCCGATAGAGGCTCGGGCCGCTCGCCGCCCCCGCGATGGAGCGCACGAGGCTCGCCGCGGTGTTCGGATCGAACACGACGGGCACCTCCACGGTCTTCATCTTGCGGGCGCCGAGCCGGCGCAGCGCCCGCGAGGCCGCCGTGCGCCCGACCGCCGCTGGATCCTCGAGCCGCGAGCGCTTGCGGGCGCTCGAGTACCAGTAGTCGCGCTGCATCTCGCCGTTCGTGGACGCGATCGGGGCCACGCTGATCCCGAAGCCCGTCGTCGCGTAGCCGTGCGCGAAACCGTGAGACGTGGCGTACGCGTAGCGCGCGTGGCGGTTGGAATACTCGGCGCCCTCCGAGTTCGTGATGCGCGGATCGGACTCGAGCGCGGCGGCCTCGGCCCGGCGCGCCATCTCGATCTTCTCTTCCGGGGTGAGATCCTCGCCGCCGTCTTCGAGGTCGAGGTCGGGAACGCGCTCGATCAGCGCGGACGGGTCCGGCAGCCCGGCGTGCGGATCTTCCGCTGTGATCTGGGCCAGCGCGGTCGCCTCGTCGACGACCCGCTCCAGGGACTCGCGCGAGAGATCGGACGTGGACGCCGCCGCCGACGCCCGCCCGGCGAACACGCGAAGGGCGAGGCGCTGCTCGCGCGAGTGGCTGATGTTCTCGATCTCGCCCATGCGTACCGAGGCGCCGAAGCGCGTCTCCTCGACGAGGTAGCCGTCGGCCGCGGTGGCTCCGCGCTGGGCGGCGCGCTTGAGGACCTGGACCAGGAGGTCCTGGTTCATACGGCCGTCCCTCCCACCGTGATGCCGTCGATGCGGATCGTCGGGAGCCCGACGCCCACCGGCACGGACTGCCCGTCCTTGCCGCAGGTCCCCACACCCTCGTCGAGCTGGAGGTCGCGGCCCACGCGCGACACGCGCGTGAGCGCCTCGGGGCCGTTGCCAATCAGCGTTGCGCCCTTCACCGGCGCCGTCACGCGGCCGTCCTCGACCAGATAGGCCTCGCTCGCCGAGAAGACGAACTTGCCGTTGGTGATGTCCACCTGGCCGCCGCCGAAGGTGACCGCGTAGAGGCCGCGCTTGACCGATCGCAGGATGTCCGCAGGGTCGTCCTGCCCGGCCAGCATGAACGTGTTGGTCATGCGCGGCATCGGCGCGTAGGCGTACGACTCGCGCCGGCCGTTGCCCGTCGGCTTCATCCCCATGAGCCGCGCGTTCAGCCGGTCCTGCATGTAGCCGGTGAGCATCCCGTTCTCGATCAGGACGGTGCGCCCGGTCGGCGTGCCCTCGTCGTCGACGTTGAGCGAGCCGCGGCGGTTCGGCATCGTGCCGTCGTCGACCACCGTGACCAGCTCCGAGGCGACCTTCTGGCCCATCCGCCCCGCGAAGGCGGAGGTGCCCTTGCGGTTGAAATCGCCCTCGAGGCCGTGCCCGATCGCCTCGTGTAGAAGAATGCCCGGCCATCCCGGGCCGAACACGACCGTCATGGAACCCGCCGGGGCGTCCACCGCGCTCAGCTTGAGCACGGCCTGGCGCGCGGCCTCGGAGGCAAACCGGCGCCAGCGCCCGTCCTCCGAGAAGAAGTCGAAGGTGACCCGCCCGCCCCCGCCGTAGGAGCCGATCTCTCGCTTGCCGCCTTCTTCGGCGATCGCCGTGACGTTGAGCCGGGTGAGCGGGCGAATGTCGCCGACCGTCCAGCCGGAGGCGGTCGCGATCAGCATGACCACTTCTTCGCTTGCGACCGACGCGATGACCTGCTTCACGCGGGGGTCGGCGGCGCGCGTCTCGGCGTCGATGCGCCGGAGCAGGTCGAGCTTGCGGGCGAGGTCGGCGTCGATCGGCTGCTCGGCCAGAGTGTAGAGATCGTGCGGCCGACCCCGGCTCGGAAGCGCGAGCGATCCGGAGGCGCCGCTCCGGTCCGCGATTGCGCGCGCCTGGCGCGCGGCCTCCTCGAGGTTCTTGACCGAGATCTCGTCGGTGTGGGCGTAGCCAGTGCGGGTTCCCGCCTGGGCGCGTACCCCGGCCCCCTGGCTCACGTGCCGAGAGGCCTTTTTGACAATCCCCTCCTCGAGTACGAGCTCTTCGTTGACACGGTACTCGAGGTAGATGTCGGCGTCGTCCACCTTGCCGAGAAGGTTGCCACCGAGAACGCGCTCCATGAGCCCTGACGTGACGCTGAACCGGTCAGAGAAAAAGGTCTCGGGTCGGGTGCGGGCGAGTTCTGTCATCGGTCTATCGGCCTCCCGGGCTGTCGGAGTGCCAATCCTAACGTGCGCTCTCCGGTGCCCCAAGCTTTTAGATTCGAAGCTTCCTACGGATCGATTCTACCCGCCCGAGGAAGGCGGCGTGGGCGGCCTCCACCTAACTAGCAGCTTGAAAAGCCTGAATAATCTCGTGAATGCGCCTGATGCCGTGCATGAGCGAGGGGCCCGGAGCGAGGATGTCGGCGCCGTCGATCTCGTGGATCTGGCCCGTCTTGATCGCGGAGATCCGCTCCCAGCCGGGCCGCCGCGCGATCGCCTCAGGATCGACCGGCTTGCCGCACCACGAGGCGAGGATGATCTGGGGATCGCGCTCGATGACGACATCGGGATCGACCTTACGCCCGGTGGCTGATTGCTGGTCGCGCAGCTCGGCGAACACGTCACGGCCCCCGGCGATCTCGATGATGTCCGACACCCAGTGGATGCCCGCGATGAGCGGGTCCATCCACTCCTCGAAGTAGACGCGCGGCCGATCCGGCCAGACGGCCGAGTACTCGCGGATCTGTCGCACCTCGTCGCGCAGGTCACCGATCAGCTCCCGCGCCTGGCGCTCGCAGCCGAGGGCACCGCCGATCAGGAGGATCGCGCCGAGGACGTCGTCGAACGAGCGCTGGTTGGTGCAGAGCACCGTGACGCCGGCGCCGATCAGATCGCGCACGACGTCGCGCTGGAGATCGGAGAAGGCCAGGACCAGGTCGGGCTCGAGCGCGAGGATCCGGTCGAGCTTGAACGTGGTGAAGCCGCCGACGCGGGCCTTCTCCCGGACGGCCTCGGGCCGTCGCGCCGTGCCCGGGACGCCGACCACCCGCTCACCCGCGCCGACGAGAAATGCGATCTCCGCGGTCTCGGCCGTGAGGCAGACCACGCGGCGCGGGAACTCGACCCCGCTCTCGCCGTACACGCTTCAGATCGCGAGAGCGCGCGGAGGTCGCTTCACCTCCGCGAATCCGCTGAGCAGGAGCCAGCCGGGAAGGGCCTGCGTCCATTTCCGGGGCCCTTCCAAGACGATCGCACGCGAGCGAATCGCCTCGTTGAAGCGCATATCTCCGAGCCAGACCATCGTAATCGCCTTGAGGTCGGCGGAGACCACGATGTCCGTCCCGAAGCCCGGATCCTTCAGGCACAGATCGACCTCTGGACGCTGGAGGACGAGCCACAAGGTGCGGAGCCCTCGATAGCCAGCCGGCGTGCCTCGAAAGTCGAAACGGATGACCACCCGCTCGGCCGGCAGCTGATCGACGGCGATCCGGCGGTGGATGTCCCACATGAGGAGCGCAGCGTCGAGATTCTCCGGGCTCACCTTCCCGTGGATCCAGCGCTGGCCCCACTCACCGAGCCGGTCGATGACCGCCCTGAACTCCTCGCCGGCCTGCGTCAGACGGTACTCCCGCCCCCGTCCCCTCGCCAGAGGGACGCTCTCGATGACGCCGCTCTCCTCGAGGGTCTGCAGGCGCTGGGCGAGGAGCGTGCGCGAGATCAGGGGCATGCCGCGCCGCAGATCGTTGAAGCGCCGGCTTCCGCAAAACATCTCGCGAAGGATCAGCGGCGTCCACCGCTCGGCGAATACCTCGCACGCCACCGCGACCGGGCAGAACTGGCCGTACCCCCGCATCGTGGGACCGACTCTAGGAGTTGGCGGGCGTGGCCGCAAGTCCATTTTATGGGCTTGGCACCTCGGTTCGGGACTGCCATTGTTCACGTGCAGAAACCCACATCGAAATCGACCGAACACGGGGAGGAATCCCGATGGCTGTCGCACTCTCGCATCCGATCAGCGATGGACAACGGACGGACTGGGTCGTGCTGGCGCGCGAGCTCGGGCCCCGATTCGCCGAGCGCGCCCCCGCCCACGACGCCGCCGACACGTTCGTCACCACGAACTACGCCGAGCTCAAGGCGCACCGGGTCTTCTCGGCCGGCGTACCGGCCGAGCTCGGTGGCGGCGGAGCGTCCCATCAGGAGCTCTGCGCGATGCTGCGCACTTTCGCTCACTACTGTAGCTCGACGGCTCTGGCGCTCTCGATGCACACACACCTGGTGGCGACCGCGGCGTGGCGCTGGCGTCACGAGGGCGCGCCGGTCGAGCCGCTCCTCCGCCGCGTCGCTGCCGAAGAGCTCGTGCTCGTGTCGACCGGGGGATCGGACTTTCTCGCCGGCAGCGGCACCGCCCGGAAGGTCGACGGCGGCTACCTGGTGACCGCCCGAAAGATCTTCGGGAGCGGCTCGCCGGCAGGCTCGCTGATGATGACGATGGCAATCTATGACGACCCGAACCAGGGGCCGACGGTCCTGCACTTCCCGGTGCCGCTCGACGGGACAGGGGTCAAGATTCTCGAGAACTGGCGCACGCTGGGCATGCGGGCGACCGGCTCGAACGACATCCTGCTGGAGAGCGTGTTCGTCCCCGACGCCGCGGTCGGTGTCCGTCGGAAACCCGGTGTCTGGGATCCCGCCTTCCACGTGATCTACAAGATCGCCTTTCCCCTCGTCTACTCGGTGTACGTCGGCATCGCCGAAAGCGCCAGGGACCTCGCGCTGCGCGAAGCCGCAAAGAAAGCCAAGGACCCGAGTGTCCAGGCGCTGGTCGGCGAGATGGAGAACGAGCTGGCCACGGCCCGGATGGCGCTGCGCCACATGATCGACGCTGCCTCGACCAGCTCTGTCGGCGCCGAGACGACGAACGAGGTTCTCATAGGACGGACGCTCGCCGGGCGAGCGGCCATCCGGACGGTCGAGAAGGCGATGGAGGTAGTCGGCGGCGCCTCGTTCTATCGAGCCCTCGGACTCGAGCGGCTATTCCGCGACGTCCAGGGGGCGCGCTTCCATCCACTGCAGGAGAAGCCGCAGCAGATCTACAGCGGACGACTGGCCCTCGGCCAAGACGTGAACGGCTGAGGCGTGAGGAGGAGACGATGACGACCATGAAGATCTGGGTCCTCGCCTCGTTGATACTCGCGGTCGCAACCACAGGCTGGGCCGACGTCGTGACCGACGCGAACGCAAAGGCCGCCGACATCGCCTCGAAGCTGCCGGCGACCCCACCGGCTGTGAGGGCCATGGCTTTCGTGCAGGTGTCGGTCTTCGACGCCGTCAACGCGATCACCGGACGCTACCCGGCGACGCGCGCGAAGATAACCGCGCCGGCCGGCGCCTCGGTGGACGCCGCCGTCGCCGCCGCGACTCGGACGGTCCTCCTGAAGCTCGTGCCGGCGCAGCAGGCGGCGATCGAGGCCGACTATCAAGCGGCCCTGAAAGGGCTGGCCGACGGTCCGGCGAAGAGCAATGGGATCACGGTCGGCGAGCAGGCCGCGGCTGGGTGCCTGGCCCGCGTCGACGAGGCGACCGGCATCCCGGACACGTATCGGCCTCACACGACGGCAGGGGCTTACGTCCCGACCCTGCTTCCCGCGGTGCCCAGCTGGGGCAAGCGCAAGCCGTGGGTCATGGCGAGCGGCGATCAGTTCCGGCCGGGTCCCCCGCCCAGCCTGACCAGCGAGACGTGGACGCGCGACTACAACGAGATCAAGGCGATCGGGTCGAAGAACAGCACCCAGCGGACACCGGAGCAGACCGCCATCGCCAAGTTCTGGGAGGCGACGGCTCCGGCCGTCTACTGGCCGGTGGCGCGCTCGGTCGCCGCCATGCCCAGCCGCGACGTGACCGAGAACGCGCGCCTGCTGGCGGTCGCCGCGATGGCGATGGACGACGGGCTGGTCGCCGTCTTCGACGCCAAGTACACGTACAACCTCTGGCGCCCGATCACGGCCATCCGCAACGGCGACCTCGACGGCAACGACGCCACCGAGCGTGATCCGAGCTGGACACCGTTCATCGATACGCCGATGCATCCGGAGTATCCGTGCGCCCACTGCATCGTGTCGGCATCGCTGGGAGCGGTGCTCGAAGCAGAACTGGGCGGCCGCGCGTCACCCAAGCTCAGCTCGGCCAGCTCGACGGCCGGCGGGGCCGTGCGCACGTGGTCGAGCGTCGGGGAGTTCACCCAGGAGGTCGCCGCGGCCCGTATATACGACGGGGTGCACTACCGCAACTCGACAGAGGTCGGGACCGCGATGGGCAAGAAGATCGGCGAGCTCGCGGTGCAAAGCTTCCCCAAGCCGATCCGCTGACCCGGGCTCGACGGCGCGGGACCTAGCCCTCGTAGGTCTCGCGCCGGGCGAGCCCGCGCTGTGACGCGAGGTAGCTCGCGCGCGTCATCGGCGGTCGGGCCTTGTCGATCACCTCGCGGGCGGCGGCGGCGCTGTCCCACAGCATGTCGACCACCATCGCCGCCAGCGCCTTGGCGGGGCCGAGATATGCCAGCGGCTTGTCGACGATGGCCCAGTCGGCGCCGTGACCGGTGCCGCGCGCCCCGCCGATGTAAGGGTGCAGGATGGGCATGACCTGCGAGAGGTCGCCCATGTCCGTCGAGCCCGTCCGATGGCCGATCTGTCGGTAGTTCTCCGCGCCGAAGAGATCGCTGGCGATGTCGCGGAAGTGACGGGCCATGATGGGATCGCAGGTCATCGGCATGTAGCCGGGAATCGTCTCGATCTCGACCTTCGCGCCGAGCGCCAGGGCGCCCGCGCGAAGCGCGCGATCGACCTTGACGTTGGCGTCGAGGATCGCCTCCATCGACCGGCCGCGCACGTACGTCTCGATCCGCACCTCACCGGGGATGACGTTCACCTGCGAGCCGCCGTGGGTGATGATCGGATGCACCCTGATCGTGTCCTCGTCGCGAAACGTCTCGCGGATCGAGTTGATCGCCATGAGACCGATCTGGGCAGCATAGAGGGCGTTGACGCCCATGTGCGGGGCGCCGCCCGCGTGCGCCGCTCGGCCGATGTAGCGCACCGTCTTCACGATGCAGCCGTTGTTGGAGGCCGGCACTCCCGCCTTGCCTTCTTCCGGGCGCGGGGTCGTGTGGATCATCATCGCCATGTCCACGTCGTCGAAATGTCCGAGCCGCAGGAGCTCGGGCTTGCCGCCGAGAAACTCGAGCTTGCCCGCCCGCGCCTGGGCGACCCGCCACTCGATATCGCCGTACTCTTCCGCAGGAACGGAAAAGAACACGACGCGGCCGGCGAGCTGGTCGAACGCCTTGGCGTCGAGGAGCCCGATGGCCGCCCCGAGCATGCCGGCGATCTGGGCGTTGTGGCCGCAGGCGTGTGCGGCGCCCGTCTCGGGATCGCCTTCGGGATGGCCGGCGACTACGAGCGCGTCCAATTCGCCGAGCACCGCGAAAGTCGGTCCGTCGCCGGCCCGGCCGCGAACGTCCGCGCGCACGCCAGTCAGGGCCAGACCGGTCCGCGGGGTGAGCCCGATCTTCTTGAAGGTCTCCTCGACGAGCCGGGCGGTCTTGACCTCCTTGAACCCGAGCTCCGGGTGGCGTCGAATCTGCTCACCCAGACCGATGATCTCCTCCGCGCGCTGGTCGATCGCCTGGTACACCTGCTGCTTCAGCTCGTCCCTGGTCATGTCGTTCTCTCCCTGCCGGCGGTCTCTTAGAAGCCGCCCGACATTCTACTGCCGCCGGCTTGCTGGGCGCCTGCATACTGACGGACAGGGAAATGGAGCCTCACCATGTCGTCGAGGCCGTCGGGATCGTCGTTCTGGGCCTCGTCTTCTATTCCTACGCCCGGCGCTGGTTCGAGTCGGCCGAGCGTTTGGCTCGCCCGGCACGTGCGCCTCTCAGGATCCTGACTCACGGCCTGGCCTTCGGGCTGCTGACAGTCGCGCTCATGATCTCCCGCATCGAAGTGGGGCAGGGTGTCTTCGTCGACGCCCGGGCCGTGCCCATAGCGCTGATCACCCTGGTCGAGGGCGGCTGGGCCGGGCTTTTTGCCGCGCTGGTGGCATGTGTCTACCGCGTGGTATGGCTGGGCGGCTCCGGAGCGCCAGCGGGAGTGCTGGGCCTCCTGGCCACGGCGGGCGCGTCGGCCCTGGTGCTGAGGTGGGCGCGCCGCGACGGGGGCGTACGCGCGCGCCACGCGTTCGCACTGGGCGGCGCCGTGTACGTGATCACCGTCGTGTCGTTCCTGCTGGTCGGCGAGCGCGGGTTCGCGATCTTGACACACGAGTGGCTGCCGCTTCTGATCATCAACGTGGGCGGCGTGGGACTCTTCACGCGGCTCTTCACCGATGTGGCCGGGGCGATGGCGGCCGAGGCCGCGCGCCGCGAGGCGGCCGAGCTGCGCGCGATCACGCTCCTGGCCCGCGCGGCGGCGCACGAGATCAACAACGCGCTCATGGTCGTCGCCGGCGGGCTCTCCATCCTCGCTCGGCGGATGCCCGCCGACAGCGAGGACAGCGTGTGGGCAACGCGTGCCCGAGACGGCATCGAGTCGGTCAAGCAGATCATCATCCGCATGAACGCAATTACTCAAATCGAAGAAGTTCCTCCGCAAGGCCTCCTTCCGCCCATGCTCGACATCCGCCGCTCCAGCAAATCCGACTAGCCGACTAGCTCATCTGCCTCTGCCGAGTTCGCGAGGCGCGGGCAGCGATAGGAGGTGTCGGGAGGGGCGGGTGGGTGCGGTAGGGGTCGAAAGGACCCGTTCCCTCCAACGGTATGCGGAGAATCCAGCGCCGGGATGGAGCCCAGCCGCAGCGGAGCAGCGGACGCGTGCCGCGTGGTCCGTCGACCCCTACCGCACCCGCCCGCCCCTCCCGGCTCCAGGGTGAGACTAGTCCGGGCCGAGAACCTGAAAGCCTTCGCGTTCAGCGGCCGCGGCTTGGCGGCGGTCGAAAGTGACGAACTCGAGGGTGCCGGGCTCGTGCTCGGCGGCGACGAGGGCGGCGCCGATGTGAAGGGCGTCGGAGGCCCTGAGCGGGTGGCTACCCACGATGCGCTCGGCGTGGCGCCGGACGATATCGGCCGCGGTCACCTCGGACCAGCGCTCCCACGCATCCAGAAAGTGGCGCCGCACCAGGCGCAGCTGGCGGACCGCCGCGGGTTCGTCGCGGCCGCGCCTCGCGAGCGCAGAGAGAACCTCGAGGCGTGCCAGTGTCCAGACCACCACCTCCGGGTCGTCGCGAAGCCAGCGCAGCGCCGCGCCGGATTCGCGCTCGGCGATGAAGAGCGGCAGCAGGGCGGAGGTGTCCCAGTACCTCACCAGCCGCGCTCGCGATCTTCCAGGAGCCCGCGCAGCACACTGCCGGGCAGGCGCTCGGGCTTGTGCGCGGCTCGGGCCCGACCGGCCGCGCCGCGCCGGATGAGCCCCTGACGCTCCAGACGCGCCAGCCGCTCGGCCGCGCCGCGCGCACCCGAGCTCGGCAGCGGCATCAGGCGCGCGACCGGCTGGTCGCGGTCGAGCACCAGCACCGTGCCGCCACCGCGCACGTGAGCCAGATAGCGGGAGAGGTTGTTCTTCAAGATAGCTATCTTGGCCTTCTTCACATGGCCATGTTAGCCATGTCCGAGCCAAAAGAGAAACTATCGAGGTGAGCGGCGGGCGAAGCGGTCGGGCAGGAAGTCCTTCACGGCCACGCTCGGCTCGGCGCCGGTGATCCACTCCGTCATCAGCCGGGCGGTGATGGGCGCGAGCAAGATACCGTTGCGAAAGTGCCCGGTGGCCACGAACAGGCCGTCGACGCCCGGCCACGGGCCAAGCACCGGCAGGCTGTCGGGCGCCCATGGCCGGAACCCGCACCACGTCCGGGCGATCGTCAGCTCGCGCAGCGACGGCACGAGCTCGATCGCGGCCCGCAGGAGGCCGGCGATCCCCTCGGCGGTGACAGCGCGCTGAAAACCGGCGCGCTCGACCGTCGCGCCGACGACAAGCTCCCCTGACGGGCGCGGAGCCATGTAGGCCTCGCCGTGGATGCAGTACGTGACGATGGGCGGCACGTGCGCGAGGGCGAGCATCTGGCCGCGCCGCGGCTCGATGCGCAGCGCCGAGCCGAGCGGCGCCATCAGCTCGGCGCTCCACGCGCCCGCGGCCAGGAGCACCGCGTCTGCGTCAACCCGCTCGCCGTCTGTCACCAGGCCGCGCACCCGGCCCCCCTCGACCACCAGACGGGACACGTTGCAGCCGGTGTTCAGCTCGGCGCCGGCCGAGGCCGCTGCCTGCGCGTACGCGAGCACGAGGCGCTGGTTGTTGAGCCAGTGGTCGCCCTTGACGAAGATGGCGTGACGGATTTTCGGCGAGAGCGCCGGCTCGAGAGCCTGGACGTCGGCGCCCTCCAGCACCTCGACACCGAACTCCTTGTTGAGGGCCCACGCCTCGGCGTCGCGCCGCGTCAGGGTGGCCGACATCGGGTAGATCGTTCCGCGGGTGACGTACTCGACGTCGATGCCGGTCCGGCGCTGGAGCTCGTCGACAACGCCGGGATAGAGGCGCCAGCTGGCGAGGGCGAGCTTTGCGAAGTTCGTGTCGGTCGACTCCCCCAGCGGCGCCAGGAGGCCGGCAGCCGCGCTGGAGGCCTCGGCGCCCGGCGTGGCCCGCTCGAACACGGCGACCTGGCATCCGGCCTTCGCCAGCTCGTACGCCGTGGCGCAGCCGATGATCCCGCCGCCGACGACGAGAATCTTCACGCGCCGCGATCCAGCGCGTCGAGGAAACGGCGGGTCGCGTCGGCGGGCGCCTCGGCGGCGATGATCGCCGAGATGACGGCGACGCCCCGGGCGCCGGCGCTCAGTGCCTCGCCCACCCGTTCGGGCGTGATGCCCCCGATGGCAATCACCGGCAGGCGCACCTCGCGCGCCACCCGTTCCAGGCGCTCGAGCCCCTGCGGTGGGCCGTACGGCCGCTTGGATGGCGTGTCGTACACAGGCCCGAAGATCACCCAGTCGGCGCCCTTCAGCTCGGCCTCGACCGCCTCCTCGCGCGAATGCACGGACACGCCGATCCGCAGCCGCTTGTCGGCGACCGCTCGAATGTCCTCGATCGGCAACGACGTTCCCGTGCGCTGCACGGCATCGGCGCCGACGGCCAGCGCCACGTCCACGCGATCGTTGACGATCAGGAGGGCGCCCCGATCGAGTGTGAGGGCACGCAGCCGGCGGCAGACGAAGGCCAGGTCGGCGGCCCCGAGGTCCTTTTCGCGCACCTGGACGGCCGGCAGGCCCGCCGCCAAGCAATCGCCGACGACCGCGATGAGATCGCGGCCGCGCGTCTGGGTGCGGTCAGTGACGAGGCAGAGCCTCAGCTCGTCCAATCGGGCACGCCCTCGAGCGGCGAGGACGCGGTCGCGTAGAGCTTCTTGCCGATCCGGCCGGCGCGGAACGCGAGACGGCCGGCCTCGACGCCGAGCCGCATGGCGCGCGCCATCGCGACGGGATCCTGAGCTCCCGAGATCGCCGTGTTCATCAGGACGCCCTCGCAGCCGAGCTCCATCGCGATGGCCGCGTCCGAGGCGGTGCCCACGCCGGCGTCCACGATGACCGGGACGCTGACCGTCTCCAGGATGATCTTGATGTTGTACGGGTTGCGGATCCCGAGGCCCGAGCCGATCGGCGCGCCCAGCGGCATCACGACGGCCGCGCCCGCGTCCTCGAGCTTCTTGGCCATCACCGGATCGTCGTTGGTGTACGGCATCACCGTGAACCCCTCGCGCGCGAGCGTCTTCGTGGCTTCCAGAAGCCCCTGCGCGTCGGGGAAGAGCGTGCGCGGATCGCCGATGACCTCGAGCTTCACCATCTCGCCGAGACCGGCCTCGCGCGCGAGGTAGCACGTGCGGATCGCCTCATCCGCCGTGTAGCAGCCCGCCGTGTTGGGCAGGAGTGTGTAGCGCGCGGTGTCGAGATGGTCGAGGAGCGATTCGCCCGAAGGCAGGCTGACCCGGCGCAGCGCCACCGTGATGATCTGCGCGCCGGAGGCCTCGTGAGCCTGCTTCATGACCTCCATCGACGAGTACTTGCCCGTGCCCACGATGAGGCGCGACGAGAATTCCTTGCCCCCGATGACCAGATTCGTGTCGTTCATGGCTCTAGCCTCCCTGCCCTATCCCCCGCCCATCGGTCGGACGATCTCCACCCGATCGCCTTCGCGCAGCACCGTCGCCTCGTACGCACTCTTCGGCGTGACCTCGCGGTTGACGGCGACGGCGGTGTACTGGCGCTTGACGCCGAGCTGCGTCAAGAGGCCCTCCACGCTCAGGCCATCGGCGACCTCGAGGTCCTTGCCGTTGACGACGATCTTCATAAGCAAAACGGCCGCGCCCCTTCACGGGTGCGGCCGTTAGATCTCCGGTTCGCCGTGTTCCCTTCGCTGGAATTACCCAGGGCAGGTTCGAGGGGTCCCGGGCCGCACCCGGTTCTCAGGATTCCTCCCCCCACGACGTCTGGCCGAAGTATACATCAGACCCGGGTGAGCTGGCGGCCGGACGTGGCCATCAGCCGAGACAGCGCGCCGTCGACCCAGCTGGCGCCGGGCGGCAGCACCACCGACGCCGAGCGCACGTGGAACGACCGCGGATCGCGCCCCGGCGCGGCCGCGCCGTGATCGCGGAGGGCTCGCGCCGCATTCATCAGGCGCCGGCGCACCTGGATGATGGCGCTGTCGCTGGTGCCCAGGTGCTCGAGCGCCCGGTCGACGATGTCCCCCTGGCTCTCCTGGATCGCCTGGTCTTGCACGCCGAAGCCTGGGATGCCACAGAACATGCGCGTGCGGTGCGCCTCCCAGTCCATCTCGTAGTCGTTGCCACGATTGGCGGCGGTGCGGATGTCGCCGTACGGCTCCGACGTCGGTGGCAGGTAATCGCAGACGTGGGCGCCCTTGCCTGCCACGTTCAGGTCGATCTCCTCGCGCGTGAGCGGGCGGTCGGGATGCCAGGTGACCATCCAGTTGATGACGTTGGTGTCGTCCATCGGCACCCAGATGTGCGACTGCGTGATCTTCTCGTCGAGATCGGTGGGCGGCATCGTGTAGAACGGCATTAGGAACTGGGTGATGCGCCAGAGAAATTGCCCGTCGGAGCGCGAGCGCCGCGCACCGATCAGCACGCCATAGTCGGTGTCCACCACCTCGAACCGTGGCGCGCGGTCGGTCGTCTGCACGGCGACGCCGATGCCGAAGCTGGCGCGGTCCAGCTCGCGATTCACCTCGGCATCGTCAGCATTGATCGGGGCGTGCAGGAACGAGATGTGGCTCGAGTCGATGCCGCCTTCCATCGCCTGGAACCAGTTGCACTCCTGCACGCGCTTGGACGCGAAGCTATTCGCCTCCGGCAGGAGCGCCCATTCGAGATCGGGCAGCGGGGGCTGCGGGCTCGCCGGGCCCATGTACGCCCAGATCATGCCGCCGCGCTCCTCACACGGATAGCCGACGTGGCGAATCTTGGCGGCGAAGCCGGACTCCGCCGGCTCGTTGGGCATCTCGAGGCAACGGCCGTCCATCCCGAACTTCCAGCCGTGATACACGCAGCGCATCCCCGCTTCCTCGACGCGGCCGAAGTAGAGCGACGCGAGCCGATGCGGGCAGAACTCGCCCACGAGCCCGGGCCGGCCGTTCTTGGCGCGAAACGCGATGAGGCGCTCGCCGAGCAGCTTCACCCGCTTGACCCGCCCGCCGGGCGCGACTTCGTTCGAAAGCACGACCGGGATCCAGTACTGGCGCAGGAGCGCGCCCATCGGCGTACCCGGGCCGGTCCGCGTCAGAAGCTCGTTCTCTTCACGGCTCAGCATCGCCTGTCACCTCTCGTCATGACGCCTCCGTGATGGCCTTGACGGCGCCGGGGTTCTCGAGCGAGGAGAGGTCGCCCGCGGCCTTGCCGAGATAGGTGGCCCGGATCACGCGCCGCATGATCTTGGCGCTCCGGGTCTTCGGCAGGTCGCGCGTGAACAGCACTCGCTCCGGCTTGAGCGCGCGGCCCATCTGCCGAGCGACCAGATCCGAGAGCTGAGAGCGCAGCGGCTCCGAGGGCTGATGACTCGGTCGCAGGACCACGAAGCAGACGATGGCCTCGCCCTTAACCTCGTGCGGCACGCCCACGACGCCCGCCTCGGCGACGGCCTCGTGCGAGACCAGCACCGACTCGACCTCCGCCGGGCCCAGACGCTTGCCGGCAATCTTCAGCGTGTCGTCCGAGCGACCCTGGATGAACCAGAAGCCGTCCTCGTCCACGTACGCCCAGTCGCCGTGCACCCAGACGTCGGGCCAGCGCGACCAGTAGGTCTCTTCGTACCGCTGCGGGTCCTTCCAGAAGCCCTGCGTCATTCCAGGCCACGGCGCGGTGACCACCAGCTCGCCGACCTGGCCGCGCACAGGGTGGCCGTCGTCGCCGAAGCAGTCGGCCGCCATGCCGGGAATGGGTCCGGTGAACGAGCACGGCTTGATCGGCGCGATCGGGAACGAGCTGAGGATGCCGCCGGAGATCTCGGTGCCGCCGGTGTAGTTGATGATCGGCACCCGTGCCTTGCCGGCATTCTCGAAGAGCCAGCGATAGGGCTCCGGGTTCCACGGCTCACCCGTCGAGCCGAGGACGCGGAGCGAGCCAAGCTCGTGGGCGTGCACGTGCTCGGCGCCGTGCGGCATGAGCGCGCGCACGGCGGTCGGCGAGAGCCCCATGACCGTGATCTTGTGGCGCTCGACCAGCTCCCAGAGGCGGCTCGGTCCGGGATAGTCCGGGACACCCTCGAAGAGAACGGCGGTCCCGCCGTGGAAGAGCCCCGCGGTGATCAGCATCGGCCCCATGAGCCAGCCCAGGTCCGTCAGCCAGAACAGGCGATCGCCGGGTCCGACGTCCATCAGGTAGCCGAAATCATGGGCGCACTTGAGGAGGAATCCACCCTGCGTGAGCACCGCGCCCTTCGGACGCCCCGTCGTTCCCGACGTGTAGATGATGAGGCACGGGCGATCGAAGTCGACCGGCAGTGCCGGGCATTCGGCCGATTCCTTGCCGATGAGCTCGTGCCACCAGTAATCCCGCCCGCTCTTCCAGGGAATGTCGCGGCCGAGTCGCTTGTAGACGACTACGTTCTCGACCGACGGCGACGCGGCCCCCGCCTCGTCGGCGGTCTCCTTCATCTTCACGATCTGACCACGCCGATAGAAGCCGTCGGCCGTCACTAGCACCTTGGCCTCGCAGTCCTGGAGCCGCGAGGCGACGGCCTGGGCGCCGTAGCCCGAGAAGCACGGGGTGTAGATCGCGCCAATCCGCACGACCGCGAGTGTCGCGATGGCCGCCTCCGGCGACATCGGGAGGAACACGCCCACGCGGTCGCCCTCCCGCACGCCGAGACGCTTAAGCGCGTTGGCAAGCTGGTTCACCTCGCGCGCCAGCTCGCGGTACGTCAGGCTGCGGCTGCGGCCATCGTCGCCCTCCCAGACGATCGCGGGCTGCTCGCCTCGCCCAGCGTCGAGGTGGCGGTCGACGCAGTTGTCGGCGAAGTTCATGAGGCCGCCCTCGAACCAGCGCGGCCACGGGAGACCGCGGGAGACGTCGCGCACGCGCGTGTACGGACGTGTGAAGCGAAGACCAAGGTCGCGCACGACCGCGTCCCAGTACCAGTCGGGGTCCGCGACGCTCCGGCGCTGCAGCTCGGCGAGCGTGCCGATACCGAGCGACCTCATGAAACGCGCAAGACGGGTGCCCTCGGCGTATTCGCGCGTAGGGCGCCAGACGACTTCGCTCTTGCCGGTCTCGGTCATGTACGACCTCCGCCCCGGCAGTGTACTACCGAGAGTCGCGTCTATAGTGAGCCCATGACGCCCTTCGAGACGCTCGGTCGCGGACGCGCAACAACCGTGGTGGCACCGGACGGCTCGGCGGTCAGGCCGCTGCTCGGACTCGCCGGTGGAAGCATGGCCGAATTCGAGCTCGCGCCCGGCCAGACCTCAGCCGCCGTGACTCATCGGACCGTCGACGAGATCTGGTACGTCCTGCGCGGCCTCGGCGAGATCTGGCGCCGCCAGGGGACGCACGAAGAGGTGGCTCCCCTGGAGCCCGGCGTCTGTCTCACGATTCCACTAGGCACGCACTTTCAGTTCCGCGCAATCGGCGAACGCGCGCTGACCGTGCTAGGGATCACGATGCCGCCGTGGCCCGGCGCCGACGAGGCGAGGGCGGCGGCCGGGCCCTGGACTCCGACCGTCTGATAGAATCGCGCGAAGCGGGCCATGCCCTCTGTCTTCTCGCACGCCATTGCGGCCGTCGCGGTCGGAGGCGTGGCGGTCGGCGGGCCGTCGCGTCTGGTCATCTGGGCACTCGGCGCGATCTGCGCGGTCGTACCGGATCTGGACGTCGTCTCCTTCCACTTCGGCCTGCCGTACGGTCATATGCTCGGACACCGAGGCCTCTCACACTCCCTCCTCTTCGCCGCCGGGCTCGCATCGATCATGACCGTGCTCGTGCGCCGCACTCGAATGGTTAGCCGGAGCGGCCCGCGGCTCTGGGCCTTCTTCTTTCTGACTACCGCGTCGCACGGGGTGCTCGACGCCATGACGACCGGCGGCCTCGGGGTGGCGTTCTTCGCCCCATTCTCGGACGCCCGCTACTTCTTTCCCTGGCGGCCCATCGCCGTCTCACCGATCTCGGTGCACGAGTTCTTCGGCCCGCGCGGCCTTCGGGTCATGTGGAGCGAGCTCGGCTGGGTCTGGGTGCCATCGGCGGTAGTGTTCCTGATCGGCCTGGCGCTGCGGCAGCGCTCCGGCAAGTCAGCTGTCGAAACGGGCCGCCGTCGCCCGTCATTGGGATAGGAGGAACAGTCATGAAATATACGATCCTGATCTACGAGAACGAGGCCGACTTCGCTACCCGCTCCGACGAGAAGCGAAAGGAAGCTTACTGGGGGGCCTACCGGGCCTACACCCAGGCGCTGACCCAGGCCGGAGTGATGATCGGCGGCGCAGGCCTTCAGCTCCCGGGCCGCGCGACGACCATCCGACTGAGGGACGGTAAGCGCCAGGTTCAGGATGGGCCGTTCGCCGAAGCCAAGGAGCAGCTGGGCGGCTACTACGTGATCGACGTCCCAGACCTCGACCACGCGCTCGACTGGGCGGCCCGCTGCCCGGCGGCCTCGACGGGCACGATCGAGGTGCGCCCCAACCTGCCCAACTAGACGCGAGGACAACATCGACGCCCATCGCGCGGCGGAGCTGGCGGCCCGAACTTCCTACGGGCGGCTCGTCGCCTACCTCGCGTCGTCATGGCGGGACGTGGCGGCGGCCGAAGACGCGCTCGGCGACGCGCTCGTGGCCGCGCTCGAATCGTGGCCGCACGCCGGCGTCCCGGACAACCCCGACGCATGGCTCCTCGCGGCCGCGCGGCGTAAGCTCATCGATGCCGCGCGGCACGCGAACGTCGAGGCGTCGGCGGCGCCGGGGCTCGAGCGGATCGTCGCCCAGGCGCGTGAGAATGCGGGCATCGACACGACCTTCCCCGACGAGCGGCTCAAGCTCCTCTTCGTCTGCGCCCACCCAGCCATCGACGAGGCCGCGCGGACACCGCTGATGCTCCAGACCGTGCTCGGCCTCGACGCGGCGCGCATTGCCTCGGCCTTCCTGGTCTCGCCGACGACGATGGGCCAGCGCCTCGTGCGCGTGAAGGCGAGAATCCGCGAGGCCGGCATTCGGTTCGAGGTTCCGGACGCGCGGGAGCTTCCGACGCGGGTCGAGGCGGTCCTGGAGGCGATCTACGCCGCATACGGTAGCGGCTGGGAGGACGTCGCGGGCGCGGATGCGCGGCGAAGAGGGCTGGCTGAGGAGGCGCTCTGGCTCGGGCGGCTCGTCGCGCGGCTCCTGCCCGACGAGCCGGAGGCGCTCGGTCTGCTGGCGCTGATGCTCCACTGCGAGGCGCGGCGTTCGGCTCGTCGCGATGCTTGCGGGGGGTATGTCCCGCTCAGCCTTCAGGACGTCGCGCTGTGGTCGGGTCCGATGGTCGAGGAAGCCGAGGAGATCCTGGTCGCCGCGTCACGCGCCGGACGGCCCGGACGCTTCCAGCTCGAGGCCGCGATCCAGTCGGCTCACGCGCGCCGGATGGTGACCGGACAGACCGACTGGGACGCGATCGCTCTCCTCTATGAAGGATTGCTCCGGTGCGCGTCCACTATCGGAGCGCGGATCGGACACGCCGCCGCGCTCGCTCACGTGCGTGGAGCCGACGTCGGTCTTGCCACAATCGACGCGATCCCCCGTGACTCGATCGCGACCTATCAGCCCTACTGGGCACTGAGGGCTCACCTCCTCAAGCGTCTCGGCCGCAATGCTGAGGCCTCGCAGGCGTTCGAGCGGGCGATCGGGCTGAGCGAAGACCGGGCGGTACGTGAATTCCTGGTGGCGACCGCTCAGGAGCCCTCGAGCTGACGGGCGAGCGCCGCGCGGTCGGTAACCGGCAGCTCGCAGGCGTAATTCCGGCAGACGTACGCGGTCGGCTTTCCGTCCACCGCTTCCCGCCCCTGGAGAAGCGGAATCCCAGCGGCGGCTCGGGCGTCGCCCGCCACCATGCCGGTCACGACACGGTTCGGCAGGTAGCGTCCGAACACCTCGGTCACCAGAACGCCGAGCCCGTCGCCGGCCTCGGGAGCGACGAGCGCGATCTCGGTCACCGGCCCGAGATGGAAGTCGAGGGCGCAGAGAAACCGGCTGAAGCCACTGGGGTGCTTGGCCATCAGGTCGCCCATCGGCCGCAGCGCCTTCAGCGCCGTCGCCTCGTGCTGCGGCTCGCCCGTCAGCACCGCGAGTCTGAATAATGTCTCGATGGCGACCGATGCGCCACAGGGCACCGCGTTGTCGAAAAGATTGCGCGGCCGGACGATGAGCGGCTCGCCGTCGCTGCCCGTATCATAGAAGCCCTCGATGCGCTCGTCCCAGAAGAGCCTGACCATGTCTGCGGCCAGGGTACGGGTCTCGTCGAGCCAGCGCCGATCGAACGTCGCCTCGTACACCTCGAGCAGGGCGGCCGTCACCATCGAATAGTCCTCGAGGTAGCCCTTCAGCTTTGCGCGGCCGGCCTTCCACGTGCGCAGCAACCGGCCGTCGGCCCGCATCGACGCCAGCAGGAACTCGGCGTTCTTCACCGCCGCCGCGACGTAGTCGGCGCGGCCCAGCGCGCGGCCGGCTTCGGCGAACGCGCGGCAGGCGAGAGCATTCCACGAGGCCAGCACCTTGTCGTCGAGCCCGGGATGGATCCGTCGCTCGCGGGCCGCGTAGAGCTTGGCGCGGATGGGCGCGATCCGTTCCGCGTCGGGCTCGCCCGCAACGTAGAGGATGCTCTTGCCCTCGAAGTTCGCGCCGCGGTCCATGCCCCAGTAGCGAGCGGCATAGTCGGCGTCCGCCTCGCCCAAAATCTCGCGGAGCTCGTCCGGGGTCCAGACGAAGAACTTTCCCTCGTGCCCCTCGGAGTCGGCGTCCTGCGACGAGTAGAAGCCGCCCGACGGGTCGGTCATCTCGCGCAGGACGTAGTCGAGGGTCTCCTCGCAGATCCGGCGGCACTCCGGATCGCCGAGGGCCAGCCAGCCGTGGAGATAGAGCGAGGCGAGCTGGCCGTTGTCGTAGAGCATCTTCTCGAAGTGCGGCACCAGCCAGTGCGCGTCGACCGAGTAGCGATGAAAGCCGCCGCCGACCTGGTCGTACATTCCCCCGCGGGCCATCATGGTCAGGGTCGTGTGGGCCATCTGGCGAGCGCGCGGGTTCTGGGCGCGCTTGGCGTAGCGCAGGACGAACTCCCAGATCATCGGCTGCGGAAACTTCGGCGCGCCGCCGAGGCCGCCGTCGGCGTCGTCGAACTGCGCCGAGATCCCTTGCAGGGCCTCGCCCAGAATCGCCGGCGTGAGCAGCTCGGCCGACGCGCGCAGCCGCTCCGACTGGCTGAGCGAGGCGCCGATCTGCTGCGACGACGCCACGACCTCGCCGCGGCGATTCGCCCACGCGTCGGCGATCGCCGCCAGCAAGCGCGGGAAGCCCGGCAGCCCGTGACGGTCGACCGGCGGAAAGTACGTGCCGCCATAGAAGGGCGCGCCATCGGGCGTGAGGAACACGGTCATCGGCCACCCGCCGTGGCCGGTCAGTGACTGGACCGCCTGCATGTAGATCTGGTCGACATCCGGGCGCTCTTCGCGATCGACCTTGACGTTGACGAAGTGCTGATTCATCACGGCGGCGATCTCGGGATTCTCGAACGACTCGTGCTCCATCACGTGGCACCAGTGGCACGCCGAGTAGCCGACCGAGAGGAGCACCGGCTTGTCCTCGGCCCGCGCCTTTGCGAACGCCTCGTCGCCCCAGGGATACCAGTCGACGGGGTTGTGGGCGTGCTGGAGCAGATAGGGGCTGGTCTCGCGCGCGAGCCGGTTTTCTGCCACGTGGAGTCTCCGATCAGCGAGTGAACGGCAGCGCGCTGACGCTCGCCGCGGTCGCGTGCCCGTCGTGGCGAACCGTCACGCGAGTGCCCGGCTCGGCGTGCTGACGGCGGACGAACGCGAACCCGATCGGCCGCTCGAGCCCGAGGGACCACACCGCGCTCGTCACCTTGCCGACGGCCGCATCGTCCGCCACGACCTCGGCACCGGGGGGCGGCACGTCGCGGCCCTCGAGCACGAGACCGCGCAGCATCCGGTTCACGTGGCCCCGGTCACGGATCCTCACGACGACCTCCTGACCGGGATAGCAGCCTTTGGTGTGAGAGAGCAAGCTCTCGAACGGGATCTCGGGCAGCAGCACCGTGTCGTCGACGTCGCGACCGAAGAGCGGGGTTCCCGCCTCGATTCGAAGCGTCTCGAAGGCCTCGGGGCCGATCAGGCCCACGCCGGCCCGGCGCAGCGCTTCGCTCACCTTTGCGGCGTCGGCTAGCGGGCACATAATCCACACTTCGGCCTCACCGGTCTCGCCACTACCGCTCACGAGCCGCACCGGCGTCTCGCCGAGGCGCGCCGTCACGTGCGACCATGCCTTCTCAGGGGGGCTCGCGCCGGCGAGCCGCTCGACCGTGGACCGCGACTCAGGCCCGGCCAAGACGAACAGCGCCGTCTCGGGGGAGGCGTCGCGAATCACGACCTTTTCCGAGAACAGGTAGTGATCGAGGGCCTCGGCCACCTTCTCGGCCATCGCGGGCGGCGTCACGAGGAAGATCCGATCGTCGGCCACCCAGACGAAGACAACGGCCTGCACCTTGCCGTGCACGTCGAGCAGCGTCGCCGCGCACCCCTGCCCAGAGCCGAGCGCTTTGATCTCGTTGCTCAGGAGGGCGTGGAGAAACGTCGCGCGGTCGCGCCCGGTGAGCTCGAGGACGCCGAAGTCGCGGCGGTCGAGGAGCCCGATGTGACGCCGCACCAGCGCCCACTCCTCGGACAGAGCCATGGCGTCATTCTACATGACGCCGATTCTGCTAGACTGCGCGCCGTGCGACGGCCACCACGCGCGACGATCCAGCGCTTCCAGCGATGCCTCCTCGATTGGTATTCCAAGCACGGCCGCGACCTGCCGTGGCGCCGCACCCGTCTTCCATACCGTGTGCTCGTATCAGAGATCATGCTCCAGCAGACGCAGGTCGACCGGGTCGTGCCGAAGTATCGCGAGTTCCTTCGCCACTACCCGACCATCGAGCGGCTCGCCGCCGCGCCCGTCGACGCCGTGCGGCGCCTCTGGTACCCGCTCGGCTACAACATCCGCCCCGTTCGCCTCCACGCGATCGCACGCGAGACCGTGGCCCACTATGGCGGGCGCCTGCCCGACCGCGAGGAGGCGCTGCGTGCGCTGCCGGGCGTCGGGCGCTACACCGCGGGCGCCATCCTCTCGTTCGCGTACGGTCGGGACACCGCTGTGCTCGACACCAACGTGCGGCGCGTCCTGGGTCGCGTCTTCATGGGGCCCCGGCGGCTGGCGCGCGTGCGCGGTCAGCGAGAGTTCTGGGATCTCGCCGCCGCGCTCGTCCCGCGCGGCCGCGGCTACGACTTCAACCAGGCGCTCATGGACTTCGGCGCGACGTGGTGCACGCCGCGCAAGCCGCGCTGCGGCGCCTGCCCCATGAAGCGCTTCTGTGAGAGCTACGAGGTTGCCTAGTCTCGTCGAGGTCGTGGCCGGACTGATCCAGGACGAAAAGGGCCGCTTTCTGGTCACGCGGCGCCGTGCCGGCTCGCACCTGGCGGGGTTCTGGGAGTTTCCGGGGGGCAAGCGTGAATCCGGCGAGTCGCTGGAGGATGCGCTCAGGCGTGAGCTCGAGGAAGAGCTCTCGGCGCGCTTCGAGATCGGCGAGCGAGTCGAGACCGCCCGGTGGGAATATCCCGAACGAACGATCGTGATCCACTTCTATCGTTGCCGGCTCGAGTCGGGAACGATCGAGCCGCGCGAGGACCAGGCCATGGACTGGGTCGCGCCGGAGCGTCTCTCGGAGCTCGACTTTCCGCCGGCCGACCGCGACCTGATCACGCGGCTTCGCGCCGGCGCTTCGTAGGCGTCCCATGCGGGGCGTGAGCCACACGGCTGCGCTCGTTTGCCTCTATCGAGCCATCGAGTCGGCCCGCCCGCCGGCGACGCGGCTCTTCGACGACCCCTTCGCCCCGCGGTTTCTCGGCTGGCGCTTCCGGACGGCGCTGCGTCTCTCCCGCCTGCCCCTGATCGGCACCGCCATGCCGTGGTCGCTCGTCGACGGGCACTGGTCCGGCCCGCGCGGAACGGTATCGGTCCGGACTCGGTACATCGACGACTGCCTCGGCGAGGCGCTCCGTCAGGGTGTGGAGCAGGTTGTGATCCTGGGCGCCGGCTTCGACTGCCGGGCCTATCGAATCCGCGAGACCGCGCAGCGCCGAGTCTTCGAGGCGGACCATCCGGCCACCCAGGACGTGAAGAAGCGGCGACTCGGGGCGCTTCCGTCCCACGTGACGTACGTTCCGATCGACTTTACCAAGGACACGCTCGATGCGATCCTGCCGGCCGCCGGATACCGCCAGGAAGCGAGGACGTTCTTCATCTGCGAGGGCGTCACGCACTATCTTCCGGCGCACTCCGTCGACGTTCTGTTCCGATACGTCGGCCGGAGCGCCGCCGGTAGCCGACTAGTCTTCACCTATATTCACCGCGGCATGCTGGACGGCTCGGCGCGGTTCGTGGGCGCCGACAACACGCTCGCGACCGTCCGTCGCGCGGGGGAGCCGTACACCTTCGGCTTCGACCCGGCGGAGCTTTCTCGGTATCTGGCGGCGCGAAACCTTGCGCTGGTCGAAGACGTCGGGGCGGATACCTACCGGGAGCGCTATCTGACTCCACGGGGGCGCGGAGCGGAGCCGTTGAGCGAATACCAGAGGGCAGCCCTGGCGGCTACTTCATCAGCTCGGTGAGCTGAGCGCGCACGTTCTGCCGAGACAGCGCGGCGGCCTCCGCATTCCCGGCTATCGTCGCTCCCTTCTGCAAGCAGCCCTCGAGCTCGCTCGCCGGCGACACGATTGGGCCGAGGATGGTCGCGAGCCGCGCGTTGCAGGCGGCGCCATTGTCGACGTTTCGCATCCGGACGAAGCCGAGCCCCTCGGCGGGGAATCCGTGATGAGCGCCCGGATAGACAGTGATCACCGCGTCCTGGCCCGAGGCCTTGAGCATCTCGACGAGCCGGATGCACGAGCTTGCCGGCGTCCAGTCGTCGATCTCGCCGATGTGAATTCGGAGCGGCGCCGAGATCCGCTCGCGTTCGGGGTAGATGGTGTTGCAGTAGGGGTAGAACGGGAAGAACGCGCGGAACGCTGGCCGGCCCTCCGAAGCGAAGGTCTCCCGGGCCCAGGTGGTGGCGGCGCCAAGGGTCAGGATGCCGCCGTGCGAGAAGCCCATGAGCGCGACACGTCGGGCATCGATCCGCGGATGCGTGGCGAGCGCGCGGAGAGCGCCGTACGCGTCGGGTATCCGCTGGGTTCCCATCAGGAGCCTGGCGTTCGTGCAGACTTCGACCAGTCCACGCCCGCTGAAGCTGTCGAGGACGAATGTCGCGTACCCCCACTCTTGCAGTGTCCGCGCCCATGCGGCGTCGACCGCTCCGTTTCCACCGCAGCCATGCGCGATCACCATCGCCGGGAAGGGCCCGTTGCCGGCGGGAAAGCCCAGTTCCCCGGAGAGCACCACCGGGTCCCCGGGAACGAAACGCGATCCATCGGGTGAAGGCGGGAGAGTTCCGGCGCTCGCGAACCAGATCTTCCCGGAGTCGGTCGCCTCAAGGGAGGGCTTGAGGTCCTTCGCAGCCGGGGCGCACGCCGCGGTGCCCAGGGTCACCAGCGCCGAGAACAGGAGCCACCTTTTCACGGGGGCACCCAGTATACAATCGGCCCCCATGGATCTGCCGAAGACAGCCAGCGCGATCGTGATCGGTGGCGGCGTCGTGGGCTGCAGCATCGCCTACAACCTGGCGCGTCGCGGTCAGCGCGACGTCGTCGTCGTTGAGCGTGAGACGGTCGGGTCGGGGACGACCAGCAAGGCGGCCGGCGGCATTCGCGTCCAGTTCCCGACCGAGACCGAGATTCGCTTCTCGCTCGAGGCGATCCGGGTGTTCGAGCGCTTCCAGGACGAATTCGGCGTCGATCCCGGGTACAAGAAGATCGGCTACCTCTTCCTCGTCTCGGACCAGAAACAGCTCGAGGGCTTCGAGAAGCGGATCGCGGTCCAGCGCCGGATGGGCGCCGACGTGCGCGTGATCTCCCCGGACGATGCGCACAAGCTAGTGCCCGCGCTCCGGGTCGACGATCTGATCGCCGCCGTGTGGGGCCCTGGAGACGGGCTCGCCGGCCCGGCCGAGGTCACCGCTGGCTTCGCTCGGTGCGCGCGCGAGCTGGGCGTGAAGATCGTCGAGGGCATCCGCGTCGAGTCGATCGAGCGCACCGGCAAGCGGGTGAGCGGCGTCACGACCTCGTCGGGGTCGATCGACTCGCCCCTGGTCATCAATGCCGCCGGGCCATCCGCGGCGCGTGTCGCGCGACTCGCTGGCGTCGAGCTACCTGTGCAGCCCCGCCGCCGCCACATCTTCTTCACCGAGCCCTTCCCGGCAATTCCCGGGCCGGTGCCGCTCACGACGGACGTGACCAGCGGCTTCTACTTCAGGAAGGAGATGGAGCAGGTCCTGCTGAGCCCCGGCGACGTGGAGGACACCGGGGAGGACTTCGAGGTCCCGATGGACTGGGGCAAGGTGGAGGAGGCGGTCCAGAAGGCGATCCAGCGCGTGCCGATCCTCGGCGAGGCGCGAATCGCCGGCGGCTGGGCCGGTCTCAGGCCGCTCACCCCTGACGATCACGCCATCATCGGCTGGGCGCCGGGCGTCGAGGGGTTCTTCGTGGCCGTCGGCTTCGGCGGCCACGGCTTCCAGCATTCGCCGGCCACCGGCCGCTACGTGGCCGAATGGCTGCTCGACGGCAAGCCCTCGCTCGACCTCTCGCTCTTCGATCCCGGTCGGTTCGCGCGCGCCGGCGCCGCCCGCGAAAAAGCTCCCGACGCCGAGTGAGCGCGATGAAGATCGCCGGCGTCCGTGTGATCCTCGCCGACATTCCGGTCAAGCGCCCGCACAAGATGTCCTTCACGACGCTCGAGGCGGTCAACTTCGCCTTCGTTCGCATCGAGACCGCGGACGGGCTCGTCGGCTGGGGTGAGGCCGCGTGCCTTGGCGGTCCGACGTGGAGCGAGGAATCGTCGGAATCGGTCGCAATCACGATCGAACGCTACATCGCGCCGTGGCTCACCGACCGCGATGCCACGCAGATCGAGGCGCTGAGTCGCGAGATGGCGCGGCGGGTTCAGGGCAATCCCTTCGCTCGCGCCGCCGTCGAGATGGCCCTGTGGGACCTCAACGGCAAGACGCTCGGCGTACCCGTACATCGCCTGCTCGGTGGGCGCGTGCGGGACAGCGTGCCGCTCTCCTGGTCGCTCGCGGTCGAGAGCTCCGAGGCGGAAGTCACGGAAGCGCGCGCCAAGGTCGCGCTCGGCCATCGCATCTTCAAGATCAAGACCGCGGCCCATCCGGTCGCTCACGACGTGGAGCGAGTCAGGCGCCTCCGCGAAGCGGTCGGCCCGGACGTTTCGCTCCGTGTCGACGCGAACCAGGGCTGGGACCGTCCGACCGCGCTCCGCGCCATCCGCGCCCTCGAGCCCTATCGCCTCGACTTCGTCGAGCAGCCCGTGCCGCGCTGGGACACAGAAGGTCTCGCCGAGATCGCGCGCGCCGTGACGGTGCCGGTGATGGCGGACGAATCCTGCTGCTCCGTGCACGACGCGTTCGCCATCGCACGGCTGGGCGGCGTGAGCATCCTCGCCCTCAAGCTCACCAAGTCGGCGGGCATCCTGGGCACAATGGCCATCGCGCGCATCGCCGAAGCAGCGGGCATGAGCTGCTACGTCGGCTGCATGATCGAGACGTCGGTCGGCACCGCAGCTTATCTCCAGGTCGCGCTCGCGGCGGCCCCGGTGACGTGGGGCTGCGAGCTGTTCGGGCCGCTGCTTCTCACCGGCGACGTGGTGCGGCGACCCGTTCAGTACGCCGACGGCGCGATCATGGCGCTTGACGGTCCCGGTCTCGGCGTGGAAGTCGACGAGGCGCGATTGAAGGAGTGGACGCGGCAGAGCTGAGGTTAAGGCTACTGTCTTGAATCTTGCACTCTTGACACACTTCTGAGTGCGCTGTTCGTCTCTTCTCGCCATCATGTCGGGAATCCGCCTCCAGCGGCTCATATTTGCTCGCTGCGCGACGCGGACTCGGATGTCGCGAGAAACGAGGATTGCGCCGCGATCGTCGCTCCTGGCGCCACAGAGAGGCCTCGAAATCTCGGTTATAGAGTCGCCCCAAGAGAAGGGGGACTCGCCATGCAAGATACTTCGTCAGACCTCGATCGACTCGGCGACGAGATCGCCGAGCTGTCCGCTCATCTCGACGCCGCGACCGCGCGCCTGCTCGACCTAATCCGCAAATTCGACGCACGCGGCGGCTGGAGCAATGGCTTTCGCTCGTGCGCCGCCTGGCTCAACTGGCGCGTCGGCCTCGATATGGGCGCGGCCCGCGAACGCGTTCGCGTCGCGCGCGCCCTGAGCTCGCTGCCGCGCTTGGCTCAGGCGCTCGCGCGCGGCGAGCTCTCGTATGCCAAGGTGCGGGCGTTGACCCGCGTCGCCACGCCGGAGACAGAAGAGCGCCTGCTGGTGGTCGGGCGCGCCGGGACCGCTGACCACGTTGAACGCATCGTGCGCGGCTGGCGCCGGATGGACCGGAAGGCCGAGGCCGCCGAGACTGCCCGACGCCACGCGAGCCGGGCGCTCCATGTGTTTCAAGACGAAGACGGTATGGTGACCGTCCGCGGGCGGCTGGCGCCCGAGGCCGGCGCTCTACTGATGCAGGCGCTGGCCGCAGCGCGCGAGACACTGTATCAGCGGACCTGCTCGCAGAACACGGATGCTCAGGCCGAGGACGTTTCCGCGGAAACGCCCACGATGGCCCAGCAGCAGGCCGACGCGCTGGCACTGCTCGCGGAGACGGCCCTGCACCGCGGCATCGATCCCGGCGGCCCGGGCGAGCGCTACCACGTGGTGGTCCACGTCGATGCCCCGGTCCTGGCGGATCCCGACGCGCCCGGTCAGTCCATGCTCGAGGACGGCACCCACGTTTCTGCGGAAACGTCCCGACGCCTGGCGTGCGATGCGAGTCGTGTCGTGATGCAGCATGCCCGGGACGGTCGTGTCGTCGAGGTCGCCGCCCGGACACGCACGATCCCGCCGGCGATCCGCCGAGCGCTGCACCATCGCGACCAGGGCTGTCGCTTCCCAGGCTGTGGCGTGCGGTTCGGACAAGGTCATCACATTGTTCACTGGGCTCAGGGTGGACCTACGACGCTCTCGAACCTCACCCTGCTCTGTCGCCGGCACCATCGCGCTGTTCACGAAGAGGGCTATCAGGTCGAGCGACTGGCCGACGGCGCGCTGCGATTCCGACGACCGGACGGCCAGGACCTGCCGGAAGTGCCCTGCGTGCCTACAGTGCCTGATGATCCGGTGAACGCCCTGCGCGCCCACCATGGGGACGCGGGTCTGGTCCTCCACTCGCGGACGACTATGCCTGGATGGATCGGCGAGCACCTCGACATCGGCTACGCGATCGACGTTCTCCACCCGCGGGCCCGCCGTATTGACCCCGACGCCCCGCCCCGCATAGCATGAGGGCCGCTCGGCGCCGTATTCAGCCTTTCCCCGGAGGATCACGATGACTGGACGAGTTCCGTTCGCCCTGTTGACAGCGCTCCTGGTAGTCGGGCTCACTTTGCCGGCCCTTGCCCAGAAGCCGGTGAAGATCGGCGTCTTGACGCCTCTCTCGCCTCCCGGAGATGCGGCGGCCGGACAGTTCATCGTTCGCGGGGCCAAGATGGGCGCGGATGACGTGAACGCGCGCGGCGGTGTCCTCGGCGGGCGGAAGATCGAGCTGGTCATCGAGGACGACTCCGGGACGCCGGAGAAAGGCTCGGCCGGATTCCGCAAGCTCGCGTCACAGGACCAGGCGGTCGCAGTCGTCGGGCAGTTCCACAGCTCGGTGATGACGGCCGTCCAGGCGCTCGCCGAAGAATTCAAGGTCCCCGTCTTCTCCACGCAGGCTTCGGCGCGTCAGATCACCGAGCGGCACCTGACCTACACCTTCCGCACGCACGTGATCGATCCCGATCGATGCCAGATGTGGACGCGCTGGGTCAAGGAGCGCGGCTTCAAGCGTGCCGCACTGATCACCGAGAATACGGACTATGGCGTGGGGCTGGTCGACGAGACCAAGAAGGCGTTCGCCTCGATGTATCCCGGCGCCGAGCTGAAGACGATCATCTTCGACCGCGCGGTGGTCGATCTCACGCCACAGCTCCTGGAGATCAAGAGCTGGAAGCCGGACGTGCTCCTCAACGGCGGCATCGGTACCCCGATGTACCTCATCATCAAGCAGGCGTATGACATCGGCCTGCACCCGGCGGTGCCGATGCTCATCTCCTACGATGCGCCCTCGCGACCCGAGTACTGGAAGACGCTAGGCGAGAAGGGCACGTGGGCCTCGTTCATCGTTTATTACCACCCGACCATGCGGCTGACGGCCCGCGGCGAGGCCTTCCGCAAGAAGTACATGGCCGAGTTCAAGGAAGATCCGATCTACGGCGCTCTCAACGGCTATGCCCAGGTGACGCTCCTGGCCGACGCGCTCAACGCCGCGAAGAGCGACAAGAGCGACGACCTGGTCAAGGCGCTCCTCGCCAACAAATTCGAGGGCTGGAACGGCACCATCAGCTTCTCCCGCGGCGAAGGCCCGTACTGGCAGCAGTGGACGCCGCCCATGCTGGTGACCCAGTACACCCGGACGGAGATGCCGTTCACTGACGTGAAGATCGTCTACCCGACCGAGCTCAAGACGGGTGACTGGATGCCGGCGAAGCGCTGACGCCGCGGGGCGATCAGTGGACGCGGTACTGCTCTCCCAATACGTCCTCTCGGGCGTGGTCATCGGCGTGATTTACAGCCTCATGGCGCTGGGGATCACCTTCATCTACAGCATCATGAAGATGATCAACTGGGGGATGGGTGAGTTCTACATGATCGGCAGCTACGTCCAGTACGCCCTGATCGTGAGCCTCTTCGGGCCACGGCAATGGTACCTGGCGCTGCCGCTGGCCATGGCCGCGGTCTTCGTCCTTGGGCTCGTTATCCAGCGGTGGCTGCTACGCCCCATGTTCGTGGGCGGCATCGAGCGGCGAGACGAGTACGCGACGGTCATCACGATCGCGCTGATGGTCCTCTTTCGGAACCTCGCGATCGTCCTCGGCGGGCCGAACCAGTACGCGCCGCCCGACTACGCGCGTCCCACAACGCTCGTGACGTTGCCTATCTCGGGCAATCGCGTCGTCGCGCTGATCAGCACTCTGGTCCTCCTCGGTCTCTTCTACCTGGTCATCAAGTGGACGTGGGTGGGGCGCGCGTTGCGCGGTGCCGCCCAGAACCGCGTGGGCATCCAGACTGCCGGCATCGACGTGCTCCGGCTGGACATGCTGGCGTTCGGCATCGGGGTGGCGCTGGCGGCCGCGGCCGGCGCGCTCCTGGCGCCCGACTTCCTCGTCTACCCGGAGAACGGCGCCATTTCGACCTTCAAGGGCTTCGAGATCATTGTCATCGGCGGCCTCGGCTCGATCCTCGGCAGCATCGTGGGCGGCCTGCTGCTCGGCGTGATCGAGGCGCTCGGCTCGGTGTTCGTCTCGGCGGCCTACAAGGACCTCTACGGCTTTCTGCTCCTGATCGCCCTGCTCGTCTTCCGGCCGACGGGCCTCTTCGGCGAGCGCGAGCGGAGCGTGTGAGCCGCCTGGTCTTCGTCGAGGGGTTCCCGGGCGCCGGCAAGTCGACGACGGCACAGTTCCTGGCCCGCCGGCTCGCCCGTCGCGGCGATCGCGCCCGCTGGGTCTACGAAGGCGAGGTGCCGAACCCGTTCGTCCCTACGCCGCCGGGGAACGGGTACGAGTCGTGGGAGCAGTTCGCCGACCGGCGCGTGGAGCGATGGCGGGCGTTTGCGGCCGCCGCCGCCGAGCACGACGTCACCGTCGTCCCTGAGAGCGCACTGCTGCAGCTCCCTGTGTTCACGATGCTGCGCCGGAACGTCGACGCCGCGTCCATCGCCGCGCTGGTGGACCGGCTCGTCGAGGCGGCGGCGCCGCTGCAACCGAGGCTGGTGTACCTGTCCCGACCGGACCCGGTAGCGGCGTTCCGGGCGATCGGCGAGCGTCGTGGCTTCGCCTGGCTCTCGTACCACATCGCGCACAGCGGCGGCTACACGTTCGTCCAGGCGCGCGGTCTCTCAGGGCTCGAGGGGCTTCTCGCCTACTGGCGCGCACACGCCGAAGTGTGCGCCGCAATCGTCGACCAGGCTCGCCTGCCGAAGCTCGTGCTCGACGCCGGAGCAAGCGGCTGGCCGGAGCGCCGACGGCGCATCTGCGAATTCGCCGACGTGCCGTACCAGGACGACCCGGTCGCTGGCGCGAACGCGATTGCGCGAGTCGGCGGTCGGTACAGTGACGGCCGGCGCGAGGTCACGATCGAGACGGTCGAGAACCGGCTCGCGGTGCGCGGATTCCTCTGGCGCGAGCACAGTGCGCTGTTGCCCGTCGCGCCCGACGTCTTCGACGTCGAGTCCTGGCCGCTTCGGCTGAGCTTTGTCGGCGATTCAGCGGAGCGTGCCCACGCCTTCCACTGCAGCGGGCCGCGCCTGGCGTGGGACTCGCTGGCCGGTATCTTCAGGCGCCTTGAATAGCGAGCGGCCTTGCCGCGTGCGCCTCGCGTATCATGGACGACTGCGGGAGCGCTGACGAGGCGCCAGCCGGAGGGAACGAGATGGCTGAACTACCGAAACGAGCACTCGGACGGACGGGCCTTCAGGTCACGATGTTGGGCTACGGGGCCATGGAGCTTCGCGGGACCCCCCGCGGCCGCGACGTCACCGACAAGCAGGCAGAGACCATTCTCAACGCCGTGCTTGACGCCGGCATCAACTACATCGATACGTCGATCGACTATGGCGTGAGCGAGGAACGGATCGGCCGCTACATCGGCGATCGGCGCTCGGAATACTATCTGGCGAGCAAGTGCGGCTGCATGGTGGGAGCGCCCGCTGCGCCCCGTGGCGAGAGGAGCCCGCACGTCTTTACGCGCGACAACATTATGAGAGGCGTCGAGCAAAGCCTTGCCCGCATGCGGACCGACCATCTCGACGTGGTCCAGTTCCACATCTCGCCGTCGCGCAAAGAACTGGAGGAGCACGGCGCCCTGGACACCGTCCTGGAGCTCAAGCGGACCGGCACCGTCCGGTTCGTCGGCATGTCCGGTACTTTGCCGAACCTCCCGGACCAGATCGCCATGGGAGTCTTCGATGTTTTCCAGATCCCGTACTCGGCGGTCGAGCGCGAGCATGAGGCGCTGAT
>JBKPCO010000109.1:0-10967 GCA_046727415.1 Candidatus Methylomirabilota bacterium
CTCCTCGAGAACGCGATAGAGACGACGCGTTTCGAGGAGCCCGCCGCGCCCCTCGCCCGGGCCGCGTCGCAGGCATAGGAACTCGCGGTCGCCGCGGTAGGCGGCCGGTCGAACAAGGGAGGACGACGATGGACAGAGTAGCAGCGCTCGAGAAGATCCGCGGCGCGCGAGTCGCCCGCGGCATCAGCTACGAGGACCTCGGCAAGGCGATCGGCACGAAGGACCCGACCTACATCGCCGCGGCGCTCCACGGCCAGCACCGGCTCAACGCCGAGGAGGCGAAGCGGCTCGCCGCCGCGATCGGTGTCGACGCCGAGACGGCGATGGTGACCACCACCATGCCGCTTCGCACCGACTTTCCGCTGACGACGGATCCGTTCAAGTACCGGCTGATGGAGCTCGTCGGCGTGTACGGCGACGCGCTCCGAGAGCGATGCAACGAGCTTTTCGGCGACGGGATCCTCTCCGCGATCGATTGCGTCGTGAAGCTGGAGAAGAAGGGCGAGCGCGGCGTCCTGACCATCGACGCGAAGTTTCTTCACTACAAGGAATATTGAGGCACGCCGTCGCTGCCCGGCGCTTGGGCAAACCGAAGGGGCTGCCCATTCGGCGGGCATCGATGGTGGAGGAGCGCGACGCTAAATTCGCATCAACGTTGAACCCTCGTCGCGGCACGCGCCTTGCTGCCGCGAGGGGCGCGCGCGACAGCGAGGTCGCATCGGCTGGTGACGCTCGGGGCTGAGCGTCATTTCTTTATGGGGCGACGCGCTCGCGCGCGGCCCGAGGAGGGCACGATCGTGACGGAAGCTACCAGACGCACCCTGCACTGGAGAATCATCGCAGCCCTGGTCGTGGCATGCCTGCTGGCCGTTGGCGGGTGGGTGTTCGCCCAGGACAAACCCGCCGCCCCAGCCGCGGCGCAGGCCGCCGCGCCCGCGCCGCCGCCGTCGAAGCCGGATCCGGGCGGCACGGCCACCGGTGGAGTCGCCGACGTGACGGCGAAGACCGCCGGCAAGCCGACCCTCGAAGAGGTGGCCGACTTCTCGGGCCACAACCGTGTCTCGATCAACCTGATGTGGACCCTGATCACGGGATTCCTTGTCATGTTCATGCAGGCGGGCTTCGCACTCGTCGAGACCGGCTTCACGCGCGCCAAGAACGTCGCGCACACGATGATGATGAACTTCATGGTGTACGCGATCGGGATGACCGGGTACTGGATCTGTGGCTTCGCCCTGCACATGGGCGGCCTCGGCGCCATCTCGACGATGGGCGGGACCGGCCTGTTGGACAGCGAGTTCGCTATTAGCCTCTTCGGGAAAGACTTCGGCCTCTTCGGCATGAAGGGCTTCTTCCTGGCCGGCTCCACCTACGACGTGGCGGTATTCGCCCTGTTCCTGTTCCAGATGGTGTTCATGGACACCGCCGCCACGATTCCGACCGGAGCGATGGCCGAGCGTTGGAAGTTTTCGTCCTTCGTCGTTTTCGGCTTCTTCATCTCGATGTTCACCTACCCGCTCTTCGCGAACTGGGTGTGGGGCGGCGGCTGGCTCTCGCAGCTCGGCAAGAACTTCGGGCTCGGGCATGGCCACGTCGACTTCGCGGGCTCGTCGGTCGTGCACATGGTGGGCGGCGTCACCGCGCTGGCGGGCGCGATGGTGCTGGGCCCGCGCATCGGCAAGTACAACAAGGACGGCTCGCCAAATCCGATTCCGGGGCACAACATCCCGATGGGCGTGCTCGGCTGCTTCATCCTGGCTTTCGGGTGGTTCGGCTTCAACCCCGGTAGCACGCTCGCCGGCAGCGATCTGCGCATCGCGGTCATCGCCGTCAACACCATGCTGGCTTCGGCGTCGGGCGCGATCTTCGCGATGTTCTACATGTGGAAACGCTACGGCAAGCCCGACCCGAGCATGATGGTCAACGGCATGCTCGCGGGCCTGGTCGCGATCACCGCGCCCTGCGCGTTCGTATCGAGCTTCTGGGCATTCGTCATCGGAGCGATCTCGGGGGTGCTGGTCTGCTGGGCCGCGGTGTTCATCGAAACGGTGATGAAGGTCGACGACCCGGTCGGTGCCATCGCCGTCCACGGCGTCAACGGCGCCTGGGGCGTGCTGAGCCTCGGCCTCTTCTCGGACGGCACCTACGGCGACGGCTTCAACGGTGTCGAGGGCACGGTGCGCGGCCTCTTCTACGGCGGCGCGAGCCAGTTCGTGGCTCAGGTGATCGGGACCACCACGTGCTTCGTGTTCATCTTCGCGGCCTCCTGGGGCTTCTTCAAGGTCTACGACCTGGTCTTCGGCATGCGCGTGAGTCCCGAAGTCGAGCTGGAAGGCTTGGACGTGCCCGAGATGGGTGTCCATGGGTATCCCGAGGTCCAGGGGCCCGCGACGCTGGTTCACGCGATGGGGCTCTCGACGCCGAAGGCGCCCGCCATGTCGATGACGCCCGAGCGCGCGCGGTAGGCAGTGATGAAACGGATCGAGGCGATCATCAAGCCGTTCAAGCTCGACGACGTGAAGGACGCGCTCACGGGGGCCGGCATCATCGGCATGACCGTGACCGAGGTGCGCGGCTTCGGTCGACAGAAGGGTCACACCGAGATGTATCGCGGCAACGAATACACGGTCGATTTCCTGCCGAAAATGAAGATCGAGATCGTCGTGCCCGACAGCGTGGCCGACCGAGTCGTTGGGCTCATCACCGCGGCCGCCCGCACCGGCAGCATCGGCGACGGGAAGGTATTCGTCGCGCCGCTCGATGAAGCGCTGCGGATCCGGACCGGTGAGCGCGGGGACAGCGCGGTCTGATCGGGGAGGATCGGATGACACGGTTCGTGGTGGCACTCATCGGGGCGGTCACGGCGGTCTGCTTCGCGGCCGCCGGCGCTCCGGCATTTGCTCAGGTCAACATGCTCGACCAGCTCGACGGACGATACCGGCTGCTCGGTCAGGCGCAGCCCGCCGAGCCCAAGCCGGCCGACAAGCCCGCCGACGCCAAGCCCGAGGAGAAGCCGGAGGAGAAACCCAAGACGTTCTGGGAAGAGAACGTCCTGTTCTCCTACGTCGAGAACAGCGTGATCTGGAACATGGGCCGGTCGGGGCGGGACCACACCGCCAACCAGCTGCGCTATTACGACAACGAGGACGGCTACACCTTCAACATGGCGGAGTTCAGCATCAAGAAGGACCCGTCGGAGAAGTATCCCTTCGGCTACGGCTTGGTCCTCACCGCCGGCATCGACTCGCAGAAGAACCATGCCCTGGGAATCTTTCGGGGAAACAACGACACGTACCCGTTCCGAAATACGGAGAAGTTCGACCTGCAGGAGGCGTACCTCTCGGGCCAGATTCCGATCGGCAGCGGTCTGATCGTGAAGGGCGGGAAGTTCGTGACGCTGCTCGGGTATGAGGTCATCGAGTCGCCGAACAACCTGAACTTCTCGCGGTCGTTCCTGTACAGTTTTTCGATCCCGTTCACCCACGTGGGTGGGCTGATCTCTTACTCCTTTCCGTGGCTCACCATCACGGCCGGCCCGGTCGTCGGCTGGGACGTCGCAAAGGACAACAACAGCGCGCCGTCCGCCCTGGGCCAATTCGCGTTCACGGCGGTCAAGGATCTGACACTGAACCTCAACTGGATCACGGGACCCGAGCAGTTCCACAACAACGGAAACCCCCGCACCGTATTCGACTTCGTGGGGACCTACACCGGAATCAAGAATCTGACGCTCGGGCTGAACGTCGACTACGGGTGGGAGTACAACGACCCGAACCTGGTGCCGACGCGCTCGAAGAGCAACGACCCGTGGTGGTGGGGGTTCGCCGGCTACGTCGCGTACGACTGGTTCGAGCCGCTCCGCACCGCTCTTCGCGTGGAGTACTTCCAGGACACGCAAGGTATCCGCACGCTCGCGGCGTCGCCCGGCTCCCGGGTGGCGCTGTGGGAAGTGACGGCGACGGTGCAGTACCGGGTCTGGAAGGGGCTGTTCACCCGGCTCGAATACCGGCATGACAACGCGAACCAGAAGGTGTTCGCGACCCGCGCCCCGGGTTACGTGCCGACCGCGAAGGAACAGGACACGCTGAGTCTGGACGTCTATTACCTCTTTTTCTGATCACGAGTGGTGTGACATGGTCGAGCACGCGGATGGTCGCGGTGAGAAGGCCCCGGAGCTCGACGTCGCGCTTCGCGCGCTCGCCGAGGCGGTGCCGTTGCTGGTCGAACGTCTCTCGGCAGCGCGCTCCGGTCATCTGTATCGGGAGGCGCTCGAGCTGCTGGAGCGGCCGCTGCTGGGATACGCGCTCTCGCTGACGGGGGGCAACCAGCTGCGCGCTGCCCGGCTGCTCGGGCTCAACCGCAACACGCTGCGCAAGCGCTGTCGCGAGCTGCGCCTGGCCTTGCCGGGGAGATCGGGGCGCTCACGAGCGGGCCGCGCGGCAACGCCGATACCCTAGCACCGCAGAAACGGGCCCAGCTGCGCGGTTTGGGGCGTGGTGCCGTAATATGAACGACGGCACCTATGAGCCCCGAGTTGGAGACGCTCGCCAGCCAGATCGTGGACGGCGTGCCCCGCGCCCTCGCGCGGGGACTGACCTGGGTCGAGTCTGGCGGCAAGCGCGCCGAAGCCTTGTGCGAGCGGCTGTATCCCCACACCGGGCGCGCGCAGATCGTCGGCGTCACGGGTGCGCCCGGGAGCGGCAAGAGCACGCTGGTCCGGGCGCTGGCGCTGGTGGCGCGAGCGCGCGGCCGCACCGTGGGGATCGTCGCGGTCGATCCGTCCTCGCCGTTCTCCGGCGGCGCCATCCTCGGGGACCGGATCCGCATGAACGACCTGGCCCTCGATCCCGGCATCTTCATCCGCTCGATGGCGACGCGCGGCGCTCTGGGCGGCCTCTGCCGCGCCGCCGCCGACGCGGTCGATCTGATGGACGCTGCCGGACGCAATCTCGTGCTGGTCGAGACGGTCGGCGTCGGGCAGGACGAGGTGGACGTGATGCGCCTGGCGCACTCGATCCTCGTCGTGTCGGTCCCAGGGCTCGGCGACGACGTGCAGGCGCTCAAGGCGGGAGTCCTGGAGATCGCCGACGTGCACGTCGTCAACAAGGCCGATCGCGACGGCGCCGACCGGACCGTCGCGGAGCTCCGCTCGATGCTCACGCTCATTCCGGCGTCCGAAGAGACCTGGATGCCGCCGGTGCTGCCCGCGGCGGCGGCCCGCGACGAGGGCATCGAGCCCATCGCCGACGCCCTGGACGGTCACATGGCGTATCTCAAGACCAGCGGCGAGCTGGAGCGGCGGCGCCGGCGAATCGTCACCGCGCGAGTGCTGAAGATCGCGCAGGATCTCGTCGCCGAGACGATGCTCGACCGCGACGCCCTCGGGGCGGAGGGCGCCGCGCTGCTCGAGCGCGTGGCGCGACGCGAAGTGGCGCCGCATGCGTGCGCCCGGCTATTCTTGAACCGGACGGCCCGCAGGACACAAGGAGGTGTCTGATGAACATCGCGAACATCCTCGCGCGAAAGGGCTCGATGGCCGTGACGGTGCGCCCGGAGCAGTCGATCCGGGAGGCGCTCGGCCTCCTGGATCACCACAACATCGGCGCGCTCATCGCCGTGCAGGGCGAAAGCCCCGTCGGCATCCTGTCAGAACGCGACATCGTGCGGGAGGCCGCGCGGAACGAGCGGTTCTTCACCCTGACCGTTGCCGACCTCATGACGCGTAATGTCATCACCGGTCATCCCCACGACGATCTGCTGACGGTGGCGCACACGATGACCGAGCGGCGCATCCGCCACCTGCCGGTCGTGGACAAGGAACGGCTGATCGGCATGGTGTCGATCGGCGACATCGTGAAGGCGCAGCGCGACCACTACCAGGGCGAGGTCGACACGCTGCAGACACAGCTGCTCGCCGGCGAGCACGGGATCGCGCATTGACGACGACCACGGGGACGGCAGCGCGGCCGCTGCGCGTCGCGATCATCGGCGCTGGACCGACGGGGTTCTATGTCGCCGACCACCTGCTCCGGAACACGGGCGTGGCCGTCGAGGTCGACATGTTCGACCGCCTTCCGACGCCCTACGGGCTGGTGCGCCTGGGCGTCGCGCCCGACCATCAGAAGATCAAGTTCGTCACCAACGCCTTCGACAAGGTCGCCGCCAGCCCCGGCTTCCGCTTCTTCGGCGGCGTCGACTTCGGCAAGCACGTGACGCTTGCAGATCTGAAAACGCACTACCATCAGATCGTCTATTGCACGGGCGCGCAGACCGATCGGCGCATGGGCATTCCCGGCGAGGACCTGGCCGGCAGCCATCCCGCGACGGAGTTCGTCGCGTGGTACAACGGCCATCCTGACTACCGCGACTGCGTGTTCGATCTCTCGCAGGAGAGCGTGGCGGTCGTCGGCGTCGGCAACGTCGCCGTCGACGTCGTGCGGATCCTGTGCCGGACGCCGGAGGAGCTGGCGACCACCGACATCGCCGACTACGCGCTGGACGCCCTGCGCAAGAGCCGCGTGAGGGAAGTCTATCTGCTCGGCCGGCGCGGGCCCGCCCAGGCCGCGTTTACCAATCCCGAGATCCGAGAGCTCGGCGAGCTGCCCGACGCCGACATCACCGCCGAGCCGGCAGAGGTCGAACTGGATCCGCTGAGCCGAGCCGCCGTCGAGCGCAGCCAGGACCGGCCCACGCTCAAGAAGGTCGAGATCCTCCGCGAGTACGCGCGGCGTCCGGTTTCGGGCAAGTCCAAGCGCCTCGTCCTGAGATTTCTCGTCTCGCCGGTCGAGCTGATCGGGGACGACACCGGCCGTGTCGCCGCGATGCGCCTGGTGCGCAACGAGCTCTACGCGACGTCGACCGGGGCCCTGCAGCCGCGCGCCACCGACCGTTTCGAGGAGATTCCGGTCGGTCTGGTGTTCCGTTCGGTCGGCTATCGCGGCGTACCCCTGTCGGGCGTGCCGTTCAACGAGAGCTGGGGCGTCATCCTGAACGACAAGGGCCGTGTGCTGGATCCTGGGACCAAGCAGCCGCTGGTGGGCGAGTACACGGCCGGATGGATCAAGCGCGGTCCGACCGGCGTCATCGGCACCAACAAGCCGGACGCCGCGGAGACGGTCGCGTGCATGTTCGAGGATCTTGCCCGGGGTGCCGTGCTGGAGCCCGCGCACCCGGAGGCGGCCGCCGCCGACGCGTTCGTGCGCCAGCGCCAGCCGAGCTTCGTCTCGTACGCCGACTGGCTCAAGCTGGACGCGATCGAGGTGGCGCAGGGGCGCGCTCAGGGTCGGCCGCGGGTGAAGCTGACGAGCGTCGAGGAGATGTTCGCCGCGCTCGGCCGCTGAGCTTCAGCGCGAGATCGTCAACCGCTCGCGCCCGTAGTTGTCGTCATCCTGCCAGGGCCGGCCCTCGCCGAAGCGCGTCGACCGGAAGGGCGTGAGGTCGACGGTGCGCGACTTGCCGTCGACGATCCACTCGGCCAGACACCGGCCGATTGCCGGCGATGTCTTGAACGAGGTTCCGGAGTCGCCCAGCATGCAGTAGAGTCCCGCGACCGACGGGATCTGATCGATGATGGGACGCCCGTCGGCGCTCATCATGATCATCCCGGCCCAGCCGCCGCGCATCGTTGCGTCGCCGAAGACCGGCAGGCGAGCGGTCAGCGCCTTGCGGCAGATCGCGACGAAATCCGGATCGACGCCCTCGTCGAAGCGGTCCGGATCGGCGTGCGCCACGCCGAGCTCGACGCCGATCAGCGTCGTGGCCGCGCCCTCGGGCCTTAGCCACGAGTGATGGACCGCGTCGATCACCACGCAGTGCCGGGTGTTGAAGCCGGCCGGCCAGCGGAAGATCGAGATCTGGATGCGGTAGGGCGAGAGGCCGAAATCGAGCCCGAGCGGCGCCAGCAGACGGGTGGCCCACGCCCCCGGGACGAGCACCACCACGGGCGCCGCGACCGGTCCCGCGGAGGTCTCGACACCCGTGACGCGACCGTGCTCGGTCACGATCCGCGTCACCTCGCAACCCGTTTCGAGCGTGACCCCGAGACGCCAGGCCGCCTCGGCGAAGGCGAACGTGGTGGCATTGGGATCGGCGAATCCCGAGTCGGGCTCCCAGGCGGCGGCCCCGACGTCGTCGACGCGCGCGCCGGGCAGGAGGTCACGCACGCGGTCCGGGACGATCGCCTCAGTGGCGATCCCCAGGCGCTGCTGCCGGGCGACGTTCCTGGCTAGGGCCGCCTCGTAACCGGGGGGCACGATTTGTAGAAACCCGATCGGCTCGAAGCCGCAGTCGCCGCCCACGATGTTCCGGAAGTCGCGGAAGATCTTGAGGCTTTCGAACGCCAGCCGGGACTCCGCCTCGTTGGTGTAGTGCATGCGGACCAGCGCTCCAGACTTGCCCGTGGCGCCCGCCGCGAGGTGCTTTCGCTCGATTAGCAGGACACTTTTCACCCCGCGGGCCGCCAGGTGGTAGGCGGTGCTCGCGCCATTCACCCCGCCGCCGACGACGACCACGTCCGCCCGCCTCATGCCCGCCATGCTTTCCGACCTCTGCCAGGAGTTTGCTAGACTAGCATGGTCTGCTGTTATTGCCGCCCTTTGGCGGTCCATTGCTGCCGTTTGGCGTCATTTTGGAGGGGTGGTGGCCCAGCAAGAATCCGTGCAAATTCTGCAGCAGCGATTGGCCTACGAGCAGAAGCTCGTCCAGCTCGTCGACAAGATCCACTCCGCCAAGAGCGTCGATAGCATCTTCATCGAGCTCCAGGGCGAGATCCTCGGCCTCCTCGACGCCGACCGGATGACGATCTACGCCATCGACCCGGCCAAGAAGGAGCTCTACTCGAAGTTCCTTGCCATCGACGCCGTGAAGGAGATCCGCCTGCCGGTCAACGAGACGAGCATCGCCGGATTCGTGGCGGCCGCCGCCCGGGTGGTGAACGTGACCGACGCGTACGACAAGGCCGAGCTGGCGCGCATCTCCCCGACCCTCACCTTCGACAGCTCCTGGGACAAGAAGACCGGATTCCGGACGCAGCAAATCCTCGGCATGCCGATCATGCACGAGGGCAAGCCGATCGGCGTCATCCAGCTCCTGAACAAGAAGCGAGGCGCGCGCTTCACCAAGGAAGACGAGACCGGTGTCTCGCGAATCGCCAAGACGCTGGGCATCGCCTTCAACAACCAGGCGCAGCTCATCCAGAAGGAAGAGCAGCTTCAGGCGCAATCCCGCCCCAAGACCAAGTTCGACTATCTCCTGGCGCAGGCCCGGATCTCGCCGCAAGAGCTAAACTCGGCGGTCGCCGAGGCGCGCCGGCGCCAGACCGACGTCGAGTCGATCCTGATCGAGCAGTACAAGGTGCCGAAGGGCGAGGTGGGCGTCTCGCTGAGCCAGTTCTTCGAATGCCCGTTCGTCGAGTACGACGAGCGCATCCTGCCGCCGCCCGATCTGATGAAGGGCCTGCGGATGGAGTACCTGCGGCGCAACTTCTGGCTGCCGCTCCGGCGCGAGGACGGCGCGATCGTGGTGCTGATCGACAACCCGCAAGACCTGCAGCGGGTGGATAGCGTCAGCCAAGCGCTCAAGAACCGGAAGGTCAAGTGGGCGGTCGGCCTGCGGAAGGACATCCTGCACTTCCTCAACCAGGTGAGCGGCGAGGGGGCCAGCAGAGATTCGATCGGCACGATCCTCGGCGATCTGCGGGCCGAAGACGTCGCCGACGCGCTCGACGTCGGCGCCGGCGAGCTCGACGAGAACGACAGCGCGGTCATCCGCCTCGCCAACCAGATCATCGTGGACGCCTACAAGGCGCGCGCGTCCGACATCCACATTGAGCCCTACGGGACCCAGCGGGACACGGTCATCCGCTATCGCATCGACGGCGGCTGCAGCGAGTACCAGAAGATTCCCGGCGCCTACCGGCGGGCCATCGTCGCGCGCATCAAGATCATGGCCCAGCTCGACATCGCCGAGCGCCGCAAGCCGCAGGACGGCAAGTTCAAGTTCCGGATGCAAGACCGGGAGATCGAGCTCCGCGTCGCCACGATCCCCACCGCCAACCAGAACGAAGATGTGGTCATGCGCCTCCTCGCCTCGAGCGAGCTGATCCCGCTCGACAAGATCGACCTGACGCCGCGCAACCTGCGCGAGATCAAGAAGATCGCCGAGAAGCCCTACGGGCTCATCCTCTGCGTGGGACCGACCGGCTCGGGCAAGACGACCACGCTCCATTCACTGCTGGGCCACATCAACAAGCCCGATCGCAAGATCTGGACCGCCGAGGACCCAGTCGAGATCACGCAATACGGGCTGCGCCAGGTGCAGGTCATGCCGAAGATCGGCTTCGACTTCGCCGCGGCGATGCGTGCGTTCCTGCGCGCCGACCCCGATGTGATCATGGTCGGCGAGATGCGCGACGAGGAGACGGCGTCGACCGGCATCGAGGCGTCACTGACCGGCCATCTGGTGTTCAGCACGCTGCACACCAACAGCGCCGTGGAGACGGTCATCCGCCTGCTCGACATGGGGTGCGACTCTTTCAACTTCGCCGATGCGCTGCTCGGCGTCCTGGGCCAGCGCCTCGTGAAGCGCATCTGCCCTGACTGCAAGACCGAGTATCATCCCGACCGCAGCGAGTACGACGAGCTCTCGCAGGCGTTCGGTGAGGAGGCCTTCGCGTCCTTGAATCTGAAGTATGACGAGCTCGTTCTGTACCGCGGCAAGGGCTGCGCCTCCTGCGCCAAGACCGGCTACCGCGGACGGCTGGGAATTCACGAGCTGATGATCGCGACCGACGAGATGAAGCGGCTCATCCAGGCCAAGGCGCGCGTGGCCGAGATGCTCGAGATGGCCAGGGCTGAGGGGATGACGACGCTCGTCCAGGACGGCGTGCTCAAGACTCTCGCCGGGTTGACGGACTTTCGACAGGTCAAAGCCGTCGCGATTAAGTAGTTTGGGGTCGGCGGGGGGTGGGG
>JBKPCO010000110.1:0-58938 GCA_046727415.1 Candidatus Methylomirabilota bacterium
GACGGGCCAGACGATCTCGGCGATTGCCCGCGACTACAAGGCGCGCGGCGTGAAGTGGCTCGTGATCGGCGACGCCAACTACGGCGAGGGCTCGAGCCGCGAGCACGCGGCGCTCTCACCGCGCCTCCTGGGAGGCGCCGCAGTCATCGTGCGGAGCTTCGCCCGGATCCACGAGTCGAACTTGAAAAAGCAGGGGCTTCTGGCGCTGACGTTTCAGAGCCCCAGCGACTACGACCGCATCCGAGAGGACGACCGACTGAGCCTCGTGGGGCTGAGGGACATGGCGCCGGGCAAGCCCGTCGAGTGCATCGTGAAGCACGCCGACGGGACGAGTGAGACGCTACGGCTCTCGCACTCCTTCAGCGCTTCGCAGCTCGAGTGGTTCCGGAAGGGCTCGGCGCTCAACCTCTTCCACGGCAAGTAGTCCTCACAGCTCCCACGGGGGGTCGATCGCCATCGGCAGCTCGAGGACGGTCGGCCCCCCGGCGGCGAGCGCGCTTTTAATCGCCGCGCCCAGCGACTCGACGCCGGTGACGCGCTCCCCACGCGCTCCGAAGGCCCGGGCGAGCGCCGGAAAGTCGGGGTTCGTCAGGTCCGCCTCGCCCCAGCGTCCCTCGAAGAGCGTCTGCTGAAGCCACTTGATCGCGCCGTAACGCTCGTCGTTCATGACGAGAAACACAACCGGTAGCCGGTACTTCACCGCGGTCGCCAGCTCGTTGACCGAATACATGAACCCGCCGTCGCCCACGACGCAGATGACCGGGCGATCGGGGCGGGCGATCTTCGCGCCGATCGCCGCGGGCACCCCGTAGCCGAGCGTGGCGGAGCCCACCGGATAGAGGAACGTCCGCGGCAGGAGTACAGGGAATCGCCACTCCATCCAGTAGTTGATCCCGGTCTGGTCGCTCACGACGATGGCGTCATCCGGGAGCGCGCCGCGCAGCGCCTCGATCAGGCTCGCGGTCGTTTGGGTGTACCGCGCGTTGGCGGCCCCGCGGAGTCCGGCGCGCCAGGTGTGGTCCCAGCGGTCCCGCGGCCGGCCCGGACCCAGACTTTCGAGCAGCCGCATGAGACCGTCCCGCGCGTCGCCGACGATCCCGAGCTGAGGCTTGAAGAGCCGTCCCAGTACGGTGGAATCGAGGTCGAGGTGGATCAGAGTCTGCGCTGCGCTGAAGGAGAGGTTCAGCAGGAGCCCCTGCGTCGAGCGGTGGGCGAAGCGGCAGCCCACGGCCAGGATGACGTCGGCGGCCCGGATGACCGGGTCCGTCGCGCGGCCGTTCGGCAGGACACTGTGCCACAGCGGATCTCTTTCGCTGATCGCTCCTCTCCCCATCACCGTAGTGATGACCGGCGCGCCCAGCCGGCGCGCGAGAGCGACCAGCTCGGCCTCGGCAGCGGCGGCGATGACGCCGCCGCCGCTGATTACCAACGGCTTCGCGGCGCCGCCGAGGAGCCGCGCCGCCTCGCGAATCTCGTCCACGTGGCACGGCGGCCGGCGCCCGTGTCCCCCGCTCGGTTGCGCGGCGTCGAAACGCGCGGTGAGGAAGTCGTTGGGAATCGAGATCGCGATCGGTCCGGGACGACCGGTTCTCAGCAGATCAAACGCTCCGTGCACCGTCGTCGGAATCGCCGAGGCCTCGGTAACCGCCTCCGCCCACCTCGTGACCGGCCTGAAGCAGTCGATCTGGTTCGGCACCTCGTGGAGGGCGCCGAGATCGCGGCCTACCAGGGGCGACGCCACGTCCGACATGACGACGAGCACCGGGATCGATCCGGCGTACGACTCGACCAGCGGGGTCAGCGCGTTTGTCGCGCCCGGGCCGGTCGTGACCACGACGACACCCGGCAACCCCGAGGCGCGCGCATAGCCGTCGGCCATGAAGGCCGCGCCCGCTTCGTGTCGCGCCAGCACGTGGGTGACGTCGGCCTGCTTGATCAGCGCGTCATAGACGGCGAGGTTGTGGACGCCGGGAATCCCGAAGATGTGGCGCACGCCCTCGGCGCGAAGGGCAGCGACGACCCACTCCCCTCCGGTTCTCACAGCATCGGCTTGAAGCCGCGGTCGATCACGACGTCGACCAGCGACGGCCCCGGGCCGGCCAGGCATGCGGCGAGCACGTCGCGCAGCTCACCGGGCTTCTCCACGCGCTCGGCGCGGACGCCCAGCGAGCGGGCGAGCCCGGCGTAGTCGATCTCTGGCGAGACCAGGTCCATGCCGGGATAGATCCCGCGTTTGGCCGATGCCAAATCGAGGCTCAGCATTCCGGACTTGAGGATCGCGTACGAGGAGTTGTTGGGCACGACGTACGTGATCGGGAGCCGGTAGTGCGCCGCTGTCCACAGTGCCTGCGGTGCGTACATGACCGAGCCGTCGCCGATGGTGGCGACGACCTTGCGGCCGGGCGAGCCGAGCTGGACGCCGATCGCCGCTCCCATTCCCCACCCGAGCGTGCCGGTCTTCCCGCCGAAGAACGAGCCGGGGGTCTCGAACGGCATATAGCGGAGCACGAACGGCAGCGACGTCGCCGACTCGTCGACGACGATCGCGTCGTCCGGCAGCAGCGAGGCCAGCGTGTGCATGAGGTGCGCCTGGCCGATCGGCACGCGCTCGGCTTCGCTCCGAGCGGCTGCGCTCACGCGCTTCACCATCTCGCCGCGGGCGGCGCCGATCTTTTCCACGCGCGCCGCGGCCGCCGCCCTGTCCTTCTCGGTGAGCTTGCCCCGCAACATGTCCGTCAGCTCCGCCAGCGCCGCTTTTGGATCGGCGGCGATGCCGAGCGTCACCGGGTAGCTGCGGCCGATCTCCCACGGGTCATCGTCGATCTGGACCACGCGGAGACCGCGCGGAAACGGCGTGCCCTCGGTGTGGAGGAACCAGGTGAAGACGTTGGCGCCGACGATCAGGAGCGCGTCGCACTCCTCGAGCGCCCGGCGCACGCCGGCCGGCGACGGGAACAGGCCGCCGCGCCAGAGCGCATGGGTGCCGGGAAAGCTCGTGCGTCGGTAGACCGGCTCGCCATGGACGCGCGCGCCCAGCAGCTCGGCCACTGCGGTCAGCTCGGCCATCGCGCCCGCGCGCGCCACGCCGTCGCCAGCGATGACGACGGGATTGCTGGCACCGGCCAGAAGATCGGCGGCGTGCCGGAGGGCCGCGGGCTCCGGACGGCTCTTCGCGGCGATCGCCGGCGGAGGCGCCGCGGTGTCGTCGACGGCTGGGCCCATCAGGTCCATCGGCAGCGAGAGGAACACCGGCCCGGTCGGCGGCGTGAGCGCTACTTTGAGAGCGCGCCGCAGCGCGACCGGGGCGTCCTCGGGCCGGCGGATCTCGTGGGACCATTTGGTGAACTGTTCGGCCATCCGCGCGAGGTCGCCGGCGAGAATCGGCTCGTGCATGAGGAAGCGTGTGTCCTGCTGTCCGGCCGTCACGACCAGGGGAGACTTGGCCCGCGCGGCGTTGTGCAGGATCGACAGGCTGTTGGCGAGGCCGGGCGCCACGTGAACGTTCACGACACCCGCCTGCCCCGACGCCTGCGCGTAGCCGTCGGCGGCCGCCACCGCCGTGGCCTCCTGCAGCCCCAGGACGTATTCGAGCGACGAGTCGGGCAAGGCGTCGAGGAACGGTAGCTCGGTGGTACCCGGATTGCCGAAGAGGTAGCGAATACCCGACGACTTCAAGATTTCCATCAGCACGGCCGCGACGTTCATGGCGCGGAGAATATCACTTCGGCCGTGGCGTCGGCGTCGCGGGCCCGAAGGAAAGGTACTTCGCGTCGATCGCGTCGCGGATTGCCGCCGGCGACTTGCCCTCGGCCTTCCAGCGCATCACGTCACGCGTGATGTCCAGACAGAGCGTTCAGGTGGCGGCGTGGCTGGTGAACGTGACCTGGTCGCCCCTCTCAGCCTTCACGTAGCAGGAGCGGTTGGAGGTGTGGCCGAACCGCTCGCAGCCGCAGGTGCACGGGATGGCCGAGAGGGTGTCCCGGTTCTCGAGCGCGAAGGTGTAGAGCTGTGCCGCGTCTCCCTTCGCGGCAAAGACCGGGAGCTTGCCGCGCGCGACCGTCTGGTTCTCGTCGCCGATCGAATCGACGGTTACCGGCTGCGCGGCGGCCGACAGCCACCAGGCGACTCCGCCCACTACGAGTGCCAGAGCGAAGACGACGACGAGCGTCCGCATCATGGTCCCCTCTCAAGGAGATATTCCCGGCCGCCCAGGCGCAGCGTGCCCCGGCCGCTGGCCTCGTCGTAGTCGGCGAGCGCCAGCAGCTGGAACGCCGCCGCGCGGCTCAATCGCGCCTCGAAGGCGCCGTTCCGGACGGCGCAGTACGGAACGTCGTCACGCCCCACCTGCACTGTGGCCGGGTCGACGGCGGTGTCGGTCCCATCGCTCAAGACCGCGTGAAGCGTCTCGCCGCGCCGCTCGATCCGTACGACGACGAAGGGCTTATCCTCGACCTCGACCGGGATGCGCACGCGTGTCTGGATGTAGTAGCCCTGGGCGTCGCGCTTGAGACCGGAGCGCAGGTTCGCCAGCACGCCCGCATGAGTGATCTCGACGTCGTCGTCGAACCAGTCCCCGTTCCGGTCGATCCGCAGCTTTGGCAGCTGCCACTGATCCGTCGCCTGGTCTTCCATCGGCATCACTCGAGCACCACACTGGCGAACGTCACGACCCCGTCTGGATCGGGCCACTGACCATACCGCTTCACCTCGCCAGCCGCGCCGCCGAGGATTCGCAGTATCGCGTAGATCGGCGAGAAGCCGCAGATGCGGCGGCGGTCGTCGTCGCGCGCGACGGACTCGAAGAACGCGGCCGGATCTCCCGCTGCCACCGTCTCGAGCATCTCGCCGTCGTCGCGCTCGATTTGCTCCAGCTCGGTGGGCGAGATGGGCACGGGGTCGCCGAAGCGGGGTCCCATGTGGGCGAGGTCGGCGCCCGCGATGAGCGCGACCCGGCGGCCGCTCGCCGCGATCGTCTCGGCCACCGCCTCCAGGAACTGGGGGACGCGCGGGTCGTCGTCCGGCCGCCGCCCCGACAGCATCGCCTCGTGCGCGAAGCTCGTTAGCACTGGGACGATCGTCACCTCGCGCCGGCTCGCGTAGAGGTAGCGGAGGAAGACCGCCTGGAACTCGATCGAGTGCTCGATGCGGTGGGCCAGCTCGGACCCGAAGCAGTCCTGGCGCGCCCGCGTCGACAGTGCCTCCACGAAGTCACGGTCGACCGGGGCCTCGCCGAGCGGGCTCGCGTAATCCTTTCGGGTGAGCGCGAAGGGATGCTCCATGCCGGCGTGGCAGGTGCCGAAGATCACGAACAGGTCGGCCTGACTCCGCTCGGCCAGCTCGCGATAGGCCCACGCGTACGCCGGGCCGCCACGATGGAAATCGATGTGCGGCGCGATGACGGCGCGCACCTCGGTCCGCGGCGCTGGATGCTCGTCGATCGCCCCTGGGCCATCGGGCGGCGCGAAGAAGCCGTCGATCATCGCGCGCAGCTCGCTGCCCTCGCCGGCGTATGCCGAGCCGGCGTGGGTCGCCGGCCGGGTCGGGGCCGCCAGGAAGTCGGCGTCGATGGCGGCGCGCCGCGCGGCGAAGCCCGGGCTGTCGAGAAAGCCCTGCGCATCGAGGGTCGCGGCGATCTCGGCGATCTGCCGCCGCTCGACGAGCTGCCCGTGACGGCGCATCACGCGCTCCTGGATGTCGGCGATCGTGTGCTGTCCGTCGAAGAGCGACACGATGTCGAGCAGCGCCCCGTGCAGCAACGCGACCGCCGGCGTGTAACCGGCCGGATCGCGCAGGGCCACGCACTGCCGGCCCTCGTGCTCGACCGGAAACGCCTCGACCCGGCGCAGACGCGGCGTGGGCTCGCTCATGCCCCTAGATAGGTCAGGGCCGAGGCGACATAAATCTTCGCCGCATCGACCAGCTCCGCGACCTCGACGTACTCATCGACCTGGTGGGGGATGCGCCGGCCTCCCGGTCCACAGGTGACGATGGGAATGCCGAGCTGCATCCGGAGGATCGTCCCATCGGTCGAGCCGGGGACGCCGCCGAAGATCGCGCGCCGGCCCGTCGCACGCCGCACGCCCGCCACGACCGCGCCGACGAGCGGCTCGCTGCGCTCGACCTTTGTCGCCAGCCGGAAGCCGTTGACCGGCTCCCACTCCACGACGCTCCCGGGGCAGCGCGCCATCACACGGCGACACGCGGCGTCGATCTCGCCCGCCACCGCGGCCTCGTCCGGTCCCGCAGTGAGCCGGATATCGAGGAGTGCCTCAACGCGCGAGGGGATGACATTGGCCTGCTCGACGCCCTGCAGGGGCGCCCGCACGACGGTTGGCGTGACCGTCGGCGGGCGCAGATGCGGGCTCCGGCGGCAGATCTTCCGGAAACGTCGCTCGAGCGCGGGCACCTCGTGCAGCAGAGCGCCCAGCGCGGTGATCGGATTCACGCCGGTCTCGGGCATCGCCCCGTGAGCCATGCGGCCGCGAATACCGACGCGCGCCCAGACGACGCCGCGCTGCTCCAGGCACACTTCGTTCTGCTCGGGCTCGCAGACGATCGCCGCGCTCAGCGAGCGGCCGATCGCGGTCGTGCAGAGATGCTTGACGCCGATCATCTCCCCTTCTTCGTCGACGAGCGCGCCGAGCACGAGTCGCCCGCCGAGCGCCACCCCGCTGCGTTTGATGGCGGCCGCCGCGATCAGCATCGCCGCGACGCCACTCTTCATGTCGGCGGCGCCGCGTCCGTAGATGCGCCCGTCGACCAGCTCGGCAGCGAAGGGCGGGTGCGTCCACTCGGTCGGATCCCCCTCGGTGACGACGTCGGTGTGGCCTTCCAGCAGAAGGCACCGTTCGCCCGTCGCCTCGCCCAGCCAGGCGAGCACGTTCGGCCGTCCCGGCGCGACCTCCTGCACCTCGAGGTCGAACCCCTGCTTGGTCAGCCAGGCTTCGATGTAGTGCGCGACCGCGGCTTCGGTGGCCGTCGGGTCTCCCGGGCGGATGACGCTGGGAATGCGGACGAGCTCGCGGGTGAGCTCGATCAGCTCCGCTTGGTCGATCGAGGCCAGCGCTGCCTTGATGGCCGCGACGCCGGCGCGGGCCACGCGAGACTACTCGTGGGGAAAGGACAGGATGATGGAGTCGAGCCGGAGGACGCGATACTCCTCACCGGCGATGTAGAAGTAGTGTCCTTCCACCTCTTCGGCAGACTCCTCGAAGGCGACGACGACCTTGAGCTCGGGCATCTCGCGGAACGCGTTGGCGCCCTCGTCGAATCCGTCGCCGCGCGCGATCACCTCGCCGTAGCGGATCGGCGAGCCTTTCGGACAGTGCACGCGAACGTCGGCGGGGCCTTCGCCCATCAGACGCACCAGGAGATTGATTCCGTAAACCTGGATCGGGATGGGAGGAGTCATCGCAGCCACTATATCACGGGCGCGCGGCCGTCCGCGGCGGTGGCACGGCGATCCGGCGCGTCAGCTGTCGCGCTCCTCGCGCGGCGGGACGCTCTCCAGGGGCGGCTGCACCGGATATTCGGGCGCCGCGATCTCGCGCGGGCTCTGATCGACGGGCTCGAGCGCCGGCGTCTCCTCGGCGGGCGTCGCGGCCAGGTCGCGAAGCCGCCGCGCGGCCGGCAGAACGCGCGACTCCAGCGAACCTACCGCCTGATTGTACGCGTTGGTGGCACGCCCCAGCGCGCCGCCGACGTCGGCGAAGTACCGGAGGAACGTCGCCACGCGCCTGTAGAGCTCGCGCCCTTCGGCCGTTACCTGCTGAGCGTCCGCGGCCAGCCGCTCCTCTCGCCACCCGAGCTCGACGGCACGAAGCAGCGCGACCAGCGTCATCGGCGATGCGATCGCCACGCGCCGTCCCATCGCGTCCTCGATCAGGGCGGGATCGGCCTCCACCGCGGCGCCGAAGAACGATTCGCCCGGGATGAACAGGACGATGAGGTCGATTGCCTCGTCGAGCGGCTCCCAGTAGGTCTTGTTCGCGAGCGCCTGCACGTGGCCGCGCACCTGCTGCGCGTGCCGCTCGAACGCTGCACGGCGCAGGTCCGGTGTGGACGCCTCCAGCGCCTCGAGGTACCCCGTGAGCGGAACCTTGGCGTCCACGACGATCTGCCGGCGGCGCGGGAGGTGCACCACCATGTCCGGACGCCGCCGGCGACCCTCGCTCTCGGTCGTCACCTGCTCGATGAAGTCACAATGCGCGCTCATCCCCGCCAGCTCCGCCACCCGGCGCAGCGTCAGCTCGCCCCAGCGCCCGCGCGCCTGCGGCGTGCGCATGGCCGTCGCCAGGCTGCCGGCCTGCTCGCTGAGGGCCCGCACCTGCGCCTCGAGGCTCGCGTAGGCGCCCGCGCGCGCCTTCTCCACCTCGCGCACGTGGTCCTCGTAGCGACTCAGCGCCTCCTGCAGCGGACGGACGCTGGTGTCGATCTCCTTCTGGCGCTGCCCCAGGCGCTCCTCGGCGAGCGTCAGGAACTCGGCGTTGCTCCGCCGGAGCGCCTCACTGCTGAGCGCCGTGAAGGTGTCGCGGAGCGAGGCCTCGGCTTGCTCGAGCAGGCGACGCTGCTCGAGGAGGTTCTTCTGCTCCGCCGCCAGGCGCGTCTCGGCCTGGGCGCGCCGCTCCTGCTCGGCAGCGAGATCACGCCGAAGGCCGATCACCTCCTGCAGACGCTCGTTGAGCTGGCGGCGGCGCTCCCCCTCCAGCGTCTCCAACTCCTTGATGCGCGCGTCGAGTTCTCCTCGCCGAGCGCGGGCCCGCCCGTCGAAGTGTGCGCGCGCGACCAGCCAGGCGAAGACCGCGCCCAGGACGAGGCCGATCGCCACCAGCGTGGGCTCAGGCACGGCGCCCTTTCCAGTGCCGGCAGACAGCTTTGAAGCCGCACGGCGCACAGACGCGCGCGTCTCGACGATCGAGGCAGTCGCCCGACATCCGCTTGTGGCAGAGCGCGAAGTCGAACTTCACCGGATCGGCGGCGTCGACCTGAGCGAGCCGCGCGGTAATCTCCTCGGCCATCTTCCAGTTGCGCGACCGGCGGCACGTGAGACCGATCGACCGGCTGATGTTCTCGACGTGCGTGTCGACAGGCATGAGGAGGCGCGCTGGCGAGATCGAGGTCCAGAGGCCGAAGTCGGGCGATTCGCGGCGGACCATCCAGCGCAGGAAGAGCTGCAGCCGCTTGCAGGGCCCGCCCGCCGAGGGAAGCGGAAAGAGATGGCGATAGCCCCGCGAGATCCGGCCGCGCGGGAAGACTTCACGCAGGTCGGCCTCCAGGAACGCCCGCGCGAACCGCTCGAGCGCCGGCCCGATCGAGCCGACCGCGGCGGTGTCGCCGGCCAGGAAGCATTTCTCGAGCGTCCCGTGTCGCAGAAGGAGATCGCGGGCGGCGACGCAGAACGCGACCAGATCTCGCGGCCGGTTGAAGCGATACCAGAAGCTCCGGAACGCGGGCGCGTCGCGGCGCGCGTCGAATGCCCGCACGAACTCTGCGGGCGACGGGCCCATCCCCGCGAGCACGCCTTCGAGCTGTCGGCCGAAGAGGTCGACGCGCCCGTAGGCGAGGCACGCCGTGAGCAGGCCGACAACCTCGCGGTCGCGCGGATCGGGATAGCGGAGGGGGAACCGGATGGCATCGCGCTCGACGCGGGCGCCGTAGTCGAACTCGCGGTAGAGGCGCTCGAGCGGGTGCCGCAGACGTTGCACTGCTGTCATTCCAGTGCCTCGGGCATGATAGCATGCGCGCATCATGGACGTGGGCATCGTCGGTCTCGGCGCGATCGGCCGTCAGCTCTGCCGCGCCCTCGATGACGGCATTCCCGGCCTCCGCCTGGCCGGCGCCACCGCGCGCGACCGCGCGAAGGCGACGGACTTCCTGAAGAGCCTCGGCTCGCCGGCGCCGTTCCTCTCGCTCGACGAACTGATCGCGGCGTCGGGCCTCATCGTGGAGGCGTCGACCCAGCAGCACCTCCAGGAGATCGCGCCCAAGACCCTGGAGGCTGGCCGCGATCTGGTGGTGCTGTCCTGCGGCGGGCTCCTGGGCCGGCAGGACTGGGTAGACCTCGCCGCGGCGAATCGTTGCCGCATCATCGTGCCCTCGGCGGCCATCGCCGGCCTCGACGGGGTCAAGGGCGCGCGGGTTGGTGCGATCACCTCGGTCACGATGGAGAGCCGCAAGCCGCCGCGCGGGCTCGCCGGCGCGCCGTGGATCGAGCAACAGAAGATCGACCTCGGCGCGATCACGACGGAGACGCTGATCTTCGAGGGGCCGGCGACCGAGGCTTGCCGGGCGTTCCCGGCGAACGTGAACGTCGTGGCCGCCCTGTCGCTCGCCGGCATCGGCCCGGAGAAGACGCGCATCAAGATCTTCGCGTCGCCCGAATTCCCGCTGAACCGCCACCGCATCGTCGTGCAAGGCGAGTTCGGGCGGCTCGTGATCGAGGTCGAGAACGTCCCGTCCGAAAACCCGCGAACCGGCAAGCTCTCCTACCTCTCCACCATCGCCCTGCTCCGCGAGCTGGGCGCTCCGCTCCGCGTCGGAACCTGACGGCCTCGCCCCTCGCTACCTGACGCTTCCGGCGGTGAGCCCGGCGACCAGGTGGCGCTCGATGAGGGCGAAAAGTACCACCACGGGCACGATCGCGATGACCGAGGCGGCGAAGAGCGAATTCCAGTGCTGCACGTATGCCGTCACATACGACGTGATGCCGACGGTCAGGGGCTTCTTGTCTGGATCGGTCATGAGCGTGAGCGCCACGATGTACTCGTTCCACGCCGCGATGAAGCTGAAGATCAGCGCCGTCACGATGCCCGGTCGTGACAAGGGCAGCGCGATCTTCCAGAGCATTCGCAGGCGGCCGCACCCGTCGACGGCGGCCGCCTCCTCGATCTCCCGCGGGATCGACGCGAAGAAGGCCCGCAGGATCCAGACGGCGAACGCGAGGTTGAAGGCCGCGTTGGTGAGGATGAGCGCCCCGTAGGTGTTGATGAGGTCGAGCTCGAAGAACTCGCGGTGTAGCCCGACCACTAGCGCAGTCGGCGAGAACATCTGGGTGACGAGTACAAGGAACAGAAAGAGGGTCCGGCCGCGGAACGGGTGGCGAGCCGTGTAGTACGCCGCCGGCACGGCGGCGAGAAGCGCGAGGACGGTCGAGGCGCCGGCGACGACCAGGGAAACCCGCAGCCACGTCAGGAAGTCCGGATCGCGCAGCACACCGGTGAAGTTGGCCCACTGCCAGTGAATCGGCGTCAGCCGCGGCGGGGCGGTCCTGAGCTCGGCGGCCGGCTTCAGCGCGGTCAGCAGCATCACGAGGTATGGCAGGAGCACGAGGCACGCCACCAGGAGCCCTGCGAGGGCCAGACCCGCGCGCCCGCGGCCGCGCATCACGCCGCCTCCCCGCGCCAGCGCACGGTGCGGAGATACGCCGCCACGGCGAGCAGGATCAGCGCCACGTTGACCACGCCCAGCGCCGCCGCGAGCCCGATGTCGCGCAGGGAGCTCTTGAAGGCGATCTTGTACATGTAGGTGATCATCGTGTCGTGGCCGAAGCCGGGGTTCCGGTCGTTGAGCGTCCAGACGATCGGGAACGAGTTGAAGACGTAGACGATGTTCAGTACGGCGGCGACCAGGAGGGCGGGCCGCAGCAACGGCAGCGTCACCGACCGGTACGTTCGCCACGCTGACGCCCCGTCGACGCGGGCCGCCTCGTAGACGTCCGGCGAGATCGCCTGGAGCCCCGCGAGCAGGACGTACGTTGTGAACGGCAAGGAGACGAAGACACCGACCGCGATCATCGCGCCCATGACGGTCGCGTCGTCGCCCAGCCAGTCCACCGGGTGACTCACGATACCGAGCGCCTGGAGCGCCGGATTGAGCATCCCGAAGTAGTAGTCGTAGATCCACGCGAAGAGCTTCGATGTCATGATGACCGACGCCGCCCATGGCACGATCAGCGCCCAGCGCACGAGCGTCCGGCCTGGAAAGCGCGCGCCGAGGAGCTGTGCCAGCCCCAGTGACAGGACGATCGTCACGAGGACGACGGCGGCCACCCAGACCAGCGTGTTCGCCACGACCATCGTCAGCGACTCTTGCCGGAAGAGCTTCGCGTAGTTCTGGAGGCCGACGAATCCCTGCGAGAGGCCGGTGACCGAGAACTGCCAGAAGGACGCGCGGACCAGCTGGGCCGCGGGATAGAGCACGACCCCGCCGATCAGCGCGAGGCTCGGTCCGAGCCAGAGGAGCGCCTGCCACCCGGTCGCTCGCCGCGGACGGCGAGGACCGCTCACCGTCAGCGACCGCCCGCGGCGGCGGCGTTCTGCTGGAGCCGATCGAGGACTTGCCTGGGATCTCCGCCGGGCTGCACGGCGAGCCCGATCGTCTGCTGCACGTCGAGCTTCACCTTGTCCCACGCGGGATCGGTGGTCGGGGCGAGCTTCGCGGACGGCAGGGCGTCGAGATACGGCTTGAGCCCGGGGTCGGATCGCATCTGCTCCAGACTCGACCTGGTCACCGGCAGGAAGCCTTCGGCGCGGATCCAGCGCGTGATGGTTTCGGGCTGGTAGTAGAGGTCGAGGAACTTCTTGATCGCGTCCGCATTGCTCGGCTTCTTGAACGCCATCAGATAGTCTTCGACCGCAAGCGTCACGGCGGCGCCGACGTTCGTCGGCATCTCCGCCACGCCGTACTTCACCTTGCCCTCGGCGTCGAGCTGCTTGGCCAGCGGGCTGAACCCCATGATCATGCCGACCTTTCCGTCCTTGAAGAGCTGGAAGGCGCCATCGGTTCGGTTGGTCTTGCCCGGGTTGACCTGAGTCACCTTGTGCTTGTTGGCCAGGTCGGCGAGGAACGTGAGCGTCTGGAGGTTCTTGTCGCTGTCGATCGCCCATTGGTTGCCGGACTTCCAATCGCCGCCGTTGTTCCACATCCAGATGGCCCACTCGGCCTGGGCTTCTTCGGGGCCCAGGGGCAGCGCGTAGCCGATCGTGTCGGGGCCGAGCGCCCGGACTTTTCGCGCCGCGGTGACGAGCTCGTCCCACGTCCGGGGCGGCGCGGCGACGCCGGCGCGCGCGAGCAGGTCCTTGTTGTAGAAGAAGGCCCGAGCGCTCGAGAGAATCGGGAAGCCGTAGAGCTTGCCCTGATACTCACCGCCCCGGACGAACGCGGGCAGGAAGTCCTCGCGCGTGCGGGGCGAAAGGACCTCGTCCGCCGAGTGCAGCAGACCGTCCTTCGCGTAGCTGGAAAACGCGTTCAGGTTCAGCACGTCCGGCGGCTGGTTGTTCTGGATCATCGTGGTCACCTGCTGGTCGATCGAGTTCCAGTCGATCACCTGCAGGTCCACCTTGATGCCGGTCTGCTTCGTGTACGTCTCGGAAAGGGACTGCCAGAAGGGACGCGTGTGGTCCTTGCTGTAGTCGGCGATGACGACCTTGATCGCGGTGACGGCGCCGCTCTTGGCGCCGCTTTTCTGGTCGCAGCCGGCGGCGAGGAGCGCCGCAACCGCGCTCACCCACCAGACGAGAGTGAGACGTCGCATCGGCTTCGCCTCCTTGCGATAACGACTGTGACACAGCCGCCCGGAGGGCCTAAGCCTTTTGTGGCGACGCCGGTGCTATCCCCCGGTCGAGCCCTCGGCCTGGTGCCGGCCCAGCACCTTGCTCATCGCCCGCCCCTTGTCGGGAACAGGGTCGCGCACGATTCCATACGCCTGACGCCCCTCGTGGTCCTCGGGCAGGTATTCGGTGATAGGCACGCCCTCGGGTGTCACGAAGAGCAGGCAGTGGCAGTACTTATACTTCTGCATTTCGTCGCAGGCGCAGATCCAGCGCCGCTGCTTCGCCTCGGCAGCCGGGTCCGGGTAGAAGTTGCAGGGACAGAGCGGCTTGCCCACCTGCTCGATGTGGCGCGCAAGGCCGGTCACGACCGTCTCGGTGACGGCGCGGTCGGGGTGGAGCGAGGTGCCGGACTTCTCCGCGTACTTTCGAGCGTACGCCCACATCTTCTCGATGTTGGCTGCCGAGGGCTCGTTCATGAGACCTCCGATCCTACGGAGCGGCGTTCAGCGCCGCATCGATGGCGGCCGGATTGAAGCCCGTGAGCCTCTTGTCGCCGATGAGCAGCACTGGCAGTGACAGGAGACCAAGCGCCATCAGCTCCTCGCGCGCGCCGGGATCACGGCCGACGTTTCGCTCGGTGAACGGGATGCCCTTTTGCGATAGATACTCCATCGCTTTATGGCAGGGCCCTCAGCCGACGTTGCTGTAGACAGTGACCTTCGGGGCCATGTCGTCGCTCTCCTTGTCGAGGCGTTATCGCTTAGCGGTCATGATACACGAGCTATCGCGGCTGCGTGGTTTCCAAGTATCGCTCGGCCTCGAGCGCGGCCATGCAGCCGGTGGCGGCGGCAGTCACGGCCTGGCGGTAGACGTGGTCCTGGACGTCTCCCGCGGCGAAAACACCGGGCACCGATGTCTGTGTCGTCCCCGGGACGACCTTGACGTAGTCATTGGGCAGGAGCTCGATCTGCCCGCGGAAGATCTCGGTGTTCGGACGATGGCCGATCGCGATGAAGAGACCGTCCACGGGGCGCTCGTCGAGAGCGCCGGTCTTTAGATTTTTCAGCCGGACCGCGGTGACTTTGCCCCCCTGGACGTCGCGGATGTCGTCGACCGTACTGTTCCAGATGAATTCGATTTTTGGATTTTGGCGGGCGCGGTCCTGCATGATCTTGGAAGCGCGGAGGCTGTCGCGCCGGTGTACCACCTCGACCTTCCGGCCGAGCCGGGCGAGATAGAGCGCCTCCTCCATCGCGGAGTCGCCGCCGCCCACCACCATGATGTTCTGGTCCTTGAAGAAGAAGCCGTCGCACGTGGCGCACGTCGACACGCCGCGCCCCATGAGCTTCGCCTCGGCGTCGAGTCCGAGGAGCTTTGCGGTGGCGCCGGTCGCGATGATGACCGCGTCGCCCTCGTAGATCGTCTCGCCGGTCCGCACCACGAACGGCCGGCGCCCGAAGTCCACCGCCGTCGCGTCCTCGGCGATCATCTCCGTGCCGAAGCGCTCCGCCTGCTTTCGCATCGTCTCCATGAGCTCGGGCCCCTGGATGCCGTCGACGAAGCCGGGGTAGTTCTCGACCAGCGTCGTGAGCGTGAGCTGGCCGCCGGCCTGGACGCCCGTCAGCATGAGCGGCGCCAGGTTGGCGCGCGCAGCGTAGATGGCGGCCGTGTAGCCGGCCGGCCCCGAGCCGATGATGATGACCTTGCGTACCTTCGCCATGAGTCCCCTACCTTTGCCCCTTTAGACGTGCAGGCGGTCGCCCGCGATTCAGACGCCCAGGATCGGGCCCAGCTCGCCGAGATCGCGAATCTCGTAGGTCGGTGGCGCGACCCCGGCCGGCAAGGCCTCGCCATCGCGGTTGATCCACGCTGCGTCCATCCCGACCTGCTGGGCACCGAGCACGTCCATGTCGGCCCGGTCGCCGACGAAGAGCGAGGCCTGGGCCGCAACGCCGAGACGAGCGAGCGCGACGTCGAAGATGTCGCGGCGAGGCTTGCGCCATCCGACCTCGTCGGACACGACGATGGTCTCGAAGAGCTCCACGACGCCGGCGCGGCCGAGGATGTCGAGCGCCGTGGGCGTGTAGTCGAAGTTCGAGACCACCGCGAGCCGGTAGTGCTCGGCGAGCCGGCGCAGCAACGGGACGTGGTGCGGGGGAAACTCTGCGGCGTGCCCGAGCGCCCCCCGATGGGCGTCGATCAGCGAGCGTCCGAAGCCCTCGGGCAGCGCGGCCTCGTCGAGCCCGAGCTCGCGGAAGAAGTAGGCGAAGCGGTCGAGCGCGGACACCTCGCGGTGGTCGAGCGCGCGCAGGCGCTCGGCCTCCCGCCAGCTCGCGCCGAGCGCCTCGTAGCATGCCTCCAGGCCGACCTGGGGCGCCTGCGTTTGCAAGATGCCGTGCAGCATGCCGGCCGACGAGCGGACGGGCTTGCCGTTGATCTGGATCTCGGGCATGCGCTCACGATCGAAGCGGACCAGCGTGTCGAAGAGATCGAAGAGGACCGCGCGGTAACGCATCAGAGGGGCTTTCTCCCGGCGTAGCCTTCGTCCAGTCCGTGCCAGTGGGTGATCGCGCGCTCGCCGTACTTCCAGCAGAGGTTCACCTCTTCGCCGTTTCTCAAGTGAAGGAAGTCGACCAGGCCGAGCCCGAGGTCCTTCGGGGCGCCGCCGAGCTTCACGATCTCGTCGAGCCCGCGCTGGAGCTCGCCGGTCAGCTGCTCCCCGCGCTCCTTCGCGGCCTGCCAGGCGCGGCGGTCCAGCACGCCGCCGCCGGACGCGGTGATCCGCTGCTGCTCGGCCTGGAGCCGGTCGCGCACCGCCGCGGCCTCCGTGTACGCGGCCATCACCCGCTCCATGATGCGGGTCAGTCTCGGGATGAGCGCTTCCACGTCGGCCGGTGAGAAGTACCGCTCAGCCACGAAGGCCCCCGTCCACGAAGATCGCGTGCACTTCCTTGGGACCGTGAACCCCGCGGGTCAGGGTGAGCTCGATGTCGGCGGTCCGGCTCGGGCCCGTGATGAAATTGACGACAGCGCCCGCGGCGGGCGGGGTGCCGTCTCCGTGCCAGGCTTCGAGAAACACGCCGACCTGGTAGAGCGACTCGACGAGCGCCGTGCGATCGAAGAGGGCGATGTGGCAGGGCGGCAGCAGCGACGTGGAGCGCGGCCGGCCGGCGCCGGACACGAGCACGAGCGTGCCGGTCTCGGCGACCGCGAGATCGACACCGGTGAGCCCGAGATCGGCGCGCGCGGTGACGGCCCGGAGCCGCGCTCGCTCGGCCCCGTCAGCCGCCTCGCCGGCCGGCATCTCGTGCAAGCCGAGCCCGCGCGCCGTGAGGGCCCGCGAGAGCCCGTCGCCGGCGACCGACGCGGCGTGCCAGCTCACCAGGTCGCGGGCGCCGCGCTCGCGGGCGATCTGGTCGATCGCCGGGGCGACGTCGTCGAGCGACGCGACGCGGTGAAAGACCCCGGCCACGCGCTCGAACTCCACGCGGAACGCTTCCAGAGTTGCGGGCCACCGCTCGGCGAGCTCGCGTCGAATCGTGTCGGCCTGGGCCGCCGGATGCTCGGGGCGGGCCGCGGTCGAAGCGGCGAACAGCGCTGGCTTCCGCTGAAGCTCACCGCGGATCTTCGCGAAGAACTCGGCCCGGGTGGTCACCGCGCGCTCTCTCGCTCCGCGGCCCAGCGCTCCTGGAACGTCCGTGCCGCCACCGGCGGCAGATCGCGCGTGCGCGTCCAGTCGCCGAAGAAGAGCGGCAGGTGGCTGATCGTTCCCTCGCGCGCGAACGGGCGCTGCAGGACGCGACCGGCCCGCGCGAAGAGCCGATAGAGCGCCGGCCTGGTGAGCACGCGGGCCAGGAGCTTGAACGTGACGCGCTCGATCCACGGCGCGATCTTCCTCTCGTCCACCTCGCGACGCAGCTCGATCAGCATCTTCGGGATGTCGATCCGCACGGGGCACGCGTCGGCGCAGGCGCCGCAGAGCGAGGAGGCGTGGGCCAGCTCTTTGACCGATTGCGTGCCCTCGAGCATCGCGGTCAGCAAGATCCCGATCGGCCCGGGGTACGTGTGGCCGTAGGCGTGGCCGCCAATCTGCCGGTATACCGGACACACATTCAGGCAGGCTCCGCAGCGAAGACAGGAAAGCGCCTCTCGGAGCGGTCCGCCGAGCTGGGCGATCCGCCCGCTGTCGAGCAGGACCAGGTGGAACTCCTCCGGCCCCTCGAGCTCGCCCGCCCGCCGCGGACCGCGGACCAGCGTGGTGTAGACCGAGAGCTTCTGGCCGGTCGCGCTCTTCGCCAGGATCGCGAGAAAGACCATGAGGTCAGTCATCGAGGGCACGACCTTTTCGGCGCCCATCACCGCCACGTGGACGCGCGGCAAGGAGGTGACCATCCGACCGTTGCCCTCGTTGGTCACCAGCACGACGGTGCCGGTTTCGGCCACGGCGAAGTTGGCGCCGGTGATCCCGATGTCTGCCTGCAGGAATTTCTGTCGAAGCTCGGCGCGGGCGATCCGCGTGAGCTCCTCGGGGTCGGCCGCCACGGGCCGCTTGAGCTCGCGCTCGAACAGCTCGGCCACCTGCCCCTTCGTCTTGTGGATCGCCGGTGCGATGATGTGCGACGGACGCTCGTGGGCAAGCTGGATGATGTATTCGCCCAAGTCCGTCTCGACCGGCGTGATCCCCTCGCGCTCGAGCGCCTCGTTGAGATCGATCTCCTCGGTCGCCATCGACTTCGACTTCACGGCCATCCGCGCGCCCGCTCGCCGCGCGATGTCGACCACGATGCGACGCGCCTCCTCGGAATTCGCAGCATAGTGGACGTGGCCCCCCAGACGCTCGATGTTGCCGACGAGCCGCTCCAGATGGTGATCGAGCCGCTGGAGGGTCGCCTCCTTGATGGCCCGCGCCCGGTCTCGCAACGCCTCGCCCTCGGGGAAGCCCGCGAACGCCTCACGGCGCAAGTCGATGAACTTGGTGGTGGCGATCGTGAGGGCCTGCTGGAGGAACGAATCGTGGAGCGCGCCGTCGGCGCGCTGCCGCAGCGGGACCGCGACCGGATGCGCACTCAGGATCGGCCCCCCTCGAGCACCTCGGCGAGGTGCATCGCCCGCACGGGAGATTTGCGGCGTGTGAGCCCGCCGCGCATCTGCATGAGGCAGCCCGCATCGCAGGCGACCAGGCAGCCGGCGCCGGTCGCCTCCACGTTCGCGAGTTTCTTGTCGAGAATCTGCGTGGAGACCTCCGGCAGCCGCACCGAGAACGACCCGCCGAAGCCGCAGCACTCGTCCGCGCCGGGCAGCTCCACCAGATCGGCGCCGGCGAGGTTCGCGAGGAGCGTCCGGGGACTCTGCGATTCGTGAAGGCCGCGGAGGAGGTGACACGAGTCGTGATAGGTGACGCGCCCGGGCACCGCCGATGTGAAGCGGGTCGCGCCGAGCACGCGGACCAGGAACTGTGAGAACTCGTGCGTGCGGGCGGCCACCTCACCGGCGAGCTTCGCGAGTCCGGTCTCGGCCAGGAGCCCAGGGTACTCGTGCTTCACCATCCACGCGCACGAGCCCGAGGGCACCACGACGTGCTCGGCGTTCCTGAACAGCTCCACCGTGCGCGCGGCGACCGCGCGGGCCTCGGCGTGATAGCCGGAGTTGAAGAGCGGAAGGCCGCAGCACGTCTGGGCCGGCGGAACGTCCACGACCACGTCGTGCTTCCGGAGCAGGCGCACGATCGAGAAGCCGACCTCGGGGAAGAACAGGTCGCCGAGGCACGTCACCATCAGCGAGACGCGCCGGCGCGCGGTCATGCGTGCGGCGGGGGCGGGGTCACCACGACCAGGACGAGGAGCTGGGCGGCGCCGTCGTTGACCAGGCCGTGCTCGACGCCGGCCGGGGCGACGAGCGCGTCGCCGACTTCCAGGATGTGCTCGGCGGCGCCGAGCCGGAAGCGTCCCCGCCCCTCGAGGACGACGTAGAACTTGTCCTGGTCTCCGTGCGTGTGAGGCTTCTGGTCCTGGCCCGGCGCAACGCAGTAGAGATCGAGCTGTGCCCGCGGCGTGGTGGCCAGGGCGATCTTCGCCATCTTGTCCGGCTGGAGCTTCGCGTGGTCCTTAACCCTGATACGCATCGGCAGCCCTCGCCAGCAACTCTACGGGATGAACGAGCGTCACGTCCAGACCGCGCTCGCGACAACCGCGCGCGATCTGCAGCAGGCACCCTGGATTCGCCGCCGCGACCACCCGGGCACCGGTCTCCCGGATTCGCGCCACCTTTTGCTCGAGCAGGTCGCCGGCCAGCTTCGGCTCGAGCAGATTGTAGATGCCGGCGCTCCCGCAGCAGAGGTCGCTGTCCACTAGCTCGACGAGCCGCAGCCCGGGAATGCGGCGCAGGAGCTGCCGCGGCTCTTGCTTGAGCCGCTGGCCGTGTGCCAGGTGACAGGCGTCATGATACGCCACCGTCAAGTCGAGAGACCCGAGCGGAAGGTCCGCCGCGAGCAGCAGCTCGATGACATCACGCACGCGCGCGGCGAAGCCCGACAGCGGGGGGATCCGGTGACCGTACTCCTTCATCGCCGCGCCGCAGCCGGCCGCGTTGGTGACGACGAAATCGAGGTCGTCGGGGAACGCTGCGGCGATGGCGCGCGCGCGGGCCTCGGAGGCCTTGGCTCGGCCCGCGTGGAGCTCCAGGGCTCCGCAGCATCCCTGCGAGCGCGGGATCACGACCTCGAAGCCCGCCAGGGCGAGAAGGTTCGCCGTGTCGCGGTTCACGCCCGGATAGAAGTGGCGCTGGACGCATCCGGTGAGGAGACCGACGCGCCCGCGCGCCCGCCCTCGCGGGGGCACGACCTCGGGAAGCGGAGCGGCGGCGGGAACGTCCTCGAGCAACGCGTCCATCGCGGCCAGGCTCGGAAGCCTCCGAAGCACGCCCGTCGCGCGCACGAGGGCGCGCAGACCGAGGGCCTTGTAGAGCTTGAAGAGCGCGAGCGCCGCGCCCAGACGGGCCGGTTCGGGAAAGACCGAGAAGATGAAGGCCTCGAGCCGGCGGTGCTTCGCGGGCGGGCCGCTCTCACGGAGCGCGGCGCGGGTCGCCTCGAGGAGCGAGCCGAACCGGACCCCCGACGGGCACGCGGTCTCGCACGCCCGGCAGCCCAGGCAAAGGTCGAGATGGCGCCGGAGGATCGGGCTCAGGCCTACCCTGCCCTCGGCGGCCGCTCGCATGAGGTAGATGCGCCCGCGCGGCGAGTCCATTTCCTCGCCAAGCACGCGATAGGTCGGGCACTGGGGCAGGCAGATCCCGCAGTGCACACACTTTCGAACCTCATCGAGATCGAGCCCGGTGAGGGCGCCGCCGGATGCCATCAGAGACCACCGACGTAACGCCCGGGATTCAGCACGCGCCTGGGATCGAACTGGTCCCGCAGGGCGCGCATGAGCGCGAAGGATCCCGGCTCGACCGGACCCCAGGGGTCCACCGCCTTTCGGAGCTCGGCCGATCCGCGTGCGATCACGGCGCTACCCCCGATCGCCGCGATGCGGTGGCGTACGCGGGTCGTGATCGCCACCGCCTCGGCGATCCCCGCGCCTCCCAGGAGGACCCGGAATGTTCCTACCGCCGCGCAGCCGCTCAGCCGCACTTCCGAACGAGGCGCCGCGGCCCGCGCGGCGCTCTCGATCACGCCGGCGGTGTCGGCGAGCCGGTCGACGAGCGAGACCACGTGAAGGGCCGTCCAGCCCGGCGGGCACGTCAGCGCGGACTCCGCCGCCGTCCAGAAGCCGTCGGGGAGCGGAGCCACTCGCGCCCCGCCTATCTTCGCCATCGTGCCCAGGCGCTCGCCCTGTTCGCGAACCGCTTCGCTCACGCTGCCGATCGAAACCGCGACGCCCGCACCGGTGGACTCGGCCGCGAGAGCCCGCAGCGCCGCATCGTTGAAGAGCTCGATCCGGCTCGGCTGCAAGGGCGACGCGATCAGCCGCTCGACGAAGGCCTGGGCCTCCGCCGCCGACGCCAGCAGCACGAGCCACGAGCGCTCGGCGTCGGGCAGCGAGTGAAGCCGGAGCGTCAGCTCGCCGAGCACGCCCAGCGTGCCGAGGGCGCCTACCATCAGCTTCGGAACATCGTAGCCGCTGACCGATTTCACGACCTTCGACCCGCCCCACGTCACCACCCCGTCTGCCTGGACAAAGCGCACGCCCAGCAGCAGGTCGCGCAGCGTGCCGAAGCGCGCGCGAAGCGGACCGCTCGCGTTGGTGGCCGCGATCCCGCCCAGCGTGCGGGCGGCGGCGCCCGGTGGATCGAGCGCCAGCCACTGCCGATGCGGCAGGAGCCGCGCCGCGAGCGCGCCGGCGGCGACGCCCGCCTGCACTGTGACGGTGAGATCGGCGGGGTTGTATTCGATCACCTGGTCGAGGCCGCGCAGGTCGAGGACGAGGTCGGCGCGGGCCGGCGGGCTGCCGAGCTCGAGCGCGCTGCCCGAGCCGCGCGGGATGACGGCGAGGCCCGCATCGTGCGCGAGTGCGAGGACGCGACTCAGCTGTTCGATCGAACCGGGGCGCACCACCCAGCTCGGACGGATACCGTCGATCGCTGCGGCCGCGAGCGCCGCGGCGTCGTCGCGCACCCCTGCGCGCCCGGCGATCGAGACGAGGGCTTCGCCGACGGAACGCCCCGCGACGGCCATCGCGATCCTAGATCCAGGCGCCGTCGGGCACGCGTGGTCGCGCCGGCCGGAATCCCTCGCCGCAGGCGGGGTGCGAGGGCAGGAGCTTGCCCGGATTCATGACGCCGTCCGGGTCGAAGACCCGTCGGAGCCGGTACATGAAGTTCAGGTCGGCGTCTGCGTACTGGAACGGGAGGTTCTTCGCCTTGTCCATACCGACCCCGTGCTCGCCAGTCACCGTGCCGCCCATGGCGATGCACGCGCGCAGGAGCTCCTCGTTCGCCGCCTTTGCGCGCTCGAGCTCGTCGGGAACGCGGTCGTCGTAGAGGATGAGCGGATGGAGGTTGCCGTCTCCCGCGTGGAAGACGTTCGCGATCTGGACGCGGTGACGGGCGCCGATGGCGAGGAGCTCCCGCATGATCTCCGGCAGTCTCGAGCGCGGGACCACGGCGTCCTGCAGAAGATAGGTCGGCGCCAGCCGGCCGACGGCGCCCGCCGCCTCCTTGCGCCCCTTCCAGAGGAGCGCGCGCTCCGCATCGTCAGCCGCCACCCGGACCTCCAGGGCGCCTCGCTCCCAGCAGATCCGCGCGGCCCGTTCGCCCTGCGTCTCCACCTCGGCGGCTGGCCCGTCCAGCTCGATCAGGAGCACCGCGGCCGCGTCCTTGGGATAGCCAGCGCCCGTCCCCTCGTTGATCGCGCGAATCATCAGCTCGTCGAGCATCTCGAGGGCCGCCGGCACGATGCCGGCCGCGATGATCGCCGACACCGCTTCCGAGGCGTCCTCGATCGTCGTGAACGACGCGAGGATGGTCTTCACCGCCTCGGCCGCGTGGAGCAGGCGGACCGTGATCGCGGTGACGATTCCGAAGGTGCCCTCCGAGCCGACCGCCGCGCCCACGAGGTCGTAGCCTGGCCGCTCGACCGCCGGCCCACCCAGACGCACGAGCTCGCCCGTGCCCGTCACCAGCTCGAGCCCGAGGACGTGGTTGGTCGTGATCCCGTACTTGAGGCAGTGGGGGCCCCCGGCGTTGGTGGCCACGTTTCCCCCGATCGACGAGACCATCTGGCTCGAGGGGTCGGGCGCGAAAAAATATCCGTGACTTGCGACCGCTCGGGTGAGAAAGAGGTTGATGAGACCCGGTTCGACCGTCGCACAGCGGTTCGGAAGGTCGATGGCCAGGATGTGATCCATCCGGTTGGTGCCGATCATGACGCCGCCCTGCGGGGCCATGGCTCCCCCGATCAATCCCGTGCCGGAGCCTCGGGGGACGATGGAGACCTTCTCCCGCAGGCAGAGTTTCACGACCTGGACGACTTCCTCGGCGCGCCGGGGCAGCACGACGGCGTCCGGTGCACCTTTGTAGAAGGTGTGCATGTCGCACTCGTAGACGAGCCGGCCCTCGACTGATTGGATGAGGCCGTCGGCGCCGACCACGCGCCGGAGGTCGGCGAGGAAGGCGGGACTCAGGGGCATGATGCCGGGCGCCCCTCGAGTCCGGCTACGAGATCTTCCAGGTGTCTCCCGAGGTCAGAAGCTTGGCGATGTCGCCCGGCCCCCGATCCGAGATGGCCTTCTGCTCCTGCTCGAGGATGAGGTCCTCGTAGACTGGCGCGTCGACCGCCGCGAGCACGCCGACCGGAATCGGAAAGTCCGGCGCGAAGAGGTCGGCGATCAGCTTGGCGGCGTTCACGTTCGTCTCGTCGTGAACCCAGAGGGCGCTTTCGGGGACATCCTTGGCGCGGACGACCTTCGGGGTGACGCCCTGCATGATCAGCGCGCGCCGGTCGTCCGGCGGCCCGAAGAGCAAGGGCTTACCGTTCTCGAGCCGGAGCTCGTGCTGGACCTTCGACTCACGGTCGTAGATGACGTTCCACGCCAGGTCGTTGTAGACGTTGCAGTTCTGGAGGATCTCGATGAACCCGGTGCCCTTGTGGGCGGCCGCCCGCTTCAACATCTCGTCCATGTGCGGGATGTTCCGGTCGACAGTCCGCGCCACGAAGGTCGCGCCGCAGCCGAGCGCGAACGAGAGCGGGTTGACCGGGCGGTCGACCGAGCCGACCGGCGTCGATTTCGTCACCTTCCCGAGCTCGCTCGTCGGTGAGTACTGCCCCTTCGTCAGCCCGTAGATCCGGTTATTGAACAGGAGGATCGTAAGGTTCACGTTGCGGCGCAGGACGTGGAGCATGTGGTTGCCGCCGATCGAGAGCCCGTCGCCGTCGCCCGTCACCACGAAGATCTTCAGCTCCGGTCGCGCCACGCGGAGCCCGGTCGCGATCGCCGGCGCCCGGCCGTGGATCGTGTGAAAGCCGTAGGTGTTCATGTAATACGGGAAGCGGCTCGAGCAGCCGATCCCGGAGATGAAGACGATGTCTTCCTTGGGAATGCCCAGGTCCGGCATCGTCTTCTGGATCGCAGAGAGGATAGCGTAGTCCCCGCAGCCCGGGCACCACCGCACGTCCTGGTCCGACTCGAAGTCCTTCTTCGTGTACTTCGGCGCTTCCTTGGCCTCACTCGGACTCATGCGTTGCTCCCGAGAAGCTGGTTGATGGCCTCGTAGATCTCGTCGGAGGCGAGCGGTAGCCCGCGCACTCGGTTGAAGCCGACGGCGTCGACGAGATACTCGGCGCGCAGCACCCGGACCAGCTGGCCGCTGTTGATCTCGGGCACCAGCACCTTGCGGTATTCACGCAGGATGTGGCCGAGATCCGGCGGCAGCGGATTCAGGTGGCGCAGGTGGATCGACGCGACCGACTTGCCGGCCGCCTGGGCCTGCTCGACCGCCGCAGTGATCGCTCCGTAGGTGCCGCCCCAGCCGACGACCAGCAGGTCGCCCGTCGCCGGACCGTTGATCGATGTCGGCGGAATCTCCTGGGCCACGCGCCGGACTTTCTCGGCGCGCGTGCGCACCATGTGGTCGTGATTCTCCGGATCGTAGGAGATGTTGCCGGTGACGTCCTGCTTCTCGATTCCACCGATGCGATGCTCGAGACCGGGCGTGCCGGGCCGCACCCACGGACGGGCCAGCGTGGCCGGGTCGCGAAGGTACGGGAAGAACCCTTCCCGTTCGGTCCGGAACTGGATCTCGATCGGCGGCAGCGTGTTGGCGTCGGGGATGAGCCACGGCTCCGAGCCGTTGGCGAGAAAGCCGTCGCTGAGCACGATGACCGGCACCATGTACTTGGCGGCGAGCCGCACCGCCTCGTAGGCGATGTAGAAGCAGTCGCCCGGAGTGGCCGGTGCCAGCACGATGACCGGCGCCTCGCTGTTGCGGCCGTACAGCGCCTGCATCAGGTCGGCCTGCTCGGTCTTGGTGGGCATGCCCGTCGAGGGGCCGGCCCGCTGGATGTTCAGGACGACGAGCGGCAGCTCCGCCGTCACGGCCAGGCCGATGCCCTCACCTTTCAGAGCGATTCCGGGCCCGCTCGACGCGGTGACCCCGATGGCGCCGCCGAACGAGGCGCCGATGGCCGCGGTGACGGCCGCGATCTCGTCCTCGGCCTGGATTGTCCGCACGCGGAAGCGCTTGTGCATCGCCAGCTCGTGCAGGATGTCGCTGGCCGGCGTGATCGGGTACGCGCCGTACACGACAGGAAGCTTCGAGCGCTGCGCGGCGGCGAGCAGACCCCACGCCAGAGCGCGGTTGCCCGTCATGGCGCGGTAGAGCCCTGGCGCCATCTCTGCCGGCTCGACCGCGTAATGCTCGACGAAGATCTCCGCGGTCTCGCCGTAGGCATGGCCGGCCTTGAGCACGCGCGTGTTCGCCTCGGCGATGTCCCTGTTCTTGGCGAACCGCTTCTTGATCCAGTCGAGCGTCGGTTCGAGCGGTCGCGTGTAGATCCACGAGACGAGGCCCAGCGCGAAGAAGTTCTTGGTCCGGTCCTTCTCCTTCGTGTTGAGCGGCAGGTCCTTGATGGCCTCGTGCGTGAGGCCGGTCATGTCGACCTTGTGCAGCCGGTAGCGCTCGGCGAGCGTCGCATCGTCGAGCGGATTCGCCGCGTAGCCGGCCTTGTCCAGGTTGCGTTTGTCGAAGGCCTGGGTGTTGACGATCAGGAGACCGCCGGTCTTGAGGTCGCGCAGATGCACCTTGAGGGCGGCTGGGTTCATCGCCACGAGGCAATCCAGCCGATCGCCCGGCGTATACACGCGCTGGCTGCCGAACTGGAGCTGGAAGCTCGACACGCCGAAGAGCGTGCCGGCCGGCGCGCGGATCTCCGCGGGGAAGTTCGGCAAGGTGGCGAGGTCGTTGCCGGCCCACGCCGACTCGGTCGTGAACTGCTCGCCGGTGAGCTGCATGCCGTCGCCGGAATCTCCGGCGAATCGAATCACCGCACGATCGAGCGCCTTTCGCGACTTCTCGGCGCCGGTGGCGGGAGTCGCTATCTGAGCCATCTCGTCCTGTCTCCTCGCTCGGCTCGCGTAGTCATCCCGCGAGCCCGGTACGGGAAATCGCTGCAGAGGCTGCCCGCCATCGGCCGTCGGACCGCAAATCGGCGGACCAACGTCATTCTATCCAACGCGGGAGGCACGGGCAACATTCCGACCGCGTGGTCTGTCCACCCGACCCGAACCGGCTTGCCCGGCCGGGGCATGTCAGCCGGCGTCCACTTCCTGGGGGTTCTTGATGGTGTCGCCGGGTCTTAGATTCAGCGTGGCCTCCGGGAAGAGGTTGGCGAGCCACCGGACGACATCGCTCACGGTGACGATGCCGATCGGCCGGCCGTCGGGGTCGACGAGTGGGATCGTCCGGTACCCGGCGACGCTCATGCAGTGCACGGCGTACGCGACCCGGTCACGCGCCGTCAGAGCCTCGGGGTTGCGGGTCATCACCACCGAGAGCGGCGTGCGCCGCGCGTCCAGGTCCTTGCCCACCACGCGCGTGAGCACGTCGCGCTCGGTGAAGATGCCGACGAGCCGTCCGGCGGCGTCGGTCACCAGGACGCCGGCCTGACGCTGGGCCAGCATGATCTGGACCGCTTCGTGAACCGTGGCGGCGTCGGGGAGGCAGATCGGCTCGGCGGGTGACAGGACCGCGATGGTGTCAGTGGCCAGAGCGCCGCCCGCTTGGCCGAACACTTCTTCGGGGCCGCTCAGGTCGTCGTCGATCGTGGCGGAATACTCGTCCTCGAACTCACCACTCATCACTACCCTCCAACGTCCGATCCTAACGCTTCGGCGGGGGCCCGGCAACGACGCGCGCGGCTCCGCTACGAGCGGACCGCGACGCGAATCGGCTCCTCGTTGGCGTCCTTCAGGAGCTGGATGAACCGGCTGACCGTCGGCGTGAGCGGCTTCTGGCGGCGGTGAATCAGCCCCACCGGACGCGCGAGATCCGTGATGGAGAGCGGGACGACCGCAAGCGTGCGGGTCGACGCCTCGCTCTGCACGGTGCGGCGCGGCAGGATGGACACGCCGGCCGCGATGATGATGGCCTGTTTGATGGTCTCGATGTTGTCGAACTCCATCACGGTATTGACCTTGACGTTGTGCTGCCGGAGCGCGCGGTCGATCGCCTTACGGATGGTCAGCCCGGCGTCGAACGCGACGAACGTCTCGCCGTTGAGGTCGGCGGGCATGACGACGCGGCGCCGCGCCAGCCGGTGGTTCGGATGACACACGAAGGCCATGGGCTCCGAGCGGAGGGGCACGATGGCGAGCGTCCGGTCGGCCGGCGGATAGGACATGATCCCGACGTCGGCCTCGCCCTGCACGACGGCCTCGACGACCTTGTGCGGGTGCAGGCACTCGAGCTGGACGCGCGCCTCCGGGTAGAGCGACATGAACCGCTGCACGTTCCGGCTCACGTCGTGCAAGCCGACCGAGTAGATCGCCGCCACGCGCACCGTGCCGTCCACGCGCGCCTTCACGGCCGCGATCTCCGCCTTGGCCTTTTCCCACGACTCGAGCAGCCGTCGGCAGGCCTCGTAGAATGCCTGTCCCTCGGGCGTCACGACGAACGGGCGCTTGGTCCTGTCGAGGAGGGCGACGCCCAGCTCGGCCTCGAGCTGCTGCATCGCCTGGCTGGCCGCCGACTGGGACACGACGTTCTGAGCGGCGCCGCGGGAGAACGATCGATGGCGGACCACGTCGCAGTAGAGGCGGAGGGTCTCCAGGTGCACGGGCTCATTATAAGGCGGGCTGATACTTACCATATGACTTTTTGGGGATGATTAATAGTGCAAATGCCGGTACTATCGTGCAACTGTTTTCACAAAGGGATGGCGCAAATGACTGAAGTCATGCACCGAAGGCGCGAGCCCGGTCCCCCGCCCGCCCAGGGCCTGTACGACCCGCGCTGCGAGCACGACGCCTGCGGCGTCGGCTTCGTCGTGGACATCAAGGGGCGCCGCTCGCACACGATCGTGCGCCAGGCGCTCCAGGTCCTCATCAACCTGCTGCACCGGGGCGCGTGCGGGTGCGAAGCGAACACCGGTGACGGTGCCGGCATCCTGCTCCAGGTGCCCGACAAGTTCTTGCGGCGCGAGTGCGCGCGACTGGGTATCAGCCTGCCACCGGCCCGCGAGTACGGCTGCGGGATCGTGTTCCTGCCGCGAGATCCCGAGCAGCGGGACAGGGTCCGCGCCCTCCTGCACTCCATCGTCGACGAGGAAGGCCAGCACCTGCTCGGGTGGCGCGAGGTCCCCACCGACGACCACCTCCTCGGCGCCAGCGCGCTCTCGGTCGAGCCCTACATCACCCAGGTCTTCATCGGCCGGGGCGAGGCGGTGCGCGATCAAGAGCACTTCGAGCGCAAGCTCTACGTGATCCGTAAGCTCTTCGAGAAGGCGGTGGTCGCCCTCGATATTCCGGAGAAGACCTTCGCCTACATGCCGAGCCTCAGCTCGAACACGCTCATCTACAAGGGCATGCTGAGCGCGGACCAGATCGAGACGATGTACCCCGACCTCACCGACCCCGACTTCGAGTCGGCGCTGGCACTCGTCCATCAGCGCTTCAGCACGAACACGTTCCCGTCCTGGCCGCTCGCCCACCCGTACCGCTACGTCGCCCACAATGGCGAGATCAACACGTTGCGCGGCAACATCAACTGGATGCGGGCCCGCGAGGCGCTGTGCCGGTCGGACGCCTTTGGCGACGATCTCAAAAAGGTGCTGCCGGTGACCCGCGACGGCCTGTCGGACTCGGCGACCTTCGACAACGTGCTCGAGTTCCTGGTGATGAACGGCCGGTCGCTGCCCCACGCCATTCTCATGATGATCCCGGAGCCGTGGCAGAACCACGAGTCGATGGGCCCGGAGCGGCGCGCCTTCTACGAGTATCACGCCTCGCTGATGGAGCCGTGGGACGGCCCCGCCTCGATCGCCTTCACCGACGGCACCGTGATCGGCGCCGTGCTCGACCGGAACGGCCTGCGCCCCTCGCGTTACTACGTCACGCGGGACGACATGGTGATCATGGCGTCGGAGGTCGGCGTCCTGGACATCCCCGACGAGAAGATCCTGGTCAAGGAACGGCTGCATCCCGGCCGGATCTTCCTGGTCGACACCGCCCAGGGGCGCATCATCGACGACGAGGAGATCAAGTCGAAGCTCGCCGCCGAGCACCCCTACGCGGACTGGCTACGCGACAACCTGGTGCATCTCGAGGACTTGGCCCCGCACCCCTTGTCCGCGCCCGACCGCGCGACCGTCCTGACCCGGCAGATCGCGTTCGGCTATACGCACGAGGACCTGAGAATCCTCATGCTGCCGATGGCCAAGAACGGCGAGGAGCCGGTGGGCTCGATGGGCACCGATACCTCGCTGGCGGTGCTCTCCAACCGCCCGCGGCCGCTCTACGACTACTTCAAGCAGCTCTTCGCCCAGGTGACGAATCCGCCCCTCGATCAGATCCGCGAGGAGCTGGTGACGTCGATGGAGTCCACGATCGGCCCGGAGCGGAACCTCCTGGTCCCCGAGCCGCAATCGTGCCGCCAGATCGTGCTGAAGGATCCGGTGATCACGAACGAGGAGCTCGCCAAGCTCGCCCACGTCGCCGAGCGCGGCTTCCGGTCGATCACGCTGCCGATGCTCTACCCGGTCGCTGACGGCGCCGCCGGGATGGAGCGTGCGCTCGAGGACCTCCAGCGACGGGCGAGCGCCGCGATCGCCGACGGCTACAACGTCGTGATCCTGTCCGATCGCGGCATCGACCGCCGGACCGCGGCGATTCCGAGCCTCCTGGCGACGGCCTCGATCCACCACCACCTGGTTCGGCGCGGGGAGCGCACGCGCTGCGGACTCGTCGTCGAGACGGGCGATGCGCGCGAGGTGCACCACCTCTGCCTGCTGATCGGCTACGGCGCGGGCGCGGTGAACCCGTGGGTCGCCTTCGAGACGATCGACGACATGATCCGCGAGGGCCTCCTGACCGAGACCGACCGGACGAAGGCGGTCAAGAATTATATCAAGGCCCTCAACAAGGGCGTCCTCAAGGTCATGGCCAAGATGGGGATCTCGACGCTCCAGAGCTACACCGGTGCCCAGATCTTCGAGGCGATCGGCCTGAACGGCGACCTGGTGCACCGTTACTTCACCGGCACCGTGTCGCGGATCTCCGGTATCGGGCTCGACGTGATCGCCGACGAGGTGAAGCGGCGTCACGAGCGCGCGTTCCCGGAGCGGCCCCTCGGCGCCGAGCCCGAGCTGGACTGGGGCGGCGAGTATCAGTGGCGGCGCGACGGCGAGCACCACATGGTCAATCCCGACATGATCGCCCGCCTCCAGCACGCGACGCGTGCCGGCAGCTACCCGCTCTTCAAGGCCTTCACGCGCCTGTGCGACGACCAGAGCAAGAGGCTTGCGACGCTGCGCGGCCTCATCGCGCTCCGCCCGGCGGCGACGCCGATTCCGATCGACGAAGTTGAGTCGGTCGAGTCGATCATGACCCGGTTCGCCACCGGGGCGATGTCCTACGGCTCGATCAGCCAGGAGGCGCACGAGACCCTCGCGATCGCCATGAACCGGATCGGCGCGCGTTCCAACACGGGCGAGGGCGGCGAGGATGCGGCGCGCTACAAGCCCGACCCCAACGGCGACTGGCGGCGGAGCGCCGTCAAGCAGGTCGCCTCAGGCCGCTTCGGCGTGACCAGTGAGTACCTGGTCAACGCGACCGATTTGCAGATCAAGATGGCCCAGGGTGCCAAGCCCGGTGAGGGCGGCCAGCTGCCCGGGGGGAAGGTCTACCCGTGGATCGCCAAGGTGCGCTTCGCGACGCCGGGCGTACAGCTCATCTCGCCGCCGCCTCACCACGACATCTACTCGATCGAGGACATCAAGCAGCTCATCCACGATCTCAAGAACGCGAATCCGGAGGCCCGCGTGCACGTGAAGCTCGTCGCCGAGATCGGCGTGGGCACCGTCGCGGCGGGGGTGGCGAAGGCCTTCTCGGACGTGGTGCTCATCTCCGGACACGACGGCGGCACCGGCGCCTCACCCCTCACCTCGATCAAACATGGGGGCGTGCCATGGGAGCTGGGCCTGGCCGAGACCCAGCAGGTGCTCGTGTTGAACAAGCTACGCGATCGGATCGTCGTGCAGGTCGACGGCCAGATGAAGACCGGGCGCGACGTGGTCATCGCGGCGCTGCTGGGCGGCGAGGAGTACGGGTTCTCGACGGCGCCGCTGGTGGTGCTGGGCTGCATCATGATGCGGGTGTGCCATCTCAACACCTGTCCCGTCGGCATCGCCACGCAGGACCCGGAGCTGCGCAAGCGGTTCGCCGGCCGCGCGGACTACGTCGTGAACTTCTTCCGGTTTCTTGCTCAGGAAGTCCGAGAGCACATGGCCCAGCTCGGGTTCCATACGATGAACGAAATGATCGGGCGCGTGGACCGGCTCGACTTCAAGCCGGCCCTCGAGCACTGGAAGGCGCGTGGGCTCGATCTCTCCTCGATCCTCCACCAGCCGGACATGCCGCCTGAGGTCGCCCGCCGCTGCGTGCGGCCCCAGGATCACTCGCTCGAGAAGTCGCTCGACGCCACGACGATCATCCCGGCGTGCCAGGAGGCTGTGGAGCGCAAGAAACCGGTCTCGCTGCGGCTGCCGATCCGCAACGTCAATCGGACCGTGGGCACCATGCTCGGCTCGCGCATCACGAAGAAGTGGGGCGGCGAGGGGCTCCCCGACGACACGATCCAGATTCACTTCACCGGCTCGGCCGGGCAGAGCTTCGGCGCTTTCGTCCCGCGCGGTGTCAGCTTCACGCTCGAGGGCGACGCGAACGACTACTGGGGCAAGGGGCTCTCGGGCGGCACGCTCATCGTCTTCCCGCCGAAGAAGAGCACGTTCGTCGCCGAGGAGAACATCATCATCGGCAACGTCGCCCTCTACGGCGCGACGAGCGGCGAGGCCTTCGTGCGCGGCGTGGCCGGCGAGCGATTCTGCGTGCGCAACAGCGGGGTCCACGCGGTCGTCGAGGGCGTCGGCGACCACGGATGCGAGTACATGACGGGTGGCCGGGTCGTCGTGCTCGGCCGCACCGGGCGGAACTTCGCTGCCGGCATGTCAGGCGGGATCGCGTACGTGTTCGACATCGACGGCGATTTCCGGCGGCGCTGTAACCTCGGCATGGTGGACGTCGAGCGGCTCGATCAGCCCGACGAGATCGGTTTCGTGCGCGACCTGATCCGGCGCCACATCGAGCTCACCGGGTCGACCTACGCGGCCGGCATCCTGCGCGACTGGGTCGCCGTGCAGCCGCGCTTCGTGAAGATCATGCCGCGCGACTACAAGCGCGTGCTCATGGCCGAGGCGCGGGCGCGCGCCGAGGGGCGACCGCCGACCTTCGCGGAGCTGGTCGGGACCAGTGGGTAAGGTCACCGGCTTCCTCGAGATCAAGCGCAAGAAGCCGCCGGCGCGGCCCGTCGCCGAGCGTCTGCGGGACTGGCGCGAGTACTACTTGCCCTACCCGGTCGAGGACCTCACGAAGCAGGCGGCACGATGCATGGACTGCGGCATCCCGTTCTGCCACCAGGGCTGTCCGCTCGGGAACATCATCCCGGACTGGAACGACCTGGTCTACAAGAACCACTGGCGCGAGGCGCTCGACCGTCTGCACGCGACGAATAACTTCCCGGAGTGGACCGGTCGTCTCTGCCCGGCGCCGTGCGAGGGCGCGTGCGTGCTCGGGATCAACGACGATCCGGTGACCATCAAGGGCGTCGAGCTGGCCATCGTCGAGCGCGCCTTCGACGACGGCTGGATCGCCGCCGAGCCGCCCGCGGCCCGCACGGGCAAGCGCGTCGCGGTGGTGGGCTCGGGGCCTGCGGGCCTCGCCGCCGCCGAGCAGCTGAATCGGGCCGGCCACCTGGTGACCGTGTTCGAGCGCGACGACCGGGTCGGTGGCCTGCTGCGCTACGGCATTCCCGAGTTCAAGATGGAAAAGCGCTTTCTCGACCGCCGGCTCCGGATCATGGAGAAGGCCGGCGTGGTCTTCCGCACCCGGGCGCACGTCGGCGTCGACGTGGCTGTTGGGAACCTCCGCCGCGATTTCGACGCGCTCGTCCTGGCCGGGGGCGCGTGCTGGCCGCGCGATCTGCCGGTGCCCGGCCGCGAGCTCCGCGGCATCTACTTCGCCATGGAATACCTCACGCTGCAGAACCGGCGCTGCGAGGGCGACACGATCGCCGAGGCGAAGTTCATCACGGCGCAGGGCAAGCGCGTCGTCATCATCGGCGGTGGCGACACCGGCGCCGACTGCCTGGGCACGGTGCATCGTCAGGGCGCCAGGTCCGTTCATCAGTTCGAGCTCCTGCCCCGGCCGCCCGATCAGCGCGCCGCCGACAATCCCTGGCCCCAGTGGCCCAACATCTTCCGCGTCTCCGGTGCCCACGAGGAGGGCGGCGAGCGGGTCTATGCGGTTTCCACGCAGCGCTTTCTCGGCGACGCCGAGGGACGGGTTCGCGCCCTCGAAGCGGTAGAGGTCGACATGGTGCGCGAGGGCGGGCGGCTGGAGTTCAAGGCGATCCCGGGTAGCGAGTTCACCCTGGAGGTCGAACTGGTCCTGCTCGCCATGGGATTCCTCGGGCCCGAGCAGCCGGGCATGCTCACCGATCTCGGCGTCACACTGACCGAGCGCGGCAATGTCCAGCGCGATGAGAACTGGATGACGAGTGTGCCGGGGGTATTCGCGTGCGGGGACATGCAGCGCGGCCAGTCGCTGATTGTCTGGGCAATCGCCGAGGGCCGCTCGGCCGCACGCGGCGTCGATCTCTATCTGATGGGCAAGTCGGAGCTGCCGGCGCCCCTACCCTAGCGGCCGGTCACCGCAGCTCGCCCCTCAGTGCGGTCGAAGCGGTTCCCCGACGATGGTCCACCAGGGAAGCGCGACGACAAGGATGGCGATCCAGCCGACCAGCGTCATCCAGAGCCCGAAGCGCAGGATCTCCCCGGCCGACACATGACCGCGCTCATAGATGACGAGCGCCGACGAGCTCTGGGCCGGGTAGTAGATGACGGCGTCGCCGGTGATCATCACGACCAGCGCGCACACCAGCGGATTGATCCCCGCCTCCCGCCCGACCGACATCGCGATCGGCAGCGCCAGCGCCAGGAAGCCCGAGATGTTCGGCACGACCACGCGGAGCAGCGTCGCCCCCACCATGAGGAGGATTACGACGGCGAGGGCGCTGTCGCCCAGGGTGGGCAGGCCGCCCACCAGCAGGCGCCCGAGCCACGGCGCGGCGCCGCTGGCGACGAGCGCGTTGGCGAGCGAGATCGACGCGGCGATGACGAAGAAGTTCGACCAGCCGACGCCGCGGTCGAGATCGGACCAGACGAGCGGGCCCACGCCGGGTGTCAGGAGGGCCGCGAACGCCAGGAGCGCCGGCAGTGCCGGATCGAGATGATGCAGGCCGTCCGTGAGCCAGAGCGCGGAGGCGCCGAGGATGATCGTGATCGTCCGCCACTCGATCGACGAGACGGGCCGGCGGTGGACCGGCGCGGGCAGCGGCAAGCCATGGCGGAACCCTCGGTGGTAGAGCGCGTACGTGAGCACGCCGCCCATGACGAGAATCGCGTAGTACGGCACGGCCATGAGCGTGAACCAGCCCGTCCACGACATGCCGCCGATGATGGCCGCGCTCATGACGGGCGTGATGCCCCCGGTCAGGAGCGTGGTCGAGGCCAGGCGGTTGATCGACGAGAGCGCCAGCATGATGGCCTTCGCGACGTCGGCGCCGCGCCGGACTCCGCCGAGTGAAAACACCTCGTCGTAAATGTGGATGAGGATGCCGGAGCGCGTCGTCGCCGACGGAAGCACGAAGGTCAGGATCGGGAACGAGAGGACCAGCTGGAGATAGACCGCCAGGCTCTTGCCCCGCGAGCGCTCGAGGATGGTCCGGGCCAGGCGCTCGGCCAGTCCGCTGCGCACCACCGCGACGCCCATCGTCAGCACGCCGATCAGGAAGAAGGGCACGGGATTGGCGAACCCCTGCAAGGCGTCGCGAAGGCTTCCGGTGGCGCCGCTGAGCGCCAGCAGCGTGACGCCGACGAGGGCCGCGACGCCCGGCTCGAGGATCTCGCCCGTCCAGAGGAGGATGGTGATCAGCGTGACGATCAGCGCACGCTGGCCGGCGATCGGGAGGCCGGCGAGCACCGGCGGCAGGAACAGGCTCGCGGCCAGGCCGGCGATCGGGACGGCGAGGGCGACGGTCTTTCGTCGGGTGCCGCCGGCCCCGGCCGCCTCGGTTCGGCTCATCGCGCGGCGTCATCCTCCCACGGCCGATACGGCGGAGTCGAGTGACGAGTGCCGGGCCCCGCGCTAGACTGCCCGCGGAGGTCGACCATGCCGACTCATCAATCTCTCAGCGGGTCATCGGACGAGGATCTCCTCAAGCGCATGGTGGAGACCCATCCGGAGCGATACGGGCCGGACTTCTGGGCGTTCTTCACCGCGCGCGTCGAAGCCTCGCTGCCGCCGCGTCCGGTGATGATCGATCTCGGCTGCGGCCCCGGCCTCCTGCTGCGCGATCTCGCCGAGCGTTATCCGGGCTCGACGCTCCACGGCTACGACGTCACTCCGGCGATGGTCGCGCACGCTCGGGGGCTATCTTACGGGACGTCGAAGGCGACGCTGACGCTGCTCGATGTGGCGACCGAGCCTCTCCCACACGACCCGCGTTCCGTGCATCTCGTGATGATGTCGTCGGTGCTGCACGTCTTCGACGAGCCGTTGGGGACGCTGGCGGAGATTCGGCGGGTCCTGGCCCCCGGAGGCCTCTTCATGCTCCAGGACTGGATTCGCCAGCCGCTCCAGACCTATCTCGCGTACCGCCGTGACGTGCTGAAGGAGCCGCCCGCCGAATGCGTGCGCCGTGGCTTCCGTCTCTTTCCGGCACACAACAAGTACACGACCGAGGACTGGCAGTGGCTCCTGGCCGAGACCGGGTTCACGCTCCTCGACCAGACGCAGCTGCGCGCGTCACATCGGATCTTCGTCGTGACGCCGACGGCTTCCCCTGATTACGAGCGAAAGGCATTCATGGCGGTCACCAGCGCGGGCGTGCCGCCGAAGAGGTAGGCCACCTCCACCGCCTCCTGGATCTCCGCTTCGGACGCGCCCGCGCCGCGGGCGCGGTTGGCGATGTTCGTGACTCCATCGGGATGCGACTGCAGCGCGTCGACGATCATCGTCATGAGGTGTTTGTACTTCGCCGGGATGGCGCCGTCCTTCATGATGCGTTCGCGCTGGGCCATGTAGCCGTTGACGAACTCGGGGTCGCGCTGCTGCATCGGCTGGATCCACGGGGGAAGCGTCGCTTGGGCCATTGGTGTCCTCCGTTTGGGTGAAGGCTCCGTTGAAGTGGAGTTGATCGAGCGTCGGGGCTAGCCGGTTTTTCCGAACGGGCTTTGCCAGAGCGCGTGGCCGACGAAGAAGGGCCCGAGCGCCTGGATGTACTGCGACGTCTGTACGGTCTTCCGCATCGCCTGGACGAGATGCGAGAGCGGATGGAGCTCGCGGCCGACCAGCCCGATGACGAAATCGTTGTCGTGGACGTCCAGCCCGTGGCAGGCCAGACGGACGTCGTGGGCGAGGTCGGCGTCGCCGTAGGCGCGCCCGAGCACGCTGTGCTCACGGATGACGGTCCCCTGCTCCTGCGGCGAGAGGCGGCCGAAGGCGCCCGTGCGCCGGAGCGGATACCAGATGGCCCAGGGCCACGCCGGGTTGAGCGCGGCGCGCCGCGGGCGGCGCAGGAGCCAGTCGTCCAGGTCGGTCTCGAAGCCGGCGGCGTACGTGCGCCCGAACATCGTGAGCGCGTGTTTCTGGGCGAGGCCCGCGAAGGCGTCGGCGGTGAGCACCTCGCGCAGCCCGGTCACGAAGAAGAGAGGATCCTCGCTCATCGCCAACACGCCGACGCCACGCGCGTCGTTGACGTCCTGATAGAGCGCGCCCTCGATGCGGCTCGACTCCAGGGCCCGCACCAGCGGCTTCGCGTCGAGACAATCGCCGAACACCGAGAGCTGCATGAAGAGGCGCCGGTCCGACATCTGCCCGTCGGCGCCCCGCTCCCGCACGTCGATCTTCGTCGTCTCGCCGGTGCTCACCTTCGGCCCTCCTCTCGGATGCTACCCGCCCCGCGTGTGCATCTCCAGGTGCGGATCCTCGCGCAGGCGACCGATCTGGACGAGAGGTGTGCGATCGCGCAGCCGGAGGCGCTGCTCGGCGCCGCGGTCCGTCCGCCCCGTCCAGGCTCCCGTGATGAGCCGCGTGAGCTCGTCGCGGGAGGCGCCGCGCCGCAGCGGCCCGCGAAGGTCGACGCCCTTCTGCGCGTAGAGGCAGAGATACCACACGCCGTCGGCGGTCAACCGGCTTCGGTCACAGCTCGCGCAGAATGGCTCGGTGGTGGACGAGATGATGCCGAACACCGTGCCGTCGGGCAGCCGGTACCGGTCGGCGGGCGCCGTGCTGTCCTCGACCACCGGCTCGATCCGGCCGTACCGCCGTCCCAGCGTCTCGAGCATCTGGGCGCGGCTCACGACCTGCTCCATCGACCACTGCGTCGCGCCGCCGACGTCCATGTACTCGATGAACCGCACTTCGGCCGGCACCGTCTTGCCGAGCTCGATCAGATCCGCCAGTTCGTCGTCGTTGACGCCGCGCATGACGACCGTGTCGAGCTTCGTGCCGGTGAAACCAGCCGCCGGTAGCGCGGCGATGCCCGCAAGGACCTGCGCGTGATTGGTTCGCCGCGTAAGCCGTGCGAACCGGTCGGGGCGAAGCGTGTCGAGGCTCACGGTGACGCGGTGGAGGCCGGCCGCCTTGAGCACCCGCGCTTGCTCGGCGAGCAGGACACCGTTGGTCGTGATCGCGAGATCGCGCAGGCGCGGCTTCGCCGCCAAAAGCCGGATGAGGGCGTCGATGTCACGCCGGAGGAGCGGCTCGCCGCCGGTGAGCCGGATCTTGTCGACACCCAGGTCCATGAAGATGTCGGCCAGTGCGCTGATCTCCTCGAAGTGCAGAATCTGCTCGCGCGGAAGCCAGACGTAGTCCTCCTCCGGCATGCAGTAGGCGCACCGAAGGTTGCAGCGGTCGGTGACCGAGATTCGGAGGTTTCGGAGCGGTCGCTGGAACGTGTCCTGGACCATCACGCGCTCGCTCCGGTGGCCACGGCCGCTGCTCCGGCCAGCGCGGCGCCCTCGGCCTGGGCGCGCTCCCATTCGCGGATGAGCCCGGCCTTCTTGACGCCGACGTCGAAGTGATCCCAGGGCAGACGTTCGTCGGGCGAGCGGCGGCGCGTCGTGTAGACCTCGGCGTCGCCGTCCCACTCCCGGAGGGCCCGCCGCCAGTCGCCCTCGTGTGAGGCCGCCAGCTCGAGGAAGTCGCCGACGCGGCGGTCGCCCCGAGCCAGGAGCGCCTGCAGCGCCGCCTCGCGCGGATTCTCGTGCAGCACGCGCACGTTCGAGAAAGACCGGACGCCCCGTTTGATGATCTCGAGCTTCGCCTGCAGCGAAGCGGCGCCGTCGAACGGCGCCCACTGGAAGGGAGTCCAGGGTTTGGGGACGAACGACGAGATCGACAGCGTGAGGCGGCCGAAGGGCCGTCCCGCGCGATCCAGCACGCGCAGCCGCTCGAGCATCCGCCCCGCCAGCGTCGGGATGGCCGCCACGTCCTCCATCGTCTCGGTCGGCTGGCCGATCATGAAATAGGTCTTGAGGTTGGGGATGCCGTGAGCGCGCACGAGGTCGCACGCGGTCGTGATCTGCTCATCGGTGATCGGCTTGCGGATCGCGCGACGCAGTCGCTCGGTGCCGGCTTCGGGCGCCATCGTGAGCGTGCGGTGGCCGCCGCGCGCGAGCGCCGCCACCAGCTCGGGCGTCAGGCTGTCGGCACGCAGCGAAGAGATCGACAGCTCGAGGCCGTTTTCCTCCACAATCTTCAGCAAGTCGCCGATCCACGGATAGTCCGAGACGCACGCGCCGACCAGCCCGACGCGCTTCTCGCCGCTCCGGGCCATCTCCACGACGGTCTCGCGGAGCGTGTCGACGCTGCGGTGCCTCACCGGGCGATACACCTGACCCTCGAGGCAGAAGCGGCACCCGCGCCCACATCCCTTGCCGACCTCGAGGAGGGCCATGTGCCCGTATTCGGCCTGCGGCGTCTTGACGGCAGCGATCGTGGTGAAAGCGTTGACGTTGCGAAGCCTGCGCTTGACGACGATGCCGGGCGCCCCTTGGCGCGGCTGGACATCGGCCAGCATGCCATCGGCGCCGTTGATAACCTCGTAGCGATCGGGAACGTATACACCCTCGAGCGACGAGAGCGAGGTCAGGAAGCCCTCGCGGTCCCGATAGCCATCGCGGTAGGCTGCGATCAGCTCGACGACCAGCTCTTCGCCCTCGCCAACGACGACGAAGTCCATGAACGGCGCGATTGGCTCGGGGTTCGAGAACGCGCACACACCGCCCATCAGCACCAGGGGGTCGTGGGCACGGCGGGCGGCCGCCCGGAGGGGAATCCCCGCCATGCTGAGGATCCGCAGAACGTTGATGTAGTCGCCTTCGTAGGTCACCGAGAAGCCGACCAAGTGAAAGTCGGTGAGCAGACGGAACGACTCCAGCGAGAACGGCGACGACCCGGCGCGGCGCATCTCGTCCAGGTCCTCCGGATCCGGGAGGAACACCCGCTCGCAGACGACATCGGGAATGGCGTTCAGGTGGCGATAGATGGTCTGAAAGCCCAGATTCGACATCCCGACGGCGTACGTGTTGGGGTAGACCAGCGCGACGGAAATCTTGCCGCCCCAGTCCTTGCGAATGGTCCCCTGCTCTTCGGCCAGGGTTCCCTGGGCTTTTCGCTTCAGTTTCCAGGACATCACATTAGTTTACCATGCGCTCGGACGCCGCCCGGACAGCGCCGCTCATCCCTTGATTACCGCCAGCGGGCGAAGCCGGACGACCCGAGTCGAGATGCCGAGCCGGTGCACCACGTCCACTACGTCCTGTACGTCCTTGTACGCCTCAGGCATCTCCTCGGCGAGGGCGTCACGGCCGGTGGCTCGGGCCAGTACCCCGCGCTGCCGGAGCTCGTCGCCGATCCTCCGTCCGCGCGCTGCCTTCACCGCGGCGGTGCGGCTCATGAGCCGGCCGGCGCCGTGACAGGTGCTGCCGAACGTCTCGCGCATCGCCGCCGCGGTACCGATGAGGACGTACGAGTACCGCCCCATATCGCCGGGAACGAGCACGGGCTGACCGGGAAACGCGCGCGTGGCGCCTTTGCGGTGAACGATGAGTCGGCGCCGGGCACCGTCCACCTCGTGCTCTTCTTCCTTGGCGATATTGTGGGCGACATCGTAGACGGCGCTCATGCCGAGATCGCCCGGGGCGACGCCGAGCGTGCGCGTGAAGACTGCGCGCGTCCAGTGCGCCAGCACCTGGCGGTTCGCGAAGGCGAAGTTCGCGGCCGCGCGCATGGCGCCGAGATATGCCCGCGCCTCTTCCGAATCGACCGGGGCGCAGGCGAGCTGGCGGTCGGGCACGGTGATGCCGTAGCGACGGAGCGCCTTGCCCGTGATGTCAAGGTAGTCGGTGCACACCTGATGACCGAGGCCGCGCGAGCCCGTGTGGATCATCACGGTGACCAGACCCTCGCTCAGGCCGAGCGCGCCCGCAGTCTGCGGGTCGTACACGACCTCGACGGTCTGAACCTCGAGGAAGTGGTTGCCGGATCCGAGCGAGCCGAGCTGTCGCTTGCCCCGCTCGCGCGCGTGCGCCGAGACGCTCGACGGCGCCGCGCCCGGCAGGCTCCCCTCCGACTCGATCCGTTCCAGATCCTCGGCGACGCCGTAGCCTTGCTCGACCGCCCAGCGCGCGCCGCCGGCGAGAACGCCGTCGAGCGCGCTCGGATCGAGCATCAGCGAGCCCTTCGAGCCGACTCCAGTGGGGATCGCCTCGTAGAGGGCGTCCACCAGGGGCTCCATCTTCCCGGCGATGTCGTCGGCACGGAGCGAGGTCTTGAGCAGGCGCACGCCGCAGTTGATATCGAAGCCGATCGCACCGGGGCTGACGACGCCCGAGCGGGCGTCGGTGGCGACGACGCCGCCGACCGGGAGGCCGTAGCCCTGATGGATGTCGGGCATCGCCATCGCGGCCTTGACGATACCGGGCAGCGTGGCGCCGTTGGCGATCTGCTCGAGCGAGGCGTCGCTCTTGATCGACTCGATGAGACGGGCGTCGGCGACGACCAGGCCGGGCACGCGCATGCCCCGACCCGCGTCCCGCGGGATCCGCCAGAGATACGGGCCCACCCGCTCGAGCTGCATCCTGCCGCTTTCGAGGTCAGCCGGTAACCGGCGAGGCGGAACGGCGGTTCGTCCACGCCATCCCGATGAGCGCGACGAGCATACCCACGACGCTCGCGAGTTGGGGAACGCGGAGCGAGCCGAGCCAGAAGCTGTCGAGGCGGAGCGCCTCGATCGCGAAGCGGCCAACCGAGTAGAGACCGATGTAGGCAAAGAACAAGGCGCCCGGACGCCCGCGGAGCCGCGGGCGTAGCCATCCGACCAGCATCAGGAAGACCACGAAGTCCCAGATCGACTCGTAGAGAAAGGTCGGATGGAAGAACTCGTACTGCGCATAGCCCATGGGCCGGTGCTCCGGCGAGATATAGAGCTTCCACGGCAGATCGGTCGGCCGGCCGAACGCCTCCTCGTTGAAGAAGTTGCCCCAGCGACCGATCGCTTGACCCAGCACCATCGACGGCGCCGTCACGTCGAGGCCGCGGAGGATCGGCACGTTCCACCGTTGCGCCAGCCACACGCCGATGAGCGGGCCGACGATGAGACCGCCGTGCATGGCGAGCCCGCCCTCCCAGACCGCGACGATCTTGGATGGATAGCGGCCGTAGTAATCCCAGTTGAAGACGACTTCGTAGAGCCGCGCGCCGACGAGACCCGCCAGGATGGCCCACTGCCCAACGCTCACGATGTCGTCGGCCGGCAGCCCTTCGCGCTTGGCCTGGCGGTAGCCGAGCCAGAGCCCGACGACGATCGACGTCGCCATGAGGATGCCGTACCAGCGGATGACGATGGGGCCGATCTGGAAGGCGATGGCGCCCGGAGAGCTCATGACGAGGGCAAGCACGCAGGCCAGAATATCATGGGGTTCGGGAAGGACCGATGCCGACTGGGCTCTCCAGACCGTCGGAGGCGCCCAACAACTCGTCGAGCGTGGCGACGTCAGCTCGGCGGGCCAGCGACACCGTCACCCGGTTCGCGCGTCGCGGGCGCAGCCCCGCCATCCCGCATGCCCAGACGAACAGCTCCAGGATGTCCGTCGAGTGATTCGTGAACGAATACGCGGGATAGTTGCGTCCTGCCACGATGCGGCGGTGCCGGCAGCCGTCGGCCTCGATGCACCCGCGAAGAAACTCTGTTGGATGCTGCTCCACAACGCGCTGTTGCCAGGGCTCCAGGACGATCGGACGCTGATGCTTACGTCCGACTCCGTGCTGCGGGAACAGAATCGGCCAGGCGTTGGCGTACGCGTTAACGATCGTGACGCTCCCGCGATGACGAAAGCCGACTGGACGGCCCGGACGTAGCACCGCGATCGCGCGGGCGACGCGCTTGGCGACGCGTTCTTGGCGTCGGTGTAACGAGACTTCCAGGCGATACGTCCGTGGCGTGCGACTGATGTACCCATCGCCCAGATACATTCCGAGCAGGTAGCTGTAGGACGCGAGCTGTGTGACTTCGAGATCGACTGGAGTCTGCAGGGGAGCCAATGGTAGGGGCGGCAGGATTCGAACCTGCACGTCCTTGCGGACAGAGGGTTTTAAGCCCTCAGCGGCTTCCGTTACGCCACGCCCCCAGGCGACGAAGTCATAGATTCTTGATCTTCTCGTTGACCTCGCGGATGCGGCGCTGCTTGTCTTCCTCTTCCGCGAGCGCCTTGGCCTTGCGCCGCCTCTCGGCTTCCTCCTGCTCCTCCATGCCCTTGTTCGCGCCGCCGATCCACTTGTCGATGTACTGGACCCAGGTCGGAAGGTGTCCTTCGTCGGACTTGAACACGAGGGCCTGGTGCATCATGCCCAGGCGCCGGGGATGACAGAGGACAGTGGACTCCGCCGGCTCCGTGAAGAGCCGCGACCACTCGCGCGACGGCGCCGCGCTGAGCTGGATCGTCCACGTGAACTCGTCGCCCTTGAGATCGGTCGCCTTCGGGGGCCCTACCCGCTTGATCACCTCGGCCATGTAGGCTCTCCGCGGATTTTCTAGAGTGTGAAGAAATGGAGGCGGCGAGCGGATTCGAACCGCTGAGTAGAGGTTTTGCAGACCTCCGCCTTAGCCACTTGGCTACGCCGCCCCGAGGGGAGGATCGAAAAGTTGGCTGGAGCGGGAAACGGGATTCGAACCCGCGACCCCGACCTTGGCAAGGTCGTGCTCTACCACTGAGCTATTCCCGCGCCACAGCCGGTGATGTTATCACGATCGGCCCACCGTCGCCTTCAGGGCCTCCGCGGCCCCTTCGGGCGGAACCGGGTTGATGAAGAAGCCGCTCCCCCACTCGAAGCCGGCCACGCGCGTAAGCTTCGGGATGATCTCCAGGTGCCAGTGGAAGGATTCCAGCTGGACCTCGCGGAAGGGCGCCGTGTGCAGCATGAAGTTGAAGGGCGGGTCGCCGAGCACCCGGTTCATGCGATGCAGGAAATCGCCGAGCACGCCGGCCAGCCCGCGCAGCTCCTCCTCGCTGGAGTCTTCGAAGGCTGCCCGATGCCGCAGGGGCAAGATCCACGTCTCGAACGGAAACCGCGGGGCGAACGGCGCCACCGCCAGGAAGCCCTGCGATTCCAGGATGACGCGCCGGCCGTCGCGGCGCTCCTGCCGCAGCAGGTCGCACCAGACGCAGCGCTCCTTGAGCGCGTAGTACTGGGCCGAACCGGCGAGCTCCTCGGACACCATGATCGGAATGATCGGCGTCGCGATCAGCTGCGAGTGCGGATGCTCGAGCGACGCGCCGGCCGCCTCGCCGTGGTTCTTGAACACCAGCACGTAGGCGAAGCGCGGGTCCTTCTTGAGATCGAGCACGCGCTCGCGGAATGCCAGCAGCACGTCGGCGACGGCGTCGACTGGAAGCGTGGCGAGGGACGCGGTGTGGTCGGGCGTCTCGATGACCACCTCGTGCGCGCCGACGCCCGTCATCTTGTCGTAGAGGCCCTCGCCGGCCGGATCGAGGTCGCCCTCGATCCGGAGCGCCGGGAACTTGTTCGGCACCACGCGATACGTCCAGCCCGGGCCGTTCGGCTCGGTCTTCGGGGGGCGGCCAGCCAGCACCTCGGGCGGCGTCTGCGATTCCTGGCCCTCGCAGAACGCGCAGACGGAGCCGCGCGGTCGGACGGGCTCAGCCGTGAAATCGGACGGCCGCCGCGCGCGCTCCATCGCGATGATGACCCAGCGCCCGACGACCGGGTCCTTTCGCAGCTCCGGCATCCGCTAGCGATCCTCCCGCTTGACGGGCCGCTCCAGGAGCGACGCAAGCGCTTCCGCCGGCGCCTTGCCATCGAAGAGCACCGCGCTCACCTCGTGGCAGATCGGCAGGCTGACGGAATAGCGCCGCGCCAGCGCCAGCGCGGACGTGACCGTGCGTGCGCCCTCTGCGATCATGCGCGTCTCGCGCTCGACCGACGCGGCGCTCTCGCCTTTGGCCAGCGCCATGCCGAGCTGGCGATTGCGCGAAAGGCTGCCCGTGCAGGTCAGGACGAGGTCACCCATGCCGGCGAGGCCCGCCAGCGTCCCGGAGACAGCGCCGAGGGCGACCGCCAGGCGCGTCATCTCCGCGAGCCCGCGGGTGATGAGCGCGGCCCGCGCGTTCTCGCCGAGGCCGAGCCCATCGGCGATGCCGGTGGCGATCGCCATGACGTTCTTCAGGGCGCCGCCGAGCTCGACCCCGATGACGTCACGGTTCGCGTAGAGGCGAAATTCCCGCGTGCCGAGACGGCGCTGTAGCAAGGCCGCCAGCGTGTCGTCGCGCGACGCGATGACGGCGGCGGTGGGACGGCCGAGCGCGACCTCGCGCGCGAACGTCGGGCCCGACAGCACGGCGACACGGGCGTCCGGGAACCGCTCGGCGATCAGCTCACTCATGCGCAGGTGGCGCTCGGGATCGAGCCCCTTGGTAGCCGAGACGAGCGGCACGTCGGCGGGAATCGGTGGCAGGGCCTTGAGCGAGGCGCCCACGAACTCCGAGGGAATGGCGACGATCACGACCGCGGCGCCGGCGAGTGCTTCAGCCTGATCGAGCGTCGCCTCGATCGCGGACGGAACGTCGATGTCATTGAGGTACCATGGGCTCCGGTGTCGCGCGCGGATCCCCTCGACGACCTCGCGCTCGCGCGCCCACAGACGCACTGGCGACCCGCTGCGCGCCGCGTGGATAGCCAGCGCCGTACCCCAGCTGCCGCCGCCGATGACCGCAACGCTCACGTCGATGTCCGCCGCTGGCCCACCTTCGGCTCATGACCGGCCAGGAGTCGCGCGATGTTCGCGTGGTGCCGCGCCACCACGATCGCCGCGACGCCGAACGCAGCGAGCACGAAAGGTCCGGGATAACCGAGGACCGCCGCGCCGAGCGCGCCGCATACCGAGCCCAGGATGGAACCGAGCGAGACGTAGCGGAGGCTGATGGTGACTCCGAGCCACACGACGGCGGCCAGAAGAACCGCGAGCGGCACTAGCGCCAGCAGGGCCCCGAGCCCCGTCGCGGCGCCCTTGCCGCCGCGGAAGCCGAGGAAGACCGACCAGCAGTTGCCAATCACCGCCGCGACCGCGCAGGCGGCCGTCGCGCCCAGGTCAGGGCCGGCCGCGCTCTTCGCGAGCGCGGCTCCCACCGCCACGGCCAGGAAGCCCTTGGCGATGTCGCCGCCGAGCGTGAGGATCGCCGGCAACCGGCCGGCGGTGCGCAGCACGTTGGCGGCGCCGATGTTGCCGCTGCCGTGACGCCGGATGTCGGCGATGCCGAAAGCGCGTCCCACCAGGTAGCCGATCGGGAGCGCGCCGATCAGATAGGCGGCGACGATCGCGACGGCGCTCACGACCAGCGTTCTTCGCCGGGCACGATCGCGCGGTAGTCGGCCTTCCGGAAGAATCGATAGAAGTAATCGACCGCCGAGATCACCGTGAGAACGAGCGCGGCCCACAGCACCACGGTGGCCGCCACGTGGAATCCGGGGGGCGCGAAGCCCTTCTCGACGATCAGCATGGTGATCGCGATGTACTGACTCACCGTCTTCCACTTCGCCAGCCGCGACGCCGGGACAATGGTGCCGATGGACGCCGCGACCGCGCGAAGTCCGGTCACCGCCAGCTCCCGCCCGACGATCACCACGACGATCCACGCATCGATCTTGTCGATGGCAAGGAGCGACACCAGCGCCGCGGCCACCAGGAGCTTGTCGGCGATCGGGTCGAGGAGCGTGCCGAGAGTTGTCACCTGGTTGCGCCGCCGCGCCAGCATCCCGTCGGCCCAGTCCGTGATGGAGGCAAGAATGAAGATGGCGGCCGCGATCACCGCGTGTACCCGCGAGGACGAGATGAGGAAGACGATCAGGAGCGGCACCGCGATGATTCGAGTCAGGGTGAGACCGATCGGCAAGTTCACGCTGGAGCTCCGTCGCCGGGACGAATCAGCAACGTCATTATCCGAGGTCGCCCACGATCTTGTCAATGTTCGGCACATACCGGGGCACGAGCGTCGTCGTGTCCAGACGTAGGCACGCGTCCACGTCGGCGCCACGCCCGGCGGCGATGAGGCGGCGCGCCCACGGCGCGTCCCGCTTGAGACGGCCTACGTCGTCGACATAACGCCGACCCGTGTCCAGCGCGTCGCGAGCGGCGTCGCTGAGCGTGGCGGGCATGACGGCGAGGACGCGATCGACCAGGAGCCCCGCGCACGTCCAATCCTCGAGCGACTGGGCGCCCCGCGAGCCCGCGCAGAGGATGGCGACGTCGCGCCCGGCACCCGCGGCCCACGCCGCGGCGGCGCTCACGTTGACCAGCGCCGCCACGCCGATGGCCGCCGCCGCCCGCGCCGCCAGGAGCGCGCGCGTCCCGTTGCTGGTCGTGAAGAAGACCGTCTTGCCGCGCACCCCGACGGTGCCGAACTCGACCGGTGAGTTGCTGAGGTCGAACCCGGGAATCGGCTCGCCGTGGCGCTCGCCCGCCACCAGGGCGCCATCGCCCCATGCCTCGCCGGCGCGCCGGCGGGCATCGCCCGGGTCGGCCACCGGCACGATCGCGCGGCAGCCGTGCGCGAGGGCGGTGATGATCGTGGTGGAGGCGCGGAGGACGTCGATCACCAGCGCGGTGGCGCCGCCGAGGGCGTCCGGGACAACCGCTTCGGCGGTCGGCGCGACGTCGATCCGCACGGATCAGGCGTTCTTGTCCCTGAGCGCCCGGATCTTGAGACGCAGGGCGTTCAGGTTGATGAAACCCTCGGCGTCGCGCTGCCGATAGACGGTGTCGGCCTCGAACGTGGCGAAGTCCGTCCGGTAGAGGGAACGCGGCGACCGGCGGCCGGTGACCGTGACGCCGCCCTTGTACAGCTTGAGCCGCGCGGTGCCGGTCACATCGCGCGCGCAGTCGTCCATCAGCGACTGCAGCATCTGGCGCTCCGGCGAGAACCAGAAGCCGTAGTAGATCATCTCCGCGTAGCGCGGCACCAGCGAGTCGCGCAGGTGAAGCACCTCGCGGTCGAGGGTGATCGATTCCAGGGCGCGCCGCGCCGCGTGCAGGATGGTGCCGCCCGGCGTCTCGTAGACCCCACGCGACTTCATGCCGACGAAGCGGTTCTCGACCAGGTCGACCCGGCCGATACCGTGCTCTCCGCCCATCCGGTTCAGTCGTGTCAGGAGCGCGGCCGGGCCGAGCCGGTCGCCGTCGACGGCGACCGGGTCGCCCCGTTCGAACGCGATCTCGAAGGTCAGCGGTACGTCCGGCGCGGCCTCCGGGTCGCTGGTGAGCTGGAACATCTTGGCAGGCGGCTCGGCCCACGGATCCTCCAGGACGCCGCCCTCGTAGGAAATGTGGAAGAGGTTGCGGTCCGTGCTGTACGGGCGCTCGACCGTCACCGGGACCGGGATGTCGTGCCGCCGCGCGAACTCGATGAGCGACGTGCGGGAGTTGAGCTCCCATTCACGCCACGGCGCGATCACGCGTAGGTGCGGCGCCAGGGCCGCGTAGGTCAGCTCGAATCGGACCTGATCGTTGCCCTTGCCGGTGGCACCGTGGGCGACCGCGTCGGCGCCCTCCTTCGCGGCGATCTCGACCTGTGCCCGCGCGATGAGCGGGCGCGCGATCGACGTGCCGAGCAGATAGGCGCCCTCGTAGACGGCGTTGGCCCGCAGCATCGGGAAGATGAAGTCGCGGACGAACTCCTCGCGCAGATCCACGATGTGCACGGCGACGGCGCCGGTGCGCATCGCCTTGTCGCGTACGGGGATGAGCTCCTCGCCCTGGCCAAGGTCGGCGCAGAACGCGACGACGTCGCAGCGGTAGCGCTCGATGAGCCAGCGGAGGATCACCGAGGTATCGAGGCCCCCCGAGTAGGCCAGGACGACGCGCTTGGGATCAGGCGTCATCGAGCGAGCCTCCCAGCAGGCGGAGCATGACCGCCTTCTGCGCGTGGAGCCGGTTCTCGGCCTGCTGCAGCACGATGCTCTGCTTGCCGTCGAGGACGGCGTCGGTGATCTCCTCGCCGCGATGGGCCGGCAGGCAGTGCATCACGAGCGCGGACGGCTTGGCGAAGCCGACGAGCGTCTCGTTGATCTGGTATCGGCTGAAGGCCTCGAGCCGCTGCTCGTGCTCGGCCTCCTGCCCCATGCTCGTCCACACGTCGGTGTAGATGATGTCGGAGCCCTGGGCGGCCGACCGTGCGTCTTCGGTGACCTCGAGCCGCCCGCCGAGGCGGCGGACCGTCGCCACCACGCCCGCGTCGGGCTCGTAGCCGGGCGGACAGGCGACGACGATCGAGGCGCCCAGGAGCGAGCCAAGGATCATGATCGAGTGGCAGACGTTGTTGCCGTCGCCGATCCACGCCAGCCGCGTCGTCCGGAAGTCGACGCCGCGCTCCCACAGCGTAAAGAAGTCGGCGAGCGCCTGGCACGGGTGCTCGAAATCTGAAAGCCCGTTGATCACCGGCACGCTGGCGTGGCGCGCGAGCCCGGTGATGGTCGCGTGTGAGTTGACCCGCGCCATGATGCCGTCGACCCACAGGGAGAGGTTGCGCGCCACGTCGGGCACCGACTCGCGCGTGCCCAGCCCGATCTCGCGGCCCACCAGATGGACCGCGCGGCCGCCGAGCTGGATGATGCCGACCTCGAAGGTGACCCGCGTCCGGAGCGAGGCCTTCTCGAAGATCAGCGCGAAGGTCTTGCCGGCGAGCGCCGAGCCGAGGCGGCCGGCCTTGCGACGCTGCTTGAGGTCGGCCGCCAGGGCGAACAGCTCGAGCGCGGCGTCGCGCGTCAGGTCGGCGGCCGACAGGAAATGCCGCACGTCAGGCGCGTCCGAGCACGGTCTTGATGATCCCCAGCGCTTGCTCGCACTCTCGCTCCTCGACGATGAGGGGCGGCGTCAGCCGGAGCACGCGATCCCCCGCTGACAGCACGAGCAGCCCGGCTTCACGGCAAGCGTCGACGATCGGGCCGGCCGGCACCGACAGCTCGGCGCCGATGAGGAGGCCGCGCCCGCGCACGACCTGCACCTTCGGGTTCGAGGCCTGGATGGTCCGGAGCCCGTCCATCAGATAGCGGCCTCGCTGAGCGGCCTGCTCCCAGAGCTTGCCATCGAGGACCGTCGTCATGGTCGCCAACGCGACCGAGGTGACGAACGGCGTCCCGCCGAAGGTCGATCCGTGGGTTCCGGCGATCAGGACGCTCGCGATGTCTTCGCGCGTCAGCATCGCGCCGATCGGCACGCCGTTGGCGAGCGCCTTGGCCAGCGTCATGATGTCGGGCTCGATCCCATAGTGCTGGTAGGCCCAGAGCCGCCCGGTCCGCGCGACGCCGGTCTGGATCTCGTCGAGGATGAGGAGCGCGCCCGACTGATCGCAGAGCTTGCGGAGCCCGCGCACGTAGTCCTCGTCGGCCACGTGCACGCCGCCCTCGCCTTGGATGCATTCCACGATGACGCCGGCGGTGCGGTTGTCGATCGCGCGTTCCATCGCGCGCAGGTCGTTGTAGGGCACGTGCTTGAAGCCGGGCACCAGGGGCTCGAATCCGTGCTGGTACTTCTCCTGTCCAGTCGCCGCCAGCGCCGCGAACGTACGTCCATGGAACGAGTTGCGGGTGGCCACGAACTCGACGCGATCGGACGCGATCCGCTCGCGCGCGTACTTGCGGGCGACCTTGAGCGCCGCCTCGTTGGCCTCGGCACCGGAGTTCGAAAAGAACACGCGATCGGCGAACGAGTGCTCGATGAGGAGCTTGGCCAGGTGGATCTGCGGCGCCGCGTGGTAGAGGTTCGAGACGTGCAGGAGCGTCGCCGCCGCTTCCTGGATGGCGCCGGTCACCCGCGGATGGCAGTGCCCCAGCGAGGTGACGGCGATGCCGGCGCCGAAGTCCAGGTACTCGCGGCCGTCCGTGTCCCAGACGCGCACGCCGTCGCCCCGCACGAGCACGATGGGGGCGCGGCTGCCGTAGTTAGGGGTGTGGTACTTCGCCGACCATTCCAGGAGCGTTTTGGTGTCCATCGCCGTCGACCTCACAGGACGATTTCCGTTCCGATGCCTTCGCGCGTGAAGAGCTCGAGCAGGATCGCGTGCGGCTGGCTGCCGTCGATGATGTGCGCCTTCGCGCTGCCGCCCTCCAGGGCCCGGAGCGAGGATTCGACCTTGGGCAGCATGCCGCCCTCGATCACGCCGTCCTTGACGAGCCGCTCCGCGTCCTTGCGGGCCAGCGTGCTCACCAGTTTCCGGTCTGAGTCGAGGATGCCCTGGACGTCCGTGAGATGGATCAGCTTCTCGGCGCCGAGGGCGGCGGCGATGTCTCCGGCGACGAGGTCCGCATTGATGTTGTAGGTCTCGCCCTTGCTCCCCACTCCGACCGGCGCGATCACCGGAATGAACCCGTCGTCGGTGAGGAGCCGGAGAGCCTCGGTGTTCACCGTCTCGACCTCGCCGACGAGCCCGATGTCCACCTCTTCTCCGTTCGGCATGCGGTGCGGCCGGCGCCGCGCCTTGATCAGGCCGGCGTCCTTGCCCGAGAGGCCGATCGCGCGGCCACCGTGATGGTTGATGCGCCCTACGATCTCCTTGTTGATCTTGCCGACCAGTACCATCTCGACGATCTCGATCGTCTCCTCATCGGTCACGCGCATGCCGCCGACGAAGCGCGGCTCCTTGCCCAGGCGCTTCATGAGCGCGCCGATCTGCGGGCCGCCGCCGTGCACGATGACCGGATTGATCCCGACCAGGCGCAGCAGGATCACGTCCAGGGCGAAGGGCTCCTTGAGGTCCGCCCGCTCCATGGCTGCCCCGCCGTACTTGATGACGATCGTCTTGCCGCGGAACTCCCGGATATAAGGAAGCGACTCCAGCAGGATTTCGGCGCGCCGGGGGTCCGTCACAGGCGCGCCTCGCCCTTCGGGCCGCGGCTGCGCACCGCCGTCGCCATCAGAGAATGAACCTCGAGAGGTCCTGGTCCCGCGTGATATCAGCGAGCCGGTCGTACACGTAGCCGGCGTCGATGGTCAGCTCCTTGCCCGGCATGACCGGCGCATTGAACGAGATCTCCTCGAGCAGCTTTTCCATCACCGTGTACAGGCGCCGGGCGCCGATGTTTTCCGTGCTCGCGTTCACCTGCATCGCGGTTTCCGCGATCGCCTCCACCGAGTCCGGCGTGAACCGGAGGACGACCCGCTCCGTTTTCAAGAGCTCCACGTATTGCGTGACCAGGGCATTGCGCGGTTCGGTAAGAATGCGGACGAAATCGTCGCGCGTCAAGGGGTCGAGCTCGACCCGGATGGGAAAGCGCCCCTGGAGCTCGGGGATGAGGTCCGACGGCTTGGCGACATGGAAGGCGCCAGCGGCGATGAACAGGATGTGGTCGGTGCGGACGACCCCGTGCTTGGTCGTGACCGAAGACCCCTCGACGATGGGCAGGAGGTCGCGCTGCACGCCCTGACGGCTGACGTCGGGGCCGTGCCCCCCTTCCCGCCCGGCGACCTTGTCGAGCTCGTCGAGGAAGACGATGCCCGAGTTCTCCGCCCGGCGGATGGCCTGGGTCACCACCTCGTCCATGTCGATCAGCTTCTGGGCCTCTTCCTGGGCCAGAAGCCGCTTTGCCTCGGTCACTGTGACCTTGCGGCGCTTCGTCCGCGGGGGCATCACGTTTGAGAGCATGTCCTTGAGGTTGATGCCCATCTCCTCGAGCCCCTGGCCGGACAGGACCTCGATCATCGGCGTCGCCTGGTGTTGCATCTCGAGCTCCACGAGGCGCTCGTCGAGCCGCCCGGCTCTGAGCTGCGCACGGAGCTTGTCCTTCGTCGTCTCGCGGGAGGCGTCGGGTGTGATCTCCTCGAGCGAGCTCGACGAGTATGGCCCCGGCGATCGCCGCGGCAGGAGCACGTCGAGCAGGCGCTCCTCGGCCAGCTGCTCGGCTCGCTCCTGCACCCGCGCCGTCATCTCGGCCTTGACCATGTTGACCGATAGCTCGGTGAGGTCGCGAATCATCGACTCGACGTCACGCCCGACATAGCCGACCTCCGTGTACTTCGACGCCTCGACTTTGAGGAACGGTGCCTGCGCGAGCTTCGCCAGGCGCCGGGCCACCTCGGTCTTCCCGACGCCGGTGGGGCCGATCATGATGATGTTCTTCGGGGCCACCTCGTCACGCAGGTCGGGGGGCAGGTTCTGGCGCCGCCAGCGATTGCGAAGTGCGATGGCGACAGCGCGCTTGGCCTTCTCCTGGCCGACAATGTAGCGATCCAGCTCGGCGACGATCTCGGCGGGCGTCAGCGTAAGACTCACGTCGCCCCCGATTGATCGGGCGTGTGGGTTGACTGCGGACCGGAGCCAGGTCGATCGGTTGACTGCGGACCGGAGCCGGGTCGCGCCTGTCTCAGGCCACCCTCGGTCCAAGCCGGCCTCACGGTCCCCGCTACAATGAATTGAGGCTTCACAGGACTTCGACCGTCACGTGGTCGTTCGTGTAGACGCAGATCGACGCGGCGACGCGCATCGCTTCCGCCGCGATCGACTTGGCGTCCAGATCGGAGTGGGCGACGAGCGCGCGGGCGGCGGCCAGCGCGTAGGGGCCGCCCGAGCCGATGCCGATCAGGCCGTCGTCCGGCTCGATGACGTCACCCGTCCCCGAGACGATGAACGAGTGCTCGCGGTCGGCCACCGCCAAGAGTGCCTCCAGCCGCCGCAGGACACGATCGGTGCGCCAGTCCTTGGCCAGCTCCACCGCCGCCCGCGACAGGTTGCCCCGATGCTCCTCGAGCTTCGACTCGAAACGAGAGAAGAGGGTGAACGCGTCGGCGGCAGCGCCGGCGAAGCCGGCCACCACGCGGTCCTGGTAGAGCTTGCGAACCTTCCGCGCTCCGGCCTTGACGATGGTCGCGCCGATCGAGACCTGGCCGTCGCCGGCGATCGCCACCTGACCCCGGTGACGGACCGCGACGACAGTGGTAGCCGAGAAGCGCCACGCCGGCGTGTCCGGAGTCATTTCGCGCGGGCGCGGGGATGGGCGGCGTCGTACGCCCGTATGAGGTGGTCGGTGCCGACGTGCGCGTACCGCTGCGTCGTCGACAGCCGGCTGTGGCCGAGGAGCTCCTGGATCATCCGGAGGTCGGCGCCGGCATCGAGCAGGTGTGTCGCGAACGTGTGACGCAGCGTGTGCGGGCTCACCCGCCGCGTGATCCCGCACGCCTGCGCTCGCCGCCGCACGATCGAGTGGATCGAGCGTACGGTGAGCCGGCCGCCGCGTCGACTGAGGAAGAGCGGTCCGCGGGCGTCTCCGCGCGTTGCCAGGTGGGCGGCGAGCGCGCTCGCGGCGCGGCCGCCGTACGGGACGATGCGCTCCTTGCGACCCTTGCCGAGCACCCGCACCGTCTGCCGGGCGCGGTCGACGTCGTCGAGGTCGAGAGCGACTAGCTCGGAGACGCGGAGTCCGCTGGCGTAGAGCAGCTCTAGCATGGCGGCGTCGCGCAGGCGCTCGGGGCCGGCGGCCGGCTTGCCGTCCATCAACACCGCCGCCTCGTCGATCGGTAGGAAGGAGACCAGCTTCTTCGGCATCCGCGGTCCCCTCACCTCGCGGGCCACGTTGCGCTCGAGGACACCGCGTCGCACCAGGAACCGGAACCAGCTGCGCACCGCGGCGAGCTTGCGGGCGATCGTCACCGCATCGAGCCCACGGTCGTGCAGGCGCACGAGGAAGGCGCGCACGGTGCGGGCGTCCGCCGCGGCCAGCCAATCGGGGGATTGACTTTGACCGGCGTGCTGGACGAACTCGAGAAGGTCGGCCCGATAACTACGCAGCGTGTGCGGCGAGGCGTCTTGCTCCGAGGCGAGGTGGCGTAGAAACGCGGCCAGCGGATCCTTCATGTCACCGGAAGCTCGACCTCCCGTTCGAAGTCGCACCCCTCGCGCGCACAGCTGCGGACGGTGCGGTTCTTGAGGACACGCTCGGTGACGAATGCGGCGCCACACTTCGGGCACGGCTCACTGACCGGCCGCCGCCAGACCACGAACTTGCAGTTCGGATATGCCGAGCAGCCGAAGAAGGTGCGGCCCTTGCGCGACCGCCGCTCGACGAGCTGCCCGGTGCAGCCGGGCTCGGGGCACGCGATGCCAAGGGTGACCGGCTTGGTCGTCTTGCACTCGGGATAGCCGGAGCACGCGATGAATTTACCAAAGCGCCCGTGCTTGATCACCATGGGCTTGCCGCACGTCGGGCAATTCTCGTTCGCCGGCTCGTCCTCGGCGCGTCCGCTCCCGTCGAGGTTTCGGGTGTACCGGCAATCGGGATAGGCGGAGCAGGCCAGGAACTTCCCGAACCGCCCGCGCTTCTCCAGGAGCTCGCTCTCGCACTCCGGGCACGTCTCACCGGTGGGCTCGCCGACCTTCTCGCTGCGCATCTCCCGCTTGGCGCGAGCCAGGTCGCGCTTGAAGGGCTCGTAGAACGCCTTCACGGTGTCGACCCACTTGCGCTGACCCTCCTCGATCTTGTCGAGGTTGTCTTCCATCTGCGCCGTGAACTCGACGTTCATGATGTCCTGGAAGTACGGGATGAGCTTGTCGGTGACCGCCATGCCCAGCTCGGTCGGGCTCAGCGTGCGCCGCTCGCGATGCACGTAGCCGCGGTCGTTGATGATCGTGCCCAGGATCGACGCGTAGGTCGACGGCCGGCCGATCCCGAGCTCCTCGAGCGCCTTGATGAGCGAGGCCTCCGTGAAACGGGGCGGGGGCTGGGTGAAGTGCTGCTTCGGATCGAGGGCGACGAGCGTCAGCACTTCGCCCTCTTCGAGCAGCGGGATCGCGCCTTCCTGGTCCTGCTCGGGCACGGGCTCGCCTTCCTCGCGGCTCTCCTCGTACACGGCGGTGAAACCCTTGAATTTGAGCGTCGCCCCCTGGGCGCGGAAGAGGCACTGACCGGCCTCGATGTCCGCGCCCACCGTATCGTAGACCGCGGGCATCATCTGGCTCGCCAGGAACCGCTCCCAGACGAGCCGGTAGAGCTTCATCTGGTCCGGCGAGAGGTACTGCTCGACGACCCTGGGCTCGTTGCGGAGCTCCGAAGGCCGGATCGCCTCGTGCGCCTCCTGGGCGCTGCCCCGCGACTTGTAGGTTGGCGGCGCCTCGGGGACGTACTCCATGCCGATGCGCGCGATGACCCAGCCGCGCGCCGCGGCCTGCGCCTCGCGCGCCACCCGCACCGAGTCGGTTCGCATGTAAGTGATGAGACCCTCGGCGCCTTCCGACCCGAGGTCGATGCCCTCGTAGAGCTGCTGGGCGATCGTCATCGTCTTGCGCGCCGTGAAGCCGAGCTTGCGCCCGGCCTCCTGCTGCAGCGTCGAGGTGATGAACGGCGGCAAGGGATTCCGGCGCCGCTCGCCGCGCGTGACCGACTTGACCACGAAGCGCGCGCCGTCGAGCGAGGCCATGAGGGCGCGCGTCGTCTCCTCGTTCGGAAGCGACGCCTTCTCGCCCGCGACCTCCTTCAGCGTCGCGACGAATTCGGGCGGCCGCGAGGCGTTGAGCCGCGCGTGGAGCGACCAGTACTCGACGGGAACGAACGCCTGGATCTCTCGCTCGCGGTCGACGATCAGCCGCACCGCCACCGACTGCACGCGGCCCGCCGAGAGCCCACGCTGCACCTTTTCCCAGAGCAGCGGCGAGAGGCTGTAGCCGACCAGACGGTCGAGCACGCGCCGCGCCTGCTGGGCGTCGACCTTTTTTAGATCTATCTTGCCGGGGCTGTTGAACGCCGCCTTGACGGCGCGCTCGGTGATCTCGTTGAACGTGATGCGGAAGACGTTCTTCTTGGGAACGTCGAGCTCCTCGGCGAGATGCCACCCGATCGCCTCGCCTTCGCGGTCGGGGTCGGTGGCAACGTAGAGCGTGTCGGCTCGCTCGGCGGCCTTCTTGAGATCGTCGAGCACCTTCTTCTTGGCCGGCGTCACGACGTACTGCGGCTTGAAGTTCTTCTTCGGATCGACACCGAGCTTCGACTTCGGCAGGTCGCGGACGTGACCCATGGAGGCTTTGACGACGTACTTCGAGTCCAGATACTTCTGGATCGTCTTCACCTTCGTGGGTGACTCCACGACTACCAGAGCCCGCTTCGTCGCCACCTACACTCTCCTCACGCGTGTGTCGACCGAGACCCACCGCTGTCCCGTCAGCTGCCGGGCCCAACCGCCCAGCTCGAGCGTCATCAACGACGTCGCAGCCCGCGCCGGATCCATTCCCGCTCGGGCGATGAGCTCCTCGATGTGCTGCGGCTCGTCCGGAGCCAGCAACCGGAACATTCGGCCCTCGTCACTCCCGATTTCGGGTTGCGGCGACTCGTCCTTCGACGCAAGAGGGCCGCGCACGGCGCGACGCCACGGCTCTGGCAATTCTGACACGATGTCCTGCCAGCATGTAACGAGTTTAGCACCGTCCTGTATGAGGCGGTTCGCACCGACGCTCGACGCCGACGTGATTCGGCCAGGAACGGCGAAGGTTTCGCGACCGAGATCGCCGGCGAATCCGGCAGTGATCAGAGCGCCGCTCTTCTCTGCCGCCTCGACCACGACGACTCCGAGGGCGAGCCCCGCCAGCGTGCGGTTGCGCGCGGGAAAGTGGCCGGGCAGCGCCGGCATTCCCGCCGGGAACTGCGATACGACCGCGCCGCGCCGCTCGATCGTGCGCGCGAGCGGGACGTTCTCCGGCGGGTAGACGACATCGAGACCGCAGCCTAGCACCGCGATCGTGCGCCCGCCCGCCGAGAGTGCGCCGCGATGGGCCGCCGTGTCGATGCCGCGGGCCAGGCCGCTCACGATCGTCACGCCGCGACCTGCCAGATCGGAGGCCAGGCGCTCGGCGACCGCGAGGCCGTAGGGCGTCGGACGTCGCGAGCCGACGATCGCGAGCGCGAGCGAGTCGTCGTCCTGGATTTCGCCGCGCACGTACAGGGACGGCGGCGCGGCAATCGCGCCGAGCAGCGCGGGGTAGCGAGGGTCTCCAGGTCGAAGCTCGATCATCGTCGGCGTCGCCTCAGTGGGGCGTTCAGTATATAGACGAGGCTGGGACTGCCAAAGATTCCGAACAGATACGGTGGTGGATCCTACCGGTGCGAGGCGGCGTTCGTCCGCAGAAGGGACTGCGCCAGGCCCGCCGCCTCGGACTTCGGATACTCGCGGATGACTCGCTGCCAAGCCTGCTCTGCGCGCGAAGCGTCGCGCAGGCGCGCGTGACAGAGGCCGATCTTCACGAGGGCGTCCGGAGCCTTGCCCGGCCCATATTCCGACACCTTGTCGAACTCGACCAGCGCCTGGCGGTAGTCGCGCTGCGTCCAGTACGCCTCGCCGATCCAGTACTGCGCGTTCCCCGCCAGCGAGTGCCTGGGATACTTCGCGATGAAGTCCGTGAAGTCGAGCACCGCCTGTCCGTGCTCGCGCGATCGAAACGTGGCCAAGGCCGCGTTGTACTCCTGCTCCGGATTGCCCGCGCGCGACACGGCCGGGGCCGCAGGCGCCGGCTGCGCCGGCGGGACCGCGCCCGGCGGAACGGACTCGGATGGCACGGCCTGCGGCACGAGCGGCC